>NZ_KB897947.1:721618-774340 GCF_000377265.1 Thioalkalivibrio sp. ARh3
CGAGCGCCTGGAGATCGCCATTTTCACGGGCGAGACCCTGCAGCTGAACTGGGCCGAGCCTGACTCCAGTCAGGCCGAGGGAAACACTGATCAATGTGCACACTCGCGCTCGAGTCGCTTTTGCGTGCGAACAAGGCGCGGTGACTGCCGTGCAGTCACTCTGCACAAAGGAGCCGCAACGCCGTGCGCGCGCAAAAGCGGCCGAGCCCCTTCGGGGTTGGCACCCCAGGTTCCCCGATCCTGCGTTGCGGCCCTTGCCGGTAGAACCACTACCGGCTGCGCACCGCGCCTTGTCTCGGAAAACCTGGGGTGCCAACGCGAGTGTGCGCATTGATCAGTGTTTCCCTAGCGGGGCAAGGTGACCCCGCGCGAGGTGCGCGAGGCGGACGGGTATCACTGGCTGGACGGCGAGTGCGAGGGGCGTGACGTACGGATCCGCCTGGATCTGATCCGCAACCTGCCGACCCCGGTCAAGTAGCGGGGCGTTGCCCGCCCGGCAGCCCGGGTAGCAGGTCGGCCAGTGATTCCAGCAGCAGGAAATCCCGCGAGTCCATCGGCTCCCCGCGTTCGTCCGGGTAGCGCATGCCGCGCAGCTCGGTCAGCCCCTGCCGGGCTGCGCTGGCCAGGGCCAGCAGGTTGTCGTCGACCAGCAGGGTGCGGGCCGGATCGTAGGGAGCGACACGCTGCAGGCGCTCCCAGAAGTCGGTGTCTTCCTTCGCGCACTCGAGATCGTGCGCGGAGACGATCGTGTCCAGGTGGTCCCCGATTCGCGTGAGCTGGTGCTTGAAGTTGTAGACCTTCGGATGGGCGTTGGTCACCAGGACACGCCGGCGGCCGGCGCGGGAGAGTGTGTCCAGCAGCGCCTCGGCATGCGGCTTGACCGTGACGTGGTGCGCCAGTTCACGCTTCAGTCCCAGTACGTCCAGGCCGGTGAACCGGGTCCAGTGGTCCACGCAGTACCATTCGAGCTTGCCGCGCACGCGCTGCATCTCGTCTTCCAGACGCCGGCGGGCGCATTCCGGGTCATCCGGCTGGCAGCGGATGTACTCGGCAGGGATCAGCTCGCGCCAGAAGCGGTTGTCGAAGTGCAGATCCAGCAGTGTGCCGTCCATGTCGAACAGCACCGTATCGATGCGCGACCAGTCGACATGCACCGAAGATTCCTGCGGATTCGGATTTTTTTCGGGGTTTTTGGGGTCCACAGCGAACGGAACCTCAAAGGAGGTGAATTGCGATGGCTTCCATAGTACCTGATTCCCGTATGGCCCCCGGTCCCCTGCTTCTGGCGCTGGTCTCCCTGGCGCTGTTGCCGCTCTCGGCGCAGGCAATGGACCCGGACGACCCCGATTACGATCCGCTCGAGGATGACAGCCTGTGGGGCGATACGGTATCGCCGGACGATACCCAGACGACCAGTCCGGAAATCAAGTTTTTGACCGAGGAGCCGGAGCAGGTGCCTCATCATCATCAGAATCAGATCACGCTGAGCCAGTCTTCGCTCGAGGACGGCTGGGTCGAGTTGCGCCAGTGCCACAACGACATCGCACCGATCCGGCGCATGGTCATTGCCTACAACGAACAGCGAATCGAGGACCTTCAGGTCGAATCCACCACCAACATCGACCAGGCCGAGGCGCGGGGCGACCGTGTCGATCTGCGTGGTGTACACAAGGACTCCGAAGTCTGTGTCACTGCGCGCATGCGCGTGATCGAGCACGAGGGTGATGGTGTCTACAAGATGGAGAACGGGCCTTTCGTGCGACGTTTCCTCGACGGCTACTTCCCCATGCGGGTCACCATAGCCTTAAACTGGGGGGATCTGGACCTGCGTCTCGAAGATACCGAGCCCGAGGCCCAGGAGGGTTTCGAGGTCGTCGAGTCCGACCATGGCATCATCCTGGACACCCTGTTCGAGGGCGAGCTGAGAACCCAGGTACGCCTGCGCAACGCTGAATGAACTGCCGATGAGCCGAGACAAACCGGATGTCCAGGGCCGCCGCACGGTGGCCCGCAGTCGGCTGTTCGAGGTCGAGGAGCTGGATCTTGAGTTCAGCAACGGGGCGCGCACCTGCTTCGAGCGCCTGATCAGCCGGGGTAACGGCGCGGTCATCGTCGCCCCGGTCCAGCCGGATCGCACCGTGCTGCTGATCCGCGAATACGCGGCCGGTACCCACCGCTACGAGCTCGGCCTGCCCAAGGGCCGGATCGAGGCCCGCGAGGACATCCTGGTGGCCGCGAACCGCGAGATCATGGAGGAGGTCGGGTATGGCGGTCACCGCCTGACCCACCTCGGCGCGCTGACCGTCGCGCCCGGCTACATGTCGCACGAGACCCACCTGATTGTGGCGGAGGAGCTCTACCCCCAGCGTGCGGAGGGCGACGAGCCGGAAGCCATCGAAGTGGTCCCCTGGTCGCTCGACCGGCTGGGCGAGCTGGTCGCCCGCGAGGATTGCACCGAGGCGCGCTCCATCGCGGCGCTCTACATGGTGCGTGATTTTCTCGACGCCTGAGCCGGGTTCTGCCAAGGTACGCGCATCCGGTACCAGTAGAACCACAAGGACGCCCCGATGAACGAACCGCCCAGGGATGCGGCCCTGACCGCCCTGATGCAGGAAGTGGGTGGCCTGGCCGAGGATGCCGGCCACGCCATTCTCGAGATCTACGAGACCCGCTTTGCGGTCACCGAAAAGGACGACCGCTCCCCGCTGACGGAGGCCGACCTGGCCGCGCATCGCGTGATTGCACAGGGCCTGCGCGACATTGCGCCGGAGTGGCCCGTCCTGTCCGAAGAGGGGCAGGATGTCCCGTTCGAGCGCCGCAAGCAGTGGCGGACCTACTGGCTGATTGACCCCCTCGACGGTACCCGCGAGTTCGTCAAGCGCACGGGCGAGTTCACGGTGAACATTGCCCTGATCCATGACCACGAGCCGCTGATGGGTGTGGTCTGGAGCCCGGTCCTGCAGCGTCTTTATGCGGGGCACGCGGGTGGTGGCGCCATCCGGCGCGATGGCATGGAGGCCCCGCGCACCATCGAGGTGGCGCGCGACCGTATCGACAGCGAACGGCCGCTGGTGGCCGGCAGCCGTTCGCACGGGGCCGAGCGACTCAAGGCTGTCCTGGAACGCCTGGGGCCGCACGACCTGGTGAGCCTGGGCAGTTCGATGAAGCTCTGCATGGTGGCCGAGGGGGCCGCGGACATTTATCCGCGGCTGGGGCCGACCAGCGAGTGGGATACCGCCGCCGCGCACGCGGTCGTGAGGGCCGCGGGCGGGCATGTGACGGATCTCCATGGGCAGGAGCTTCGCTACAACACGAAGGAGAGCATGCTCAACCCCGAGTTTCTGGTCTGCGCTCGTGACCCGGCGCGCTGGCTGCGCCGCCTCGGCCTCCCCGACGACTAGCCTTCTCCCGCGCGCCAGCTAGCGGGTGCTGATGTGCGCTGGTTGGCCCTCGGCGTCGTTGAGGCTGGGCCTGGTTCGGCCTCTGGAGTTTACGTGCCTTCGGCCTGCCGCCTGCCTGCGCTGTCTCGCCAGCGCGCCGCGAGGTACTTTCTTGCTTGCCCAAGAAAGTACCCAAAGAAGGGCACCCGGATTCCGCCCGGGGACCTTGCTCCAGGGCCCTCGGGCCGGCGGCGCTGAAACTCGCTACGCCTTCGGCTTCGCTCAGACAGTCAGCGCCTCTCTTCCGTCCCGAGGACCCTTCCGCAAGGGGCTTCATACGGGGGGATGAAGGTCAAGACAACGGCGGTTCTGACGTTCGCGCCAGTGGATGGAGGCTGGGTATTCGGACATCTTGGCACGCGCGGCCTACGGCCCTGGCGTGCCGCGCCCGCAAGCGGGCGCCAGACCCATCGTAGGATGCCGATGAGCGCAGCGAATCGCATCAGGGTTTCCCCCGGCGTCGGAACGGTGCGTTTCGCTACGCTCAACAGCACCCTACCAACAGCACCCTACAGCGCGGGACTTTTGGCAGGCGGTGGACCGAAGGCACGTAAACTCCAGATGCCGAACCAGGCCCAGCCTGAAACGCGGCGGACGAAGCCCCTACTGTCCGAGTTCGCGCGAGCGTTCGGCCGCCGCCGCCATCGCGCGGCGCATGAGACCGCGCAGGTCGCCGTCCTCCAGCACCTGCAGGGCGCGCTCTGTCGTGCCGCCCGGCGATGTCACGCGGTGGCGCAGTTCCGCCGGCGGCTCGTCGCTCTCGGCGGCCAGCCGGGTTGCACCCGCCAAGGTACCGAGGGTCAGTTCCAGCGCGGTGTCCGGTGGCAGCCCGAGCGACTGCGCGGCCTCCTGCATCGCCTCGATCATCAGAAAGACATAGGCCGGGCCGCTGCCCGAGGTCGCCGTGACCGCGTGCATCAGTTCCTCGTCCGCCACAGGGATCGCTCGTCCCACCGACTCCAGCAGGCGGGTGGCGGTGTCGCGGTCCTCGGGGGTGGCGGTGGGGGCGGCAAACAGACCGGTCACGCCGGCGCCGACCAGGGCCGGCGTGTTGGGCATTGCGCGGACGAGACGCGTGCCGTCACCCAGCCAGCTGGCCAGCTGGGCCGTGGTGATGCCGGCTGCCACCGAAATCACCAGAGGCTGCCCGCGGGTGACGGCCTCGCGCAGCGTGGGAGCCAGGTCCGGCAGTGTCTGCGGCTTGACCGCGAGCACCAGCGTGTCGCTGTCCTCGGCGAGCGCCTCGGGACTGGCGGCCTGCAGCCCGGGGTAGCGGGCCTGGAGATCGCGCACGCGCTCGGCACTCTTGTCCGCGATGGCGATGCGCTCGGCGTCGTGGCCGGACTGGATCAGGCCCTGCAGCAGGGCTTCGCCCATGTTGCCGGCGCCGATAAAGCCGACTTCGAAGCGGTGTTCCGTCATGCGGACTCCTGTTCTTACTGGTTTGTTGCGGGTTTGTTGCGGGGCCCGAACAGCGCGGTGCCGATGCGTACCAGGGTGGCACCCTCGAGGATCGCGGCCTCGAGATCGCCGGACATGCCCATGGACAGCGTATCCAGGTCATGTCCCCGCGCATTGAGCTCGTCCTTCAGCTGCCGCAGACGGGCAAACGGCTGGCGTTGGCGCTCGTGATCGCTCTCGGCGGCCGGCAGGGTCATCAGGCCGCGCAGCGTCAGCCCGGGCAGATTCGCGACGGTGTCGGCCAGCGCGGCGGCGGCCTCCGGCGGGACACCCGCCTTCTGGCTCTCGCCCGAGACATTGATCTGCAGGCAGACCTGCAACGGCGGCCGGTGTTCCGGACGCTGTTGTGACAGGCGGCGAGCAATGCGCTCGCGGTCGATGGTGTGGACCCAGTGGGCGCGTTCGGCCACGGGGCGCGTCTTGTTGCTCTGCAGTGCGCCGATGTAGTGCCACTCGAGCCGCAGGGGGTTCGGGCCGGTTTCGAGGGCATCGAACTTGTCGATGAGTTCCTGCACGTAGTTCTCGCCGAACGCCGTTTGCCCGAGGGTGTGCAGCGCGCGGATCTCGTCGGCCGTACGTGTCTTGGATACGGCCAGAAGGCGCACGCTGCAGGGATCGCGTCCGGCCTGTTCGCAGGCGCGAACGATGCGTTCGCGAACGGCCCTGAATGCGTGGTCTGGTGCGCTCATGGCCCTATGATATAGTCCGGTGAAACGTAAGGGCACCGCCGCCAGGCGGGTGGTGTCCGCCACACGCAGCGGGGCCCGGCAGGGCGTCGCCCGGGGCGGGGCGCTGGGGCTGGCGGCCCGTTCCCGGTTGTACAGGGGGATGCATGGATATCACGCAGCTGCTGGCCTTTGCGGTCAAGAACGGGGCCTCGGATCTGCACATCTCGGCGGGCATGCCGCCGATGGTGCGCATCGATGGCGATATGCGTCGCGTGAATGTGCCGGTCATGGACCACAAGGAGGTCCAGGGCCTGATCTACGACATCATGAACGACCGCCAGCGCAAGGACTACGAGGAGTTCCTGGAGACGGACTTCTCGTTCGAGGTCACGGGGCTGGCGCGTTTTCGTGTCAATGCGTTCAACCAGGACCGGGGCGCGGCCGCGGTTTTCCGTACCATCCCCTCCAAGGTGCTCACGCTGGAAGAACTGGCGGCGCCGCGCATCTTCGAGGAGATCTCCAACTATCCGCGCGGGATCGTGCTGGTCACCGGCCCGACCGGCTCGGGCAAGTCGACCACGCTGGCGGGCATGGTCAACCACCGCAACGAGAACGACTACGGCCACATCCTGACGATCGAGGACCCGATCGAGTTCGTGCACGAGTCGAAGAAGTCGCTGGTCAACCAGCGCGAGGTCCACCGCGACACCCACGGCTTTTCCGAGGCCTTGCGTTCCGCACTGCGCGAGGACCCGGACACCATCCTGGTCGGCGAGCTGCGTGACCTCGAGACCATCCGCCTGGCGCTGACCGCGGCCGAGACGGGTCACCTCGTCTTCGGCACCCTGCATACCAGCTCCGCCGCCAAGACGATCGACCGTATCGTCGATGTGTTCCCGGCGGCCGAGAAGGACATGGTGCGGGCGATGCTGTCCGAGTCGCTGCGCGCGGTGATCGCGCAGACCCTGATGAAGAAGATCGGCGGCGGGCGAATCGCCGCGCACGAGATCATGCTCGGCACGCCGGCGATCCGGAACCTGATCCGCGAGAACAAGATCGCGCAGATGTATTCGACCATCCAGACCAGCGCTGGCACCGGTATGCAGACGCTGGACCAGTGCCTGAAGGACATGCTGGCCCAGGGCGTGATCAGCCGCGAGGACGCCAAGCGCAAGGCCTCCAACCCGGATTCGTTCTGAGCCCGCGCCCCGTCCTGGGGGCCTCGGCAAGGGGAGAAGCACCATGGATCGTGACAAGGCGATCAAGTACATGCACGACCTGCTCCGCGCCCTGGTGGACCGCGGCGGTTCGGACCTGTTCATTACGGTGGGCATGCCGCCGGCGGCCAAGATCGATGGCCGCGTGGTACCGATGACCGAGCAGAAGCTCACCGCCTCGCATACCCAGGCGCTGGTGCGCGCACTGATGAACGACAAGCAGTCCGCGGAATACGAGCGCCATCAGGAGTGCAATTTCGCAATCGGTCTGCAGGGCGTGTCGCGCTTTCGCGTGAACGTGTTCACCCAGCGCGGCAGCCCCGGAATGGTGCTGCGCACGATCAACTCGGTGATCCCGAAGTTCGAGGACATCCAGATGCCGCCGCAGCTGGAGAAGATCACCATGGAGCGCCGCGGGCTGGTGATCTTCGTGGGGGGGACCGGCTCGGGCAAGTCGACCTCGCTGGCCGCGATGATTGGCCATCGCAATCGCAATGCCCCCGATCACATCGTGACCATCGAGGACCCGATCGAATTCGTCCACGAGCACGAAAAGAGCATCATCACCCAGCGCGAGGTGGGCGTGGATACCGAGGGCTACGAGATCGCGCTGAAGAACACCCTGCGTCAGGCACCGGATGTGATCCTGATCGGCGAGATCCGCGATCGGGAGACGATGGACTACGCGATCGCCTTTGCCGAGACCGGTCACCTGTGCCTGTCCACCCTGCATGCCAACAGCACTAACCAGGCGCTGGACCGTATCATCAACTTCTTCCCCGAGGACCGGCGCGAGCAGCTCCTGATGGACCTGTCGCTGAACCTCAAGGCAGTGATCTCGCAGCGCCTGGTGCGGCAGGAGAACGGCGAGGGCCGCGTGCCGGCGGTGGAGATCCTGATCAACTCCCCGCTGATGGCCGACCTGATGCTGAAGGGCGCGGTGCACGAGATGAAGGAGCTGATGTCGCGTTCCCGCGAGCAGGGCATGCAGACCTTTGACCAGGCCCTGTTCGACCTCTACGAGACCCGCAAGATCAGCTACGAAGAGGCCCTGCGCAACGCCGATTCGGTGAACGACCTGCGGCTGCGTATCAAGCTCGATTCGCAGCGTGCACAGGAGGACGGCGCACCGGCGGTGGCCGACGAGGGCGAGGGCCTGTCCGTGGACGACCGTCCCGAGGACTACAGTGTCCGCTAGCGGTCCGCACCCATCGGGAGACCAGCGATGAGCCAGCTGCAGATCGAACCGTACCTGAGCCTGATGGCGCAGAAGGCCGCCTCGGATCTGTTCTTCCTGACCGGCGCGCCCGCGAGCATCAAGGTCGATGGGGTCCTGCAGCCGATCTCGCGCAAGGCCCTCGCCCCCGGTCAGGCCGAGACCATCGCGCGCGAGATGATGAACGCGCATCAGGCCGAGATCTTCGAGCGCGAGACTGCGGTCAACTTTGGTATCTCGCGCGAGGGTCTGGGACGCTTCCGCGTGAACGTCTATCGCCAGCGCGGCGAGGTCGCGATGGTGATCCGCTTCATCCGCATGTCCATCCCGACCATCGAACAGCTCGGTCTGCCTCCGGTACTGCAGGATTTTGTCGCGCACCAGGACGGGCTGGTGCTGATTGTTGGCGCCACCGGGACCGGGAAGTCCACTACGCTGGCCTCGATGATCGACCATCGCAATACGCACTCCAGCGGACACATCCTCACGGTCGAGGACCCGATCGAATTTCTCTTTACCCACAAGCGCTCGATCGTCGGGCAGCGCGAGGTCGGGATTGACACGCCGAGCTATGATCACGCCCTCCAGGAAGGCATGCGCGAGGCCCCGGACGTGATCATGATCGGCGAGGTGCGTTCCCGCGAGACCATGCGCGCGGCGCTGACCTATGCGGATACAGGCCACCTGGTGCTGACGACCCTGCACGCGACCAATGCCAGCCAGGCCCTGGATCGCGTGATCAATCTCTTTCCCGAAGACAATCGTTCGCAGATCCTTTCCGATCTGTCACTGAACCTGCGCGCGATCATCGCCCAGCGCCTGTTGCAGACCAAGGACGGCCAGCGTGTGGCTGCGCTGGAGATCATGGTGAACACGCCGTATATCTCCGAACTGATCCGCGATGAGAAGATCAGCGAGATCAAGGAGATTATGGCCAAGGGCAGCTCGGTGGGGATGCAGACCTTCGATCAGGCCATCGTCAAGCTGTTCAAGGGTGGCCGAGTGATGCTGGACGAGGCCCTGAACAAGGCGGACTCGCGTGCCGATCTCGAATGGCGCCTGAACTTCGGCGGTGGTGTCGCCGCGGCCGACGAGGCCGAGGAAGACCTTGAACTCCCCGACAAGTAGGATGCGCTGAGCGAAGCGAACCGCATCACCTTCCGTCCTGCAACTCAGACTCCGGGTCGTCGCCGCGAGCTTTACGGGGTGAAGGCCTCGGTCCGGGTTTCGCTCCTCAGGCCGGTTCCGGGAACACGTCGGCGGCGGTGAAGACCGGGCCGTCCACGCAGACTCGCTTCATCGCGACCCCGTCGGGCGTGCGCACCGGTACCGTGCAGCCGGCGCAGCCACCCACCGCACAGGCCATGAATTCCTCCAGAGAAACCTGACAAGGCAGGTCGAACTCCGCTGCCAGTTCCGCGCAGGCCTCGAGCATCGGGTGCGGGCCGCAGGCGTAGAGCTCGACCTGGTCACGTTCCGCGGGCGAGAGCGTGTTGAGCCAGGCCCGGGCGAGATCGGTCACGAAGCCGTCATGGGCGCCGGGGATGCCGGCCTTCGAGGTCAGGCGGCAGGCCACACCCCAGTCCTCCAGCAGCGGCAGGGTCGCGATCGCGCCATCCGGCAGCCCTGGCCAGAGGATCTCCGAGGGCTTGGCGCGAAACGGGAACGGCACCTCGGAGCCGAGGATCGCGCGGGTCTGGCCCGCCTCGTCCTGGCGGCGCAGGTGATCGGCCAGAAAGATCATCGGCGGGATCCCGACGCCACCCCCGAGCAACAGCCGCAGCGGGCGTTCGGGATTCAGCCGGAACGGGACCCCGATCGGCCCCAGCACACTCAGAAAATCTCCCACCGGCTGTTGCGACAGCGCCCGCGTGCCGTCGCCCACGACCTTGTAGAGGAATTCGACCCACCCGGCCTCGCGGTCGACCCGCTGGATCGACAGGGGGCGCCGCATCGGCAGGTTCGGCGAGCACTGGATATGGGCGAACTGCCCGGGCGCGGCACGTTGCGCGCATTCCGGTGCCTGGACGCGCAGGATCCACTGCCCGGCCCCGGCATCCTGGTGATCGAGGATGCGGGCCGCCTCCTCGAAGATCGTGCCGCGGTGGGGGCGTTCGGCGTCGGTGGGGGTCATGCGTTGTCCTTAGGGAAACACTGGATAATGTACACGCTCGCGCTCGAGTCGCTCTTGCGTGCGAACAAGGCGCGGTGACTGCCGTGCAGTGACTCTGCACAAGGGAGCCGCAACGCCGTGCGCGCGCAAAAGCGGCCGAGCCCCTGCTTTAATGGCTTGTGGGGTTGGCATCCCAGGTTCCCCGATCCGGCGTTGCGCCGCTTGCGGGTAGAACCACTACCCGCTGCACGACGCGCCTTGTCTCGGAAAACCTGGGGTGCCAACGCGAGCGTGTACATTATTCAGTGTTTCCCTTAGTGGGCTGGGTCCAGGCCGGACGGCCCGCCACCCAGGTCTCGCGAACCTGGCCGGAGAAGGTCCAGCCGAAAAACGGCGAGTTGCGTCCGGTGCTCAGCCAGTCCAGCTGTCGGACCTCCTGCAGCGCCGCGGGATCATACAGCACGAAATCGGCCCGTGCGCCGGCACCGAGCCGGCCCTGCTCGAAGCCAAGGATCTCGGCGGGTCCGGACGTCACGCGTGCCAGGGCATCACCGAGACTCAGCAACCCGTCCTCGACCAGGCGCAGCGTCAGGGGCAGCAGGGTCTCCAGGGCCGAGATGCCCGGCTCGGTACTGGCGAACGGCCCGAGCTTGGCGTCCGCCTCGTGCGGCTGGTGGTCCGAGCAGATGGCGCTGATATCGCCGCGCGCGACGGCTTCGCGCAGGCCGTCACGGTCGCGCTGGGCACGCAGCGGCGGGATTACATGGCCGTTCGGGTCGAACTCGGCGACATCGACTTCGGTCAGGAACAGCTGGTGGGCAGCCACATCGGCGCTGATCGGCAGGCCCTCGGCGCGCGCCTTGGCGATCATCTCGGCCCCGCGGCGCGTCGACAGCCGCGCGACATGGACGCGTGCCCCGGTCTGTTCGACCAGGGCCAGGATGGCACCCAGCGCGGCGGTCTCGGCCGCCTCGGGGATGCCCGACAGGCCCAGGCGCGTGGAGACCGCGCCCTCGTGCATGCAGCCCGAGCCGGTCAGCGACAGGTCCTGAGCGGGCAGTACAGTCGTCAGGCCGAACGTGGTCGCGTATTCCAGGGCCCGGCGCAGCACCAGCAGGCTGGACAGCGGTTTGTGGGCGTTGCTCACGCCGCGGGCTCCCGCCTGTTGCAGCGCCGCCATCTCGGCGAGCTGCTGCCCCTCCAGGCGCTGCGTCAGGGCACCCAGGGTATAGACCCGCACCCCGCAGGCCTGCCGTGCGCGGCGTGCGATCAACTCGATCTCGGCCGGCGAGTCGATGGGCGGATCGGTGTCCGGGGGGATCACGACGCTGGTGATGCCCCCGCGCGCGGCGGCCAGGGTCTCGCTGGCGATGGTGGCCTTGTGCTCCTCGCCGGGTTCGCGCATGCGCGCGGACAGGTCGATCAGGCCGGGGAACACCCAAAGCCCGGTGCCGTCAATGCGCCTTCGCGGCTCGAAGCCGTCCGGTACCTGTCCGCGCGCGAGGATCTCGGCACCCTGCAGGCAGAGCGCCCCGACCTCGTCGTAGTCGTCTGCCGGGTCGATGATCCGTACGTTCTCGATCAGTACGCTCACGACTGATGCGCCCCCATCACCATGGACATCACGGCCTGACGCACCGAGATGCCGTAGGTCACCTGCTGCAGGATCACCGAGTGCGGCCCGTCCGCCACCGCGGACTCGATTTCCACCCCGCGGTTGGCCGGGCCCGGGTGCATCACCAGGCAGGTGGGGTGCGCGAGCTGCAGACGGCGCGACGTCAGGCCGAACAGCTGATAGTACTCGTGCTCGGAGGGGAGATGGGCGTGTTCCATGCGCTCGCGCTGCAGGCGCAGCATGATGATCACGTCGACGTCCTTCAGCCCGGCGTCGAGGTCGTTGTAGACGTGCACGCCGAGCTGATCGACATCCGCCGGCAGCAGCGAACAGGGCGCGACCACGCGCACCTCGCCGGTCTGCAGGATGTTGAGCGCGTGGATCTGCGAACGCGCGACGCGCGAGTGCAGGATGTCGCCGACGATCGCGACCTTCAGCTTGGTGAAGTCGCCCTTGTGCCGGCGGATGGTGAACATGTCCAGCAGGGCCTGGGTGGGGTGCGCGTGGCGGCCGTCGCCGGCGTTCAGCACGCTGATCCCGGGCGCAGCATGGCGGGCGATGAAATGCGCGGTCCCGCTCTCTTCGTGGCGCACGACGAACATGTCCACGTTCATCGCCTCGAGGTTGCGCAGGGTGTCCAGCAGGCTCTCGCCCTTGACCGCCGAGGAGGTGCTGATGTTGATGTTGAGCACGTCCGCGGACAGGCGCTTGGCGGCCAGTTCGAAGGTGGTGCGGGTGCGGGTGCTGGCCTCGAAGAACAGGTTGACGATGGTCTTGCCGCGCAGCAGCGGGACCTTCTTCACCGCCTTCTCGTTCATGTTTGCGAACGACTCGGCGGTATCCAGGATCTCGATCAGGAGGTCGCGGTTGAGGCCCTCGATGGTCAGCAGGTGGCGCAGCTGGCCGTCATCGGTCAGCTGCAGGCGATTGGGCAACGGGCCCGGCTCCGGCAGGCGGGTGGCCCCGGCCAGGGCCGGGGTGACCACGGTATCGCTCATGCGTCGGCGTCCCCGTCGGTCTCGAGGGTGACGCGCTCCAGGCGCAGGGGTTCGGGGCCGCGCAGCTTGATCTGTTCCCGGGTGCCCAGTTCCATGTGTTCTCCGACGATCGCGGCGGCGATCGGCAGCTCGCGCCCGTCACGCTCGACCAGCACGGCGAGCGTGACCGAGGCGGGACGCCCGTAGTCGAACAGTTCGTTCAGGGCGGCGCGGATCGTGCGCCCGGTGTAGAGCACGTCATCCACCAGCAGGACATGCACGCCGTCCAGGTCCTCCGGCAGCTCGGACGGGCGGACCTGCGGATGCATGCCGATGCGCGAGAAGTCGTCGCGGTAGAAGCTGATATCCAGCTTGCCCAGCGGCCTCTCCACCCCGAGGCGTTCGCGCAGGTGCTCGGCGATCCAGACACCGCCGGAGTGGATACCGACCACCATCGGGTTGTCGATGCCGTGCCTGGCCAGGTACTGGCGCGTCTGTTCGGCCATGCTGTCGAGCAGGGTTGGGACATCCGGCGTCTTCATGCGTTCTCCTGAAACCAGCCTTCGAGGATGACCGCGGCAGCGTGGGCGTCCAGCCCCGGGTCGTGGCGTCCCCGCCCGCTGCGCTCGCGGGCCAGGTGCGATGTCAGATGCTCGTCGTACCAGTATACCGGCTGGCCGTAGCGCGCTTCGAGAGCGGCCCCGAACGCGCGGATGCGTTTCGCCAGCGGGGTGGGTTTGCCGTCCGCTTGGGTAGGCCAGCCGACGACAAAGCCCTCGGGCGCCCACTCGCTCACCAGGCTGTCGATCACGGGCCAGAGCTCCGGTGAATCGGTATTGAGCGTGCGCAGCCCGCGCGCAGCACCGGTCAGCTCCTCGCCCACCGCGATCCCGATCCGTCGGCGGCCGTAGTCGAAGGCCAGAAGCCCCATGACGTTGCCGGGCCCGCCTCAGGCGTGGCCGGGCGCGGAACTGATCAGGTTGACGTCGATGCCGATCAGCTTCGCCGCCGCGGCCCAGCGCTCGGCGCTGGGGTGGTCGAACAGGATGTCGGCATCGGCGCGGGTGGTCAGCCAGGCGTTTTCGGCCAGTTCGCTCTCGAGCTGTCCCGGTCCCCAGCCGGCGTGTCCCAGGGCAATGAGGACACGGTTCGGGCCGCGGCCCTCGTTGATGGCCTCCAGGATGTCGCGCGAGGTCGTCAGCACGATGGAGTCGGTAATGGGTTGGCTCCCCCGCCATTCGGGCTGGCCGGTATGCAGCACGAAGCCGTGCTCGGGCTGGACCGGGCCGCCGCGGTAGACCGGGATCTCCGGCAGCTCGTCGCGAGGTTCGAGATCGACGTGTTGTAGCAGATCGCGCAGCGAAAGCTCGGTTGGCTGGTTGATTACCAGCCCCAGGGCCCCTTCGGCATCGTGATCGCAGATATAGGTGACCGCATGGCTGAAGTAGCCATCATTCAGGCTCGGCATCGCGATCAGGAAGTGATCGCGCAGGCTGGCCGCGCTCGAGCTGGAGGGGGCTTGCGTCATGTGCTCAGTATCGACGCTGCTCCGTTATGCCGCAAGGAACCGGGGCCCGGATGTTCCCCTAGCGAATCTGCTCTATCTGGTCGCGGCGGAAGGCCCAGGTCCGCGTGATCACGAGTTCGTCGTATTCCTCGCGCATCTGTTCGGTAAACGGGGCATAGGGGGCGGCGAGTTCCACGATGCGCATCGCCGCCTGGTCGAGCACCGGTTCGCCGGAGCTGCGGGCGATCTCGATGTCCATCAGCTCGCCGTCCGGGTTCAGGCGCACCGACAGCACCAGTGTGCCGGACAGGCCCCGGCGGCGGGCCTCGTCGGGGTAGTTCAGGTTGCCCACGCGCTCGACCTTGTTGATCCAGGCCTGCAGATACGCGGCCTCCGGCGCGCTGCGCGCGGCGAGGCTGTCGAGGTAGCGGGTGCGGGTGGCGCGGGTGGAGAACTCTCGGCGCTCTTCGGCCGGGGCCGCGCGCGCGGTGTCCAGGCCCCGGTTCATCAGCGCGGCGGCTGACGGGCGCTCCTCCGCCTCGGGCGATTCGATCGGCTCCGGTTCGGCGACCTCGGGGGCAGTCGGTTCCGCTTCGTCCGTCTCGGCCTCCACGGCCTCGGGTTCCGGCTCCGGTTCCGGTTGGGCGGGCTCCATGACCAGCGGCCCCGGGTCTGGCAGCGTGGCTTCGACGCCCTCGGGTTCCGGTTCGCCGACACCCTCGGTCTCGGCCTCCGGGGACAGCGCCTCCTGCACTTCCTCGCCTTCGCCGCTGGCGGCCTGGTCTTCGGTGGCGATGCGTTCGACCTCTTCCGGCTCTGGCGCCTGCGCGTCCGGGTCGGTCACCCAGGTCACGTCCAGGGGCTCGCGGGAAGGCGTGTCCAGTGGGTCCACGGCGAAGCCGATGCCGAGGATGATCAGGGCATGCGCGACCACGGCCAGAAACAGCATCGGGGCCAGCTGGCCGCGACGCTGCGGGGATTCGGGTTCAAGGATGCCGTGCGAGACGGACATGGCGCTGGATCCGGGGGTCTGCGAGCACGTGTGCGGCCAGTATACCGGTCACGCTGCCGGCAATCAGAGCGGCCAGCAATAGTGGGGGTAGCACCAGTGGCAGGTTCGGGTGGGGGATGATCACGCCCCAGGCCAGCAGGAACTGGCCGGTGATGTGCGCCATCGCCGCGGCGATGGCGAGGCCCAGGGCGCCGACATGTCGCGGCGCGAGCGGTCTTAGCAGGCCAAGCGCGGCCAGGGCGGCCAGGGCCCCGGCCAGCGACAGCCAGAAGGTGGGGCTCAGCAGTGTGCCGAGCAAGAGGGCGGCGCCGACGACCCGGATCAGGGTCACCGCGACCGCCGCGCGCCAGCCGAGGGTTAGCAGGGCGATCAGGGTCACGATGTTCGCGAGTCCCGGCTTGATCCCGGGCACCGGGCTCGGGATCGCCGCCTCCAGGACCTGGACCCCAATGGCGATGGCGGCCAGCGCGGCGATCGCACGGTCGCGCTGCGTCAGCGTGTCGTGGAAGGAGGCGGTCACGTCGTACCCAGGGAAACACTACCCGCTGCACGACGCGCCTTGTATCGGAAAACCTGGGGCACCAGCGCGAGCGTGTACATTGATCAGTGTTTCCCTTAGTAGTGAATACTGTCGTAGCCGGGGCCGCGGCCCTGGACCTGCAGGGTCAGCCGGTTGGGCAGGCTGACCGCGACCTCGCCGTGACGCTGCAGCCAGCCGCTGTTCTCGCAGATGTTGCGTGTGCCGGGGGAGTCGGCGCAGCGGGCCCGGCCCGGCTCGATCTGTACGCGGGTGATGCCGGCCGGGCCGTGGATCTCGATCTCGCGGGCTCGGTCCAGGGGCTCCTGCCGCGGCGGTTCTCCGGTCTGGGTGATGACCAGCATGGAGGCCTCGGTATCCGGCAGGTAGGCGAGGGCAAAGGCCGCAACCACCGCGCCGCTGGCCAGGGCGGCGATTACCCCGTCGCCCCAGCGCAGACCAGATAACGTCACGGCAGCCTGCGCTCCTCGAGCGCGGGCTGGTCGTCCTCCATGCGCACGCGCTCGGCCATCGCCGGCGTTGCCTCGATGCGGTCATCGAGTACCACGAGGGCGGCCTCGATGCCCATCTTGCGGGCATAGTGCGGCCATTCCTCGGGGCCGGCGATCATCAGCGTGGTCGCGGCGGCATCGGCCAGCGCGGGGTCGCTGTGCAGCACGGTGGCCCCGTGGACGCCTTCACTGGGGCGTCCGGTGCGCGGGTCGATCACATGGTGGATGTGTTCACCTTCCCATTCATAGCCGCGCTCGTAGTCGCCGGAGCTGAACAGGGCCTCGGCCGCGTCGAGTTCGATACTCCCGAGAATGCCGCCCTGCGGATGGCGGATCGCGACTTGCCAGGCTCGATCCGCGGGTCGCCCGAGGCTCATCAGGTCACCCCCGGCGTTGAAGATCGCGGCCTCCACGCCCTGATCCTGCAGCAGGTCGAGCATGCGTTCGACGGCGAGGCCCTTGGCGAGGCCGCCGAAGTCCAGCTGCAGATCCGCGTGCTGGCCGCGCAGGCGCACGCCGTTGCGCTCGATGTCGCGCATGCTGGGCGGGTCTTCGAGCAGCGCCTCCAGGGTTTCGGCGTCCGGCGGCGGGCCCTCGGGCTCGTCCTGGTGAAATCCCCAGGCGGCGACAAGCTTGCCCAGCGCGGGATTGAACAGGCCGTCGCTCAGCGCCTCCATCTCCTTTCCGCGCTCGATCAGCGGCAGCACGGACGGGGGGGCGCTGAACTCGGCCTGCAGCGCCAGCAGTTCGTTGGTGCGCCCGAGTGACCCGGGCTCCCAGGCATGCCAGGAGGTGTGCAGGATCTCCAGCTCGGCCTGCAGCTCGGACTCCAGCGCCTCGAGGTCGTAGGCCCCGGCGGGGTAGAGCGTGATGTCCACGATCGTGCCGAAGGCAAAGAAGTTCAGCGTCTCGGTGTCCGGTGTGTCGCGGTCGCATCCGGCCAGGGCCAGCGCGGCGAGCAGGATCGGCCCGAGAAGGGCCTGGCGGGTGCGCAGGGGGATCGGCATGGGCATCACCTCGCGGGGTCAGGGACGGGTCAGGTAGTCGATGAACTGGCCGGCGAGGTCGTCGCCGCAGGCGGCATCGAGCTCGCGTACGCCGGTCGGGCTCGTCACGTTGATCTCCGTCAGGTAGTCGCCAATCACGTCGATGCCGACGAAGTCCAAGCCGCGGCGTTTCAGTTCCGGGGCGATCTGCGCACAGATCCAGCGGTCGTGATCGGTCAGGGGTACGGCCTCGCCGCGCCCCCCGGCGGCCAGGTTCGCCCGGGTCTCGCCCTCGGCCGGGATCCGCGCCAGCGCGTAGTCGTAGGGTTCGCCGCCGATCAGGATGATGCGCTTGTCGCCGGCGGTGTATTCCGGCAGGAAGCGCTGGGCGACGATGGTGCGCTGGTCGAATTCGGTCATGGTCTCGAGGATCACCGAGAGGTTGGGGTCGCCCTCGCGGATACGGAATACCGAGGCCCCGCCCATGCCGTCCAGCGGCTTGACCACGATGTCGCCCTGACGCTCGAGAAAGGCGCGGATACGCGCGCGGTCGCGGGTGATCAGGGTGGGTGGCCCGCAGTCCGCGAAATGCGTGGCAAAGGCCTTCTCGTTGACATCGCGCAGGGCGCCGGGCCGGTTGACCACGCGCACCCCGTCCCGCTCGGCGAGGTCCAGGGCGTAGGTGGCGTAGATGTATTCGAGGTCGAACGGCGGGTCCTTGCGCATCAGCAGGAGATCGAAACGACTGGCGTCGCCCTCGTCTTCCGGCCCCAGGGTGTAATAGCCCTCGCGCTGGTCCCGCACGGTCACCGGGCGACTTCGCACCTGGGCGCGTCCCGCGTCGATCCACAGGTCGCCGGGTTCCAGGTAGTGCAGGCGATGCCCGCGGGCCTGGGCGGCGAGCAGCATGGCGAAGGTCGTGTCTTTCCACGGCTTGATGCTGGCGATGGGGTCCATCAGGACAGCGATGTCATGCGCCACGAGCGGTTCCGGGGTGTCGGTGTGCCCCGAGTATGCCACGCCATCGGGGTGTTCATGGATTCCCGGATCAAGGGCGTCTGCAGGGTGCTCGTTGTAGGCTGCCCACTGCCGGGGGTGCCGCGGCAATATCATTGTGTGCTGTTTGTCACGGACTCGCGCTTCCGCTAGATTCGAGGGCGCAGAGAGCCTTCGGGGGGAACAGGGTGGCGAACGCACTGGCAGAGGCGGACTCGGCTGCCGAGTTTCAAGGGCTGAAAGTCATGGTCATCGATGACAGCAAGACCATTCGGCGCACCGCCGAATCCTTGCTGCAAAAGCACGGTGCGGACGTGATTACGGCCGTGGATGGTTTCGAGGCCCTGGCCAAGGTGGTCAATTCCAATCCCGACATCATCTTCATCGATGTCATGATGCCGCGTCTGGACGGCTACCAGACCTGCGCCCTGATCAAGAACAACAAGCGGTTTCGGGCCACGCCGATCATCATGCTGTCGAGCAAGGACAGCGTGTTCGACAAGGCCAAGGGCCGTGTGGTCGGGTCCGAGGATTACCTCACCAAGCCCTTTACCCGGGATGACCTCCTGGGCGCGATGCGCCAGTACACCCGCCCGGCAGGAAGCTGAAACCCGCCGCACCACAAGATGCCGACAAGGAATGACCCATGGCCCGCATCCTGATCGTTGACGATTCACCGACCGAGATTCATGTCCTGCGCACCATGCTGGAGAAGCATGGCCACGCCGTGACCACGGCCGAAAGCGGCGAGGAAGGCGTCGCCGCGGCTAGGGCGCAGGTTCCGGATCTGGTGCTGATGGATGTGGTGATGCCGGGCCTGAACGGCTTTCAGGCCACCCGCGAGCTGTCGAAAGCCGATGAGACCTCGCATGTGCCCGTGGTCGTGGTGTCCACCAAGGACCAGGCCACCGACCGTGTATGGGCAATGCGCCAGGGTGCCCGCGACTACATCACCAAACCGGTGGCCGAAAAGGATCTGCTGCAGACCATCGGGAAGTATCTGAACCCATGAAGGTCGATCGGTCCACGCCCTATGCCTTGCTCGCGAGTCTCGATCGCGAAGGGCGCCGCGTGAACCGCGAACTGCGACGGGATATCGGCACGGGCTGGCGCGGGGTGTTGCTGCGCGTCGCCGATTTTCGTTTTCTGGTCGACATGGATTCGATCGCCGAGGTTGCCGACCCGTTGTCCCTGACGCGCGTGCCACTGGCGGATCCAGCGGTGCTGGGGGTGGGGAACCTGCGTGGGCTGGTCCTGCCGGTGTTCGACATGGGCAAGCTGCTGCTGGATTCGCCCCTGCCGCATGACGCGACCGGGCAGCGCGTCGTGGTGGCACCCCAGGGACACGGGATGGCCGGGCTGCTGGTGAGTCAGGTCGAGGGCATGCGGCGCTGTATCCCGTCGCAACGGCGACTGGAAGTGTCGGTGCCCGACAGTGTTCGCCCCTTTATTACCGGCGGGTTCGATCTCGGGCACCGGCTGCACCCGGTGCTGGATCTGGACCTGCTCTTGAATGACACCAATCGCTTTGCCGGCATGGAGCTGGCCGGGGCACCGAATACCGAACAGACCGCGGCTGCTGTGTAAGCGGAGGCGACGGGCTGCAACAGGGGGTATGACGTATGGGATCGAGTCGCCGATTGCGCAATATCGTCCTCGGGGGGCTGCTGGTGCTGGCCCTGATCGCGACGGGCGTGGCCTTTACCTATCACGAATTCGAACAAAGCCAGTATCGCGATCGCATCGCCCTGGCGAGCGAGATGCAGCTGCTTTCGCAGCGGCTGGCCACCGGTACGCTGGAGGCGGCCGGGGGTTCCGAGCAGGCGATCTCGGATATCACGGAGCTGCGCAACCGCTTCGATGACCAGGTCGAACGGCTGCGTGATGGCGGCGATGGCCTGTTGCCGCTGCCCGATGCGGTATCCACCGAGCTCTCTGCCGTCAATCGCGAATGGTCGCAGTATCGCGATGATGTCACTACCGTAATCGTCGGTTCCGACGATATCGAGCAGGTGACGGAATTCTCCGAGGCGGTGGAGGCCTTCTCGCCGGAGCTGGCACGTCTGTCCGACGACGTGGTACGGCGCATGGTCCAGATCGGCGAATCCCCCGAGCAGGTCTATGTGGCCTCGCGCCAGACCATGCTGATCCAGCGGATCGCCAACAACCTCAACCAGGTGCTGCAGGGTGGCACGGCGGCTGCTACCGCGATCGAACGTTTCGAACGCGACGCCACGCTGTACGGGCGCGTCCTCGACGGGCTGATCGAGGGCTTCGAACCGCTCGGTGTCGAACGCGTCGATGACGCCGAGACGCAGCGCATGCTGCAGGAGATCGCCACCTTGTTCATCGCCTTCAGCGAGGCGGTCGAGGGGGTCCTGGATACCTCGTCGCAGATCTTCGAGATCAATGCGGCGGCCTCCTCCGTCGAGGCCCGCTCCGGAGTGATGCTGGAGGTCACCGGCGACCTGGAGGCGGCCCTGAACCGCGAGGCCGCGCAGGCGGGCGTGATCGCCCTGGTCGGTTTTGCCCTGGGTGCTCTGGCGCTGCTGCTGCTGATCGCGATGGGCCTTTTCCTCTATCGCGATACCAAGCGCGAGCTGGCCGAGACCGAGGCGCAGAACGAACGTAACCAGCAGGCGATCCTGCGCCTGCTGGACGAGATGATGAACCTCGCCGACGGGGACCTCACCGTCAACGCGACCGTGACCGAGGACTTCACCGGAGCGATCGCGGACTCGATGAACTACGCGATCGAGAACCTGCGTACCCTGGTCGCGACCATCAATACGGTGGCCGCGGATATCAGCGAATCGTCGGCCGCCACACGCTCGCAGGTGCTGGGGCTGGCCGAGAAGTCCGAGGAACAGGCCCGCGAGATCCAGCAGGCGAACGATGCGATCGACGAGGTGAGTCAGTCGGTCGACAAGGTTGCGCAGGATGCCGGGCAGTCGGCCCAGGTAGCACGAAACTCGGTGGAGATCGCTTCCAAGGGGGCGGCCACAGTGCGCCGCTCGATCGAGGGGATGGATACCATTCGCGAGCAGATCCAGGAAACCGCGAAACGGATCAAGCGCCTGGGCGAATCCTCGCAGGAGATCGGCGACATCATCGGGCTGATCAACGACATCGCCGAGCAGACCAACGTGCTCGCGTTGAACGCAGCGATCCAGGCCTCCGCCGCGGGCGAAGCGGGCCGCGGCTTCGCGGTGGTGGCAGACGAGGTCCAGCGCCTCGCGGAGCGCTCCTCCGGGGCGACCCGACAGGTCGAGGGGCTGGTCAAGGCGATCCAGGCGGATACCAGCGAGGCGGTATCGTCGATGGAACAGAGTACCGCCAACGTGGTGTCCGGGGCCGAGATGGCCCAGGCCGCGGGCGAGGCGCTGGCCGAGATCGAGCAGGTTTCCGCGGACCTGGCGGACCTGATCGACGGGATCGCGAGCTCGGCACGCCAGCAGTCCGAAATGGCGCGCAACGTGACCTCGATCATGGGGGAGATTCGCGAGATCACCTCGGAGACTACCCAGGGTACCCAGTCCACCGCGGCCGCCATCGGCGATCTGGCGCAACTGTCTGCGCAACTCCAGTCCTCGGTGTCGGACTTCAAGCTCCCCGATCCGACGCTGCCCGAGCCTGGCGAGGCCCCCGCCGAGCCCGATGCGTCGCCCGAGGAGACCGTCCCGAACGAGCAGCGCGCCTGACGTCGGGCCGCGGATATGGCACCCAGCGCACTGAATTGGGTCCGCGACGAGCTCGACAAGCTCTTTGTCGAGCTCCAGGACGCCCTGCGTCGTTATGCCGAGGACCCCGCCTGTGGCGAGTGTCTGGATGAGGCCCGTGCGATTCTGGATCAGATTCGCGGCACCCTGACCATGGTGCAGGTCGAGAGTGTCGTCCTGATCTGCGACGAGATGCTGCAGGTGATGGATCTGCAGCAGGGCGCGGAATCCCTTGGACCTGAGGCGACCGAGGCATTATTGCGTGCCGCTTTGCAGCTGCCCGACTACCTCGAGCAGGAGGGTGATACGGAGCGGCCATCGCCGATGATCCTGGTGCCGCTGCTCAACGAGCTGCGGGCGGCGCGGGGCGCGACCCTCCTGATGGACGTTGCGGCCTTGATGCCGGATCTTCAGGCCGTGGACGACGACCGGGTCGGGTCGGGTGGCGATGCGCCGCAGCCGAAGGAGCGGGCGCGGCGCCTGCAGGAGGCCCGCCGGGGCTTCCAGCGCGAGCTCCTGGAGCTGGTACGTGGTGATGTAATGGCGGCCGCAGCCCGTCTGCAGCCCATCGCTCACCAGATCGAGGAGCTGGTCCCGCCCGGCGATCTCCGGCGCCTGTTCTGGATTGCCGGCGGCATCCTGGAGTCACTCGCCGATCAGGGACTGGAGGCGAGTACCGACATTCGCCGCCTGATTGGGCGCGTGGACCGGGAGCTCGGGCGTTATCTCGGCATCCTCGCCGAGCATTGCGAATCCAGCGATGATGGTTCGGAGCCCGAATACGCCATCCCCGATGACCTGATCAAGACCCTGCTGTTCCATATTGCGGGAGCGAGCTCCGACGGCGAGCAGACGCGCGCCGTGCGCGAGGTGTTCGGCCTGCAGACCCTGAACAGTGACCAGGACGGGGGTGTTGGCCATGCGGTCTACCAGAATCTGCGTGCCGCCCTTGAAGATGATCTGGCCGAGGTCCGCGAGCGTCTGGATGTCCTGATGCGCTCGCCGCAGCGCAGCCACGAGGAACTGGCCAGCCTGAGCGAACAGGTCGAGCGAATCGGCTCGACCCTGAGCCTGTTGGGACTCGAGGCCGGCCAGCGCCATACCGAGGCCCTGATCGAGGCCCTGAACCCGGAACGGGCCGGGCAGTCTGACGAACAGGTCGACATGGAACTGGCCGAGCACCTGCTGGCACTGGAGTCGCTGCTCGAATCCGGTCTGCGCCGGCGGGCGGCCAGCGGCCCGCGCGCCGACTTCGATCGCCATCTGGCGGCCGCCATCTACCAGGAGGCCCTGGTGGATGTTCGGCGCGTGCGCGATACCCTGCTCGGATACCTGTCGGGGGAAGGCGCGGACCACGGGTTGCGCGAGGCTCGCAGTGCACTGGAACGGGTCGACGGTGCGATGTCGATCGGGGGGTTCGAGACGCTGCAGGCCCTGCTGCAGCCATTGATCCGCTATCTGGATGCCCGTGTCGACACCGGGGTCACAGCGCAGGAGTTGGGCGAGGACGAGGTCGAGGCCCTGGCCGAGGTGCTGAGTTCGATCGAGCTGGCGCTCGAGTCGTCCGGGCAGCCCTGGCGCGAGCTGGACAGTGTCCATGAGCGGGGCGTGGCCGCGCTGCAGCGCCTGGGTGCAATCTCCGGTGGCGATGCGATCGAACGCCCCGTTGCGCTGACCGACGTGCCGGCGCCCGCAAGCGAGGGGGAGGACAGCCCGGCCCGCCAGGTCGAGGAGGCCGTGCAGGAAGAGCCGCTGGCCGCCACGTTCGGCGAGGCCGCGGGAGCCGAGGAGGCCGAGGCGCCCCCGGAACCGGAGGCTGCAACCGAAACCCCTTCGTCACCATCGTCAGTGGCGCCGGTCCAGGGCGCGACCCGCCTGCACTACGACGAGTCCGTGCTGTCCTCGCAGGTCCGGGGGCCGGATATCGACCCCGAGATCCTCGACATCTTCCTGGAGGAGGCCGACGAGGAAATCGCGAGCCTCGGCGAGCAGTTCCCGCGCTGGCAGGCTGCACCCTCCGACAGGGATGCCCTGACGGTGATCCGCCGCTCCTTTCATACGCTCAAGGGCTCCGGGCGCCTGGCCGGGGCCCTGCGTCTGGGGGAATTTGCCTGGGTCGTGGAGTCGTTCCTCAACCGTCTGCTGGAAGGCGGCGACGAGGCCGATTTCGCGACCATCCAGGCACTCGAGGATGCGATCGGGGTGCTGCCGGGCCTTGTGGCCGAGGTCCGCGACGATACCGGTCCGGACACCCCCGTGCTGGACATCGCCCTGCGCCTGCAGGCGTTACTGTCCGGCGCGATGGAGCCTTCGGAGGAACCCGGTGAGGTGCCGGCCGGTGTGGAGGATGACTTTGCCGAGCTGGCGCGCAGTATGGATGCGCTCGAGCCTGCCGGCGAGGACGAGGGCGAATCCGAATGGCCGACAGTCCCCATCCCCGAGGCCCCGGAGGGCGAACTGGAGGCGGCGCAGCCGCTGTCCGCGGGTGCGCAGGAGCTGGAGGAGCCCCTGGAAGCACCCGGGCCCGAGTCTGACTCTGAGCCCGAGTCCGAGTCCGAGTCCGAGTCCGAGTCCGAGTCCGAGTCCGAGTCCGAGTCCGAGTCCGAGTCCGAGTCCGAGACTGAGGACGAGCCGGATGCCCCGCTGGAACCCGTGCTGGAAACGAGCGACGAAATGCTCGATGTGCCCGCGGATACGAGCACCGATCCGCAACTCTGGCAGGTGTTCGCAGCCGAGGCCCGCACCCATCTCGCAACGCTGCGCGCATGGATCGACGAGTCCGGGAATCGGCCCGACCGGGTGCCGAACCACGAGCTCGAGCGCGCGCTGCACACCCTGAACGGCAGCGCCCGAACGGCTGACATCCGCGGTATCTATGCTGTCTGCGGGCCCTTCGAGCGCATCGTGCGCATCCATAAGGAGATGGGGTGGCCGCTGTCCGCGCGCGCCCAGACCTTGCTCGCCGAGCTCGAGGGCTACGTGGCGGATGCGGTGGCCGACGAGCAGCCCGATCCGGTCAAGACTGAAGCTCCCCCCGCCTGGTCATCCGAGGTCTATGACCTCCTCGATCACGCGACCGCCGAGCAGCTGCTGCGCGCCGCGGACGATGACGCCGCCGAACAGATGCCCGCGCCGCCACGACCGGATGAAGACGCGCCGGATCTCGACCTGCCGCCTCTGGACGCCGAGGAGACACAGCCGCTGGATTCCGCGCCGGCGATGCCCGAGCCGGTTGCCGGCGAACCCAGCGACTTGGGCCCGGCGGAACCACAGGACACGGGTCTGGAGCCCGAGCCCGAGCCCGAGCCCGAGCCGGAAGAGGAGATCGATCCGGAGTTTGCCGAGGTCTTCATCGAGGAGGCCCGCGATATCCTCGATGCGGCATTTGCGGCCCTCGCGGCGTGGCGCCAGGCCGGCGGCCGCCCGGGCCCGGATCAGAATGCGTTCCAGCGCGAAGTGCACACGCTCAAGGGCAGTGCGCGCATGGCCGGCTTCGAGGTGGTCGGGGCCATCGCCCATGCCCTCGAGAGTGCGCTGGGCGTGGAGACCGAGACGGGGCTGGAGCCTCGCGAGGGTTTTTTCCGGCTGGTCGAACGCGCACTGAGTGATGTTCAGCGCCTTGTGGAACGCGGGGTGGGCGGCTGGCAGACGGACGAGGATGCCAGCGAGACCCTTCCGGCCCTGCGCGACTGGGCCTCCGGTGGCGGCGACGAGTTCGAGAGCCCGTCGCCCGCATCCAGCGACGACGAGGCTGCTGCGGGCGGGGCCCGTCCGGAAGAGGACACGTCGGCGGCGGCCTCGCCAGCTGTTCCGATGGAGGAGGCGCGCCGCATCCAGGATCAGGTGCGCATGGACGCCGAAGTGCTGGACGCGCTGGTCAACCATGCCGGCGAACTCGCCACCTTCCATCGCCGTTTCGAACAGACTGTGGGCCGGGTCGAGGGCGAGGTCGATGAACTCGAGCGCACCATTGCCCGTCTGCGCGAACAGCTGCGCAAGCTCGAGATCGAGACCGAGGCACAGATCCTGTTCCGGGTGGAGAAGGAGAGCGGCGACGAAGCGGTGGATTTCGACCCGCTGGAAATGGACCGATATTCGGGCATCCAGCAGCTCTCTCGCGCCCTGGCCGAGAGTGTCAGTGACCTTGAGGCATTGAAGCAGGACGTCGCCGACGAACTGCAGAATGCGAGCGGCATCCTGCTGCAACAGCGCCGGGTGGGTACGGACTTGCAGGACCA
The DNA here is from genome assembly GCF_000377265.1 of Thioalkalivibrio sp. ARh3. NCBI lineage: Bacteria > Pseudomonadati > Pseudomonadota > Gammaproteobacteria > Chromatiales > Ectothiorhodospiraceae > Thioalkalivibrio > Thioalkalivibrio sp. ARh3. The sequence goes on from NZ_KB897947.1 coordinate 747,813, forward strand.
GCTCATGCGTCAGCGCATGGTGCGGTTTGCGCGCATGGCTCCCCGCCTGCGACGGGTGGTCCGCCAGGCGAGCGATGACCTGGGCAAGCCGGTGCGGGTGGAGTTTTCCGGTCAGGGCGCCGAGCTGGATCGGGCTCTGCTGGAGCGCCTGGTCGCCCCGCTGGAGCATCTGCTGCGTAACGCGATTGCCCACGGGATCGAGGACCCGGAATCACGTCGCGCGGCCGGCAAGTCGGAAACGGGGCATATTGCGGTGTCGCTGGAACAGTCGGGAAGCGAAATCCGCCTGCAGGTGACCGACGACGGTGCCGGGATCGATGCCAATGCCATCCGCGCCCGGGCCGTGGAGCGCGGCCTGCTGTCCGCCGACGCGCAGATCACCGATCCGCAGGCGTTGCAGTTGATCCTGCAGTCCGGGTTTTCCACCGCCTCGAAGGTCTCTCAGGTGGCCGGGCGCGGTGTGGGCCTGGATGTGGTCAACAGCGACGTCAAACAGTTGGGCGGTACGCTGGACATCGACTCGACTCCGGGGCAAGGCTCGCGCTTTACCATGCGCCTGCCGTTTACGCTGGCCATTTCGCAGGCGCTGCTGGTGCAGGTGGGCGAGGAGACCTTCGCCGTGCCGATGGCCTCCGTGGAAGGCGTGGTGCGCGCACATGCCGAGGAGGTTGTCACCCGCGACGATGGGCGCGTGACCTATCCGTACGCTGGCCAGGACTACGCCGTGCGGGCCCTTGGCGATCTGATGGGCGTCGAGACGCAGGCCAGTGCGAGCCATCTGCCCGACCATGCGTTCCCGTTGTTGCTGGTACGGGCCGACGATCAGCGTGTGGCGCTCCGGATCGACGGTTTGCTGGGGAGCCAGGAGGTGGTGGTGAAGTCGGTGGGCCCGGTGCTCAGCCGCATCCCGGGAGTTGCCGGCGCTACCCTGCAAGGGGATGGTTCGGTCATGCTGATCCTGGATCTGAGCATGCTGGTGCGTTTTGCGGCCGCCACGGCGGCGATCGGCGAGGCCGGCCCAGTGGCGGATGCCGCCAGCGCGCCGCGCATCATGGTCGTCGACGACTCGATCACGATCCGCAAGGTCACCGCGCGCCTGCTCGCCCGTCACGGCTATGACGTGGTGACCGCCCGGGACGGGCTGGACGCGGTGGCGATGCTGGAAGAGCGGCGACCGCAGCTGATCCTGCTGGATGTGGAGATGCCCCGCATGGACGGCTTCGAGTTCGCCGCCCATGTCCGTGATCACCCGGAGCTGAGCCAGGTGCCGATCATCATGATTACGTCGCGCAGCGGCACCAAGCATCGCGAGCGCGCCTCGCGCCTGGGCGTCAACGGCTATCTGGGCAAGCCGTACCTGGAGAATGACTTGCTGGAAGAGATCCGGCGCCATCTCGAGGAGGTCGCCGTATGAGCGAGGAGATCCGGGACCCGTCCGTCGAATCCGTGATCGTGCAGCTGGACACCGGGTCCATCGTGCTGCCGCGTAGTTGCTTTCTCGAGGTCACGACGCGGGCGGGGGCCCTGCAGACCGATCACGAACATACGGATATCCCCTGGCTGGAGCCCACGCTGATCTGGCAGGACGTCCAGGTGCCGGTGATCAATGTCCACCGCTTGTTGTATCCCGAAGAGCCTGCCGAGGATGCCCAGCGCCGGTTTACCCGTCTGCTGGTCATGCAGGCCATTACGCAGCCCGAGCGGTTGCCGTTCTATGCGCTGGAGGTGCGTGGCACCCCGCATCCGGTACGGATCACGCCGCAAAACATCTATGCGGTCGATGACGCGGATGCCTCGCCCTGGGCATGGCGCGTAAAGGCGTCGGGTGTGACCAGCCACCTGCTGCGGCTCGATGCGATCGAAGGCCGCTTGCTGGAACTTTCGCGGCCAGAGACGGCGTAAGTCGTTCCCGGCCGATCACGGGAAGCGGGGGACGTCCGGCGTTCGCCTAACTTGGGCCCGCGCCGCCGTCGAGATCGCCCAGCTGCCACTGCACCAGGGTCAGCAGGCTGATCGCCGCCGTCTCGGTGCGCAGGGTGCGCGGGCCGATGGACACAGGGCGAAATCCGCCCTCGCGCGCTTGGTCGCGTTCCTCGGCGGTGAGCCCGCCCTCCGGCCCGATCAGTATTCGCACACGCTGGGGCGACCCGGTCTTTCCGGACGGTCCGAGAACCACGGACAATGGTGGCCCGTCCTCGTCGGCCATCAGGTCGAGCGCGGGTTCCGCGGCGTTCAGGGCATCAGCCAGCTCAACCGGCTGGGCAAGGAGCGGGAGTTCGTTACGGCCGCATTGTTCGGCCGCGGCCTGGATGATCCCGGTCCAGTGGGCGTGGCGCTTGTCCAGCCCGCGGTGCGCGGCGGCCGAGCGGCTCCGTGCGCAGAGCACCGGCCGAATCACGCTGGCACCCAGTTCCACCGCCTTCTGCACGGCCAGGTCCATATGATCTCCGCGGGCGATGCCCTGGAGCAGTTCAATGGGGCGTGCGGGCGTGGTGGGAGCGGCGGCGTGTTCGCCCAGGTGAAAAGTGCCGCTGCGGCGTCCGGTGATCTCCAGACGGGCGTGGAATTCGTTGCCCTGGCCGTCGAATACCCGGCAGGCGGCATCGTTTTTCAGGCGCAGGACGTTGGTGGCGTAGTGCAGCCGGTCCTGCGGGGCGGAAATGGACTGCCCCGCGGCCAGATCCGTGTCGGTGATCAGCAGCCGGGGGCAGCGCATCGGGCGTTACCGACGGTTGTCCAGGTCCAGATTCTTCCAGATGGTCTCGGTCGGACCGGCCTGGTTCATCGAGTAGAAGTGGATGCCCGGGGCACCTTTTTCGAGCACGTCGTCGGTCAGGCGCGTGGCGATCTCGATCCCGAATTTGCGGATCGACTCCTTGTCGTCGCCGTAGGCCTCCATCCGCTTGCGGATGTAGCGCGGGATCTCGGCGCCGCACATCTCGGAGAAGCGCACGATCTGGGTGTAGTTGGTGATCGGCATGATCCCGACAATGATCGGGATGGTGATGCCCATCGCCTGCACCCGTTCCATGAAGGCCTCGTAGGCGTCCACGTTGTAAAAATACTGGGTGATCGCGGCGTCGGCGCCGGCATCCACCTTGGTCTTGAAGTTCTCCAGATCCTTCTCGGCATTCGGGGCCTGCGGATGGAATTCCGGATAGGCCGCGACCTCGATCTTGAACTGGTCGCCGAACTCGGCGCGCACGAACTCCACGAGCTCGGAGGCGTAACGGAAATCACCGCCGGAGTTCTTGGTGCCGGATGGCAGATCGCCGCGCAGCGCGACAATGCGGTTAACCCCGATGTCACGGTAGGTCGCCAGCAGGTCATACAGCTCGCCTCGGGTAGAGGAGATGCAGGACACATGCGGGGCGGCCGGGATGCCGTCCTTGTCGATGATGTCCCTGACCGTTTCCAGGGTGCGGTCGCGGGTGGAGCCGCCGGCACCAAAGGTCACGGAGTAGAACTCGGGTTTCAGGGTGCCCAGACGCTTGCGGGCCTTCGCCAGACGCTCGGCCCCGGCCTCGTCCTTGGGCGGGAAGAATTCAACGCTGAAGACGCGTTTTTGGTCAGACATGTTTGTCCTCCAGACAAAAAGAAGGCGGACCGCACGAACATGCGGCCCGCCCCGGCGTTCACATTAACAACGAATTGAAATGTGAGGCTGGCCGATCAGTAGCGGTAGTGTTCCGGCTTGAACGGACCATCCACCGGCAGACCCAGGTACTTGGCCTGATCGTCGGTCAGACGGGTCAGGTTGGCACCCAGCTTCTTCAGGTGCAGCTGCGCGACCTTCTCGTCCAGGTGCTTCGGCAGCACGTAGACGTTCTTGTCGTACTGGTCACCCTTAGTCCACAGCTCGATCTGAGCCAGGGTCTGGTTGGTGAAGGAGTTGGACATCACGAAGCTCGGATGACCGGTGCCGCAGCCCAGGTTCACCAGGCGGCCTTCGGCCAGCATGATGATCCGGTTGCCGTTCGGCAGGATGATGTGGTCAACCTGCGGCTTGATGTTTTCCCACTCGTACTTGCGCATCGCGGCCACGGCGATCTCGGAGTCGAAGTGACCGATGTTGCAGACGATGGCCTGGTCCTTCATGCGGGTCATGTGATCTTCGGTGATCACGTCCTTGTTACCGGTGGCGGTAACGAAGATCTCGGCCTTGTCGGCGGCCTCGTCCATCGTGACCACGCGGAAGCCTTCCATCGAGGCCTGCAGGGCGCAGATCGGGTCGATCTCGGTGATCCACACGGTGGCACCCAGGCCGGCCAGCGACTGGGCGGCACCCTTGCCGACGTCACCATAACCGGCGACCACGGCGATCTTGCCCGCGATCATCACGTCGGTGGCGCGCTTGATGGAGTCCACGGTGGACTCGCGGCAGCCGTACAGGTTGTCGAACTTGGACTTGGTGACCGAGTCGTTGACGTTGATCGCCGGGAAGGCCAGCTCGCCATCCTTCGCCATCTGGTACAGGCGATGGACACCGGTGGTGGTCTCTTCGGTCACGCCCTGGATCTTGGCGAGTTGCTCGGAGTACCAGTTCGGCTGCTTGGCGAGACGATCCTTGATCGAGGCAAACAGGGCGATCTCTTCTTCGTTCTCCGGGTTGGAGATGACGGACTGGTCCTTCTCGGCCTTGGCGCCGATGTGCAGGAGCAGCGTGGCGTCACCACCGTCGTCCAGGATCATGTTGGCGCCGCCGTCGAATTCAAAGATGCGGTGGCAGTAGTCCCAGTACTCTTCCAGGGTCTCGCCCTTCACGGCGAACACGGGGGTGCCGTTGTCGGCGATCGCGGCCGCGGCATGGTCCTGGGTGGAGTAGATGTTGCAGGAGGCCCAGCGCACGTCGGCACCCAGGGCTTCCAGGGTCTGGATCAGGACCGCGGTCTGGATGGTCATGTGCAGGGAACCGGCGATCTTCGCGCCCTTCAGCGGTTTGGAGGCCGCGAACTCTTCGCGCGTCTGGATCAGACCGGGCATTTCGGTCTCGGCGATCGCAATTTCCTTGCGGCCGAACTCGGCAAGGTTAATGTCCTTGACGACGTAATCGGTCGTTTTCTTGTCGTTCATCACAGCATTCATGGATCAACTTCTCCGTCTATCTGGATGAGCGCCGTGTTCACGTTTCAGGGGAACATCCGGCTGAGCCTGACGGTTAAACCGCTGCAGCGCTCCTCAGCCGGATGGGTATTTCGCTTACAAAATGTCGGGTGCTCTTAGAGGCCCGCCATCTTCTTAAGTTCCTCGGCCTTGTCGGTGCGCTCCCAGGGGAGGTCGACGTCTTCGCGGCCGAAGTGACCGTAGGCGGCAGTCGCCTTGTAGATCGGGCGCAGCAGATCCATCATCTGGATCAGGCCCCACGGACGCAGATCAAACACTTCGCGCACGAAGCCTTCGATCTTGCGGTCGTCGACCTTGCCGGTGCCGAAGGTGTCGATGGTGATCGAGGTCGGCTCGGCCACGCCGATGGCGTAGGAGACCTGGATCTCGCACTTGTCGGCCAGGCCGGCGGCCACGACGTTCTTGGCCACGTAGCGGCCGGCGTAGGCAGCGGAACGGTCCACCTTGGACGGGTCCTTGCCGGAGAACGCGCCACCACCGTGACGGGCCATGCCGCCGTAGGTGTCGACGATGATCTTGCGGCCGGTCAGGCCGGCGTCGCCCACGGGGCCGCCGATCTCGAACTTGCCGGTCGGGTTGATGTGGATCTTGTCGTCGGAGACCTGGCTCAGCCATTCGTTCGGCAGCACCTTCTTGAAGATCTCTTCGTAGATCGCTTCCTGCAGGTCCTTCTGCGAGATTTCCGGGCTGTGCTGGGTGGACAGGACCACCGCGTCCAGGCCGGCCGGCTTGCCGTCTTCGTAGCGCAGCGAGACCTGGGACTTGGCGTCCGGGCGCAGCCACGGCAGCTTGCCGCTCTTCATCAGTTCGGACTGGATGCGCACCATCTTGTGGGCGTAGAAGATCGGGGCGGGCATCAGGGTATCGGTTTCGCGCGCGGCGTAGCCGAACATCAGGCCCTGGTCACCGGCACCCTGGGTGGCACGGTCGGAGACGTCGCGGTCCACGCCCATGGCGATGTCCTGGGACTGTTCACCCAGCACGTTCAGCACGGCGCAGGTCTTGCCGTCGAAGCCGACGTCGGAATCGTTGTAGCCGATCTCGACCACCGTCTCGCGCACCAGCTTCTCGTAGTCGATCTGCGCGCCGGTGGTGATCTCGCCCAGCAGCATGACCATGCCGGTCTTGGTGGCGGTCTCGCAGGCGATGCGAGCGTGCGGATCCTGCTCGATGATGGCGTCGACGATGGTGTCGGAAACCAGGTCGGCCATCTTGTCGGGATGGCCCGCGGAAACCGATTCCGAGGTGAAGATGTAATCGTTGGACATTAGCGTTCCTTTGTGGGTCGTTTCGATTTAGTTTTGCGCAAAACGACCAGTACTGTAACGCAACTCGACGAGATTTTCTAAGCCCCCCTCCCGGTGTTTCTGCAGCCCCGGGCAGCGCGAATGACTTCGAGACCGCGTTCTGGTGCGCCCTGGCGTCGACTTGCCCCGATCGCGGAAAGTGGCCAAAATGCATCGCCTTTGCTGGGGCTGCTCGGGCCGTTCCGTGTCTTTGAGCGCCGGCAGGATCTGAGTGCCCTCGATCGGTCGACCTGTCCGGGTCCGGCCGCCGCTGGCGCCCCGCGCCGCTGATCGCCGCCAGCCGACCCAACACTATTTCGAAAGAGCAGGAGTTCAGCATGCCGACCCGTAGAGAGCTTGCCAATGCCATTCGCGCCCTGTCGATGGATGCCGTCCAGAAGGCCAATTCCGGCCATCCGGGCGCGCCGATGGGGATGGCGGACATCGCCGAAGTGCTGTGGAACGACTACATGCAGCACAACCCGGCCAACCCGCACTGGCCCGATCGCGACCGCTTCGTGATGTCCAACGGCCACGGTTCGATGCTGATCTACTCCCTGCTGCACCTGACCGGCTACGATCTGCCGATGGACGAACTCAAGCAGTTCCGTCAGCTGCACTCCCAGACCCCGGGCCACCCGGAGTACGGCTACACCGCGGGTGTGGAGACCACCACCGGTCCGCTGGGTCAGGGGATTTCCAACGCGGTGGGCATGGCGCTGGCCGAAAAGATGATGGCTGCGCACTTCAACCAGCCGGGCCACGACATCGTCGATCACCACACCTACGCCTTCCTCGGCGACGGCTGCATGATGGAAGGGATCTCCCACGAGACCTGCGCGCTGGCCGGCACCCTGGGCCTGGGCAAGCTGGTCGCCTTCTGGGATGACAACGGCATCTCCATCGACGGCGAGGTCGAGGGCTGGTTCACCGACGACACCCCGAGCCGCTTCGAGGCCTACGGCTGGCACGTCGTGCGCGGCGTGGATGGCCATGACGCCGATGCGGTCAAGGCCGCGATCGAAGAGGCACGCAAGGAAACCGGCAAGCCGAGCCTGATCTGCTGTCGCACCGTGATCGGCTTCGGTTCGCCGAACAAGTGTGGCAAGGAAGAGTGCCACGGCGCCGCCCTCGGCGAGGACGAAGTCGCGCTGACCCGCAAGGAGCTGGGTTGGAACCACGCCCCGTTCGAGATCCCGGACGACATCTACGCCGGCTGGAGCGCGAAGGACAAGGGCGCGCAAGCCGAGGCCGAATGGAAGGAGCGCTTTGCCGCCTACAAGCAGGCGCATCCGGAGCTGGCCGCCGAGTTCGAGCGCCGCATGGCCGGCGACCTGCCGTCCGACTGGAGCGAAAAGGCCAACGCCCATATCAAGGAGACCGTCGAGAAGGCCGAGAAGGTCGCCTCGCGCAAGGCCTCGCAGAACGCGATCGCCGGCATGGCCCCGGCCGTCCCGGAACTGCTGGGCGGCTCCGCCGACCTGGCCGGCTCCAACCTGACCATGTACAGCGGCTCCAAGGGCGTCAGCAAGGATGACGCCGCCGGCAACTACGTCTACTACGGCGTGCGCGAGTTCGGCATGGCCGCGATCATGAACGGCATCGCCCTGCACGGCGGCTTCATCCCGTATGGCGGCACCTTCCTGATCTTCTCCGACTACGCCCGTAACGGCATCCGCATGTCCGCGCTGATGAAGCAGCGGGTGATGTACGTGCTGACCCATGACTCCATCGGTCTGGGCGAAGATGGCCCGACCCACCAGCCGATCGAGCAGACCCCGAGCCTGCGCCTGATCCCCAACCTGAACGTCTGGCGCCCCTGCGACGCAGTGGAGACCGCGGTGGCCTGGAAGGCCGGCATCGAGCGTACCGACGGCCCGTCGGCGTTCATCCTGTCGCGTCAGGGTCTGCCGCACATGGAGCGTGATGGCGAGCAGCTCGCCAACATCGCCCGCGGTGGTTACATCCTGAAGGACTGCGACGGCACCCCGGACCTGATCTTCATCGCGACCGGCTCCGAGGTCGAGCTGGCGGTGAAGGCGGCCGAGGAGCTCGCCGGCGAGGGCAAGAAGGCGCGCGTCGTCTCCATGCCCTGCGTCGAGCTGTTCGAACAGCAGGATCCCGCCTACCGGGAGGCCGTACTGCCGGCCGCCGTGCGCAAGCGCGTGGCCGTCGAGGCCGGCGCCACCGCCACCTGGTACAAGTTCACCGGTCTGGACGGCGCCGTGTTCGGCATGGATCGCTTCGGCGAGTCGGCCCCGGGTGGCGCCTTGTTCGACTACTTCGGCTTCAAGCCGGAGAACGTCGCCCAGATCGCCCGTGACGTGCTGAACGGCTAAGCTTACGTCCGCATCGATTTCGCATAAGCAAGTAAGAGAGGAGACATCCCATGTCGATCAAGGTTGGTATTAACGGCTTCGGTCGTATCGGCCGCATGGCCTTCCGCGCCATCGCCAAGGACTTCCCGAACCTGCAGGTGGTCGGTATCAACGACCTGCTGGATCCGGAGTACCTGGCCTACATGCTGCGCTACGACTCCGTGCACGGCCGCTTCGAAGGCGACATCAGCGTCGACGGCGACCACCTGGTGGTGAACGGCAACCGCATCCGCCTGACCGCCGAGAAGGACCCGGCCGCGCTGAAGTGGGGCGACATCGGTGCCGACATCGTGATCGAGTCCACCGGTCTGTTCCTGACCGCCGAGACCGCCCAGAAGCACCTGGACGCCGGCGCCAAGAAGGTCGTGATGTCCGCGCCGTCCAAGGACGACACCCCGATGTTCGTCTACGGCGTGAACCACGGCGACTACTCGGGCCAGAACATGGTCTCCGCCGCCTCCTGCACCACCAACGCCCTGGCGCCGGTGGCCAAGGTCCTGCACGACAACTACGGCATCAAGCGCGGCCTGATGACCACCGTGCACGCCGCCACCGCGACCCAGAAGACCGTTGACGGCCCGTCCATGAAGGACTGGCGCGGCGGCCGCGGCATCCTGGAGAACATCATCCCGTCCTCCACCGGTGCCGCCAAGGCCGTGGGCAAGGTGCTGCCGGACCTGAACGGCAAGCTGACCGGCATGGCCTTCCGCGTGCCGACCTCCGACGTCTCCGTGGTCGACCTGACCGTGGAACTGAACGGCGAAGCCAAGTACGACGACATCTGCGCGGCCATGAAGAAGGCGGCCGGTGGCGAACTGAAGGGCGTGCTGGACTACACCGACGAGCTGGTCGTATCCACCGACTTCCGTGGCTACACCGCCCCGTCCGTGTTCGATGCCGGTGCCGGCATCCAGCTGGACTCGACCTTCGTCAAGGTCGTCGCTTGGTACGACAACGAGTACGGCTACACCTGCAACATGCTGCGCATGGTGGAGCACGTCGCCAAGTAAGGCCTGACGGCCGGGCCCAGCCGGGGTCCGGCCGTGTTTCTCTTCCCGGGTCCAGAGGCCTGGGGCCAGTCCCCGCGGGGGCTAGCCCGAAGCCTTTTTCCTTTTCAACGAATTTCGAGAGGTACTCCCATGTCTGTCATCAAGATGACCGATCTCGACCTGAACGGCCGCCGCGTACTGGTGCGCCAGGACCTGAACGTGCCGGTGAAGGGCGGCAAGGTCACCTCCGACGCCCGTATCCGTGCGAGCCTCGAGACCGTGCAGAAGGCGCTGGACGGCGGTGCTGCGGTGATGCTGATGTCCCACCTGGGCCGCCCGACCGAGGGCGAGTTCTCCGAGGAGGATTCCCTGGCCCCGGTTGCCGAGCACATGGCCGGCCTGCTGGGCCGCGAAGTGCGCCTGGTGCGGGATTACCTCGATGGTGTGGACGCCCAGCCGGGTGAGGTCATCCTGCTCGAAAACGTCCGCTTCAACGCCGGCGAGAAGAAGGATGACGAGGCGCTCGCCAAGAAGTATGCGGCCCTGTGCGACGTGTTCGTGATGGATGCCTTCGGCACCGCCCACCGTGCGCAGGCCTCGACCCATGGCGTGGCGAAGTTTGCGCCGCAGGCCTGCGCCGGCCCGCTGCTGGCCAAGGAGCTGGAGGCGCTGGGCAAGGCGCTGGAGACCCCGAAGCGTCCGCTGGTGGCCATCGTGGGTGGCTCCAAGGTTTCGACCAAGCTGACCGTCCTGGAGTCGCTGTCCAATGTGGTGGACCAGCTGATTGTCGGCGGCGGTATCGCGAACACCTTCATCGCCGCCCAGGGCCACGGGGTCGGCAAGTCCCTGTACGAGGCCGATCTGGTCGACGAGTCCAGGCGCCTGATGGAGGCCGCCCGCGCCAAGGGCGGCGAGATCCCGGTGCCGACCGACGTGACCGTGGGCAAGGAATTCTCCGAGTCGACCCCGGCCGAGACCAAGTCCGTGGATGCGGTGGCCGATGACGACATGATCTTCGACGTCGGCCCCGAGACCGCGGCGACCTATGCCGAGGCCCTGCGCAATGCCGGCACCATCGTCTGGAACGGCCCGGTCGGCGTGTTCGAGTTCGACCAGTTCGCCGCCGGCACCAAGGCCCTGGGTGAGGCGATCGCCGAGAGTAATGCGTTCTCCATCGCCGGTGGTGGTGACACCCTGGCCGCGATCGACAAGTACAACCTGGCCGACCGCATCAGCTATATCTCCACCGGTGGCGGTGCCTTCCTCGAGTTCCTGGAAGGCAAGACCCTGCCGGCCGTCGCCATCCTGGAAGAGCGCGCCCGCGGCTGATGCCCGGCGCGCTCTCCGCTGACGGAGAGCGACGCGGATGAGACGTACCAAGATCGTGGCCACCCTCGGGCCGGCCACGGATACCGACGAGGCCATGGAGGCCATCATTCGGGCCGGCGTGGATGTCGTCCGTCTGAACTTCTCCCATGGCGATCCGGACGACCACCGTGCCCGTCTGAAGCGCCTGCGCGCCGCGGCGGGCCGTGTTGGCCGCTGCGTCGGCGTCCTTGGCGATCTCCAGGGCCCGAAGATCCGTATTGACCGCTTTCGCGAAGGCAAGGTCCTGCTGCAGGAAGGCGCGCCGTTCGCGCTGGACGCGGATCTTGATCGCGATGCGGGGGATGAGACCCAGGTCGGGCTGACCTACAAGGAGCTGCCGCAGGACGTCCGCCCCGATGACGTCCTCTTGCTGGACGACGGGCGTATTGTGCTCAAGGTGAGCGCGGTCAACGGCGGGCGGATCGAAACGACCGTCGTGGTCGGGGGCGAGCTGTCCAACAACAAGGGCATCAACCGCCAGGGCGGTGGCCTCTCCGCTCCGGCCATCACCGACAAGGATCGCGAAGACATCCGCCTGGCGGCCGAGCTGCAGGTGGACTACCTGGCGGTCTCCTTCCCTCGCTCGGCACAGGACCTGCACCTGGCGCGCAGCCTGCTGCAGGATGCCGGCTGGGAGGCCGGGGTCTGCGCGAAGATCGAGCGTTCCGAGGCCCTGGACGTGATCGACGAGATCATCGCCGCATCCGAAGTGATCATGATCGCCCGCGGAGACCTGGGCGTGGAGATCGGAGACGCCGAGCTGCCCGGGGTGCAGAAGACCCTGATCTCGCGGGCGCGTACGCTCAATCGTCTGGTGATTACAGCGACCCAGATGATGGAGACCATGATCCAGAACCCGATCCCGACGCGCGCCGAGGTGTTCGATGTCGCCAATGCGGTGCTCGACGGGACGGATGCGGTGATGCTGTCGGGTGAGACCGCGACCGGTCGCTACCCGGACCGTGTGGTCGAGAGCATGCACCGAATCTGCGAGGCTGCCGAGCGCCAGCGCGCCGCACGCCAGTCGGACCATCGCATGGACTCGACCTTTGGCCGCGTGGACGAGGCCATCGCGATGGCTACGATGTACACCGCGAACCACCTGGACGTTGCGGCGATTGCCGCGTTGACCGAATCCGGCGCCACCGCCCTGTGGATGTCGCGTATCAGTTCCGGCATTCCGATCTACGCGCTGACCCAGCACGAGTCCACCAGCCGCCGCATGACACTTTATCGCGGGGTTTATCCGGTCATCATCAGCACTATGCCCCAGAGCCACGAGAGCGTGAACCGTGAGGCGGTCAACTTGCTCCAGGCCGAGGGCGTCGTGCAGGATGGCGGGCTGGTTATCATTACCAAGGGTGATCTGCAGGGCGAACATGGTGGAACGAACGCCATGAAGATCGTGCGCGTTGGCGACGAGCTGTGAACGCGCGACTCCCCCTGGCAAACCCGAGATTTTTCACTACATCAGTCCGATCCCGTTAAGGAGGAACCCATGGCACTGATCTCCCTTCGCCAGCTACTGGACCATGCCGCCGAGCATGGCTACGGCATGCCGGCCTACAACGCGAACAACATGGAACAGGTCCACTCGATCATGGAAGCGGCCGCCGCGGTCGACTCCCCGGTGATCATTCAGGCCTCCGCCGGTGCGCGCAAGTACGCCGGCGAGCCCTTCCTGCGCCACAACATCATCGCCGCCATCGAGCAGTACCCGGACATCCCGGTCGTGCTGCATCAGGACCACGGTTCCGAGCCGGCGGTCTGCCTGCGCTCCATCCAGTCCGGCTTCAGCTCGGTGATGATGGACGGCTCGCTGATGCCCGACATGAAGACCCCGGCCAGCTACGACTACAACCGTGACGTGACCGCCAAGGTCGCCGAGATGGCGCACTCCTGCGGCGTGTCCGTGGAAGGCGAGCTGGGCTGCCTGGGTTCGCTGGAAACCGGCATGGCCGGCGAGGAAGACGGCTCCGGTGCCGAGGGCAAGCTGTCCCACGACCAGCTGCTGACCGACCCGGACGAGGCCGCCGACTTCGTGAAGAACACCAAGTGCGATGCCCTGGCGATCGCCATCGGTACGTCTCACGGCGCCTACAAGTTCACCCGTCCGCCGACCGGTGACATCCTGGCCATCGAGCGCATCAAGGAGATTCATAACCGCATCCCGGATACGCATCTGGTCATGCACGGTTCTTCCTCGGTGCCGCAGGAGTGGCTGGAGATCATCAACAACTACGGCGGCGACATGGGCGAGACCTATGGCGTGCCGGTTGAAGAGATCCAGGAAGGCATCAAGCACGGCGTGCGCAAGGTCAACATCGACACCGACCTGCGCATGGCCTCCACCGGCGCGGTGCGCAAGTTCCTCGCGGAAAACCCGAAGGAATTCGACCCGCGCAAATTCCTGAAGGCCTCCACCGCGGCCATGAAGGACATCTGCCAGGCCCGTTACGAGGCCTTCGGTTGCGCCGGCATGGCGTCCAAGATCAAGCCGATCTCGCTGGACGACATGGTCGCTCGCTACAAGAGCGGCGAGCTGGATCCGAAGGTCAACTGATCTGCGGATCGCAGCACGGAAAAGGGGGCTTCGGCCCCCTTTTTTTATGCGATGATGTCGCCCACCGAACCATCCGGAGCGTTCATCCAATGCCGCGACTGATCCACTTTTGTCTGACGGTTCTGGTGGTGGCTGCCCTGTCCGCGACCGCCCACGCAAACCCGTTCAGCCGCGAGGTTGATCCGCAGGACGTTGTCGATCGGGCGAAGGTCACGCTGGAGCGTCTCGCCACACACCCCGAATACGAGCACCTCAAGGAAGACCTGCGCACCGCCCGCGGTGTCGTTATCTTCCCGCGTATCGCTCGTGGTGCCTTCCTGGTGGGCGGCTCCGGAGGCCTGGGGGTGTTCCTGGCCTGGGACGAGGACAAGGGTGACTACTCCCCGGTCGCCTTCTACTCCATGGGGTCCGTGAGCTTCGGCATGCAGTTCGGCGGTGACGCCGCCGAGGTGGTGATGGTCGCGCGTACCCAGGATGCGGTCGACTCGATGTTCGGTTCGGCCATCCGCCTCGGGGCCGATGCCTCCGTCGCCGCCGGGCCGGTAGGGGCCGGGCGCGGGTCCACACCAACCGCGGACTTCCTGTCCTATTCGCGCGCGCGAGGGGCCTATCTGGGCATGAGCTTCTCCGGCTCGCGCCTGACCGTACGCGACGATTTCAACGAGGCGTACTACGGCGAGGCGCAGCGACCGGTGCACATCATCGAGAGCCGCCGCGTGGATCACGCCGGGACGCGCGAGCTGCGCGACCTGCTGGCCTCGTTCCGTCAGTCCGAAGAGGCCGCAGAACCCGGTGCCGGGGACGGTGACATGCGCCCGGATCAGACCCTGGACGAGGTCACGCCGGGCGAAGGCGGCATCCGCCAGGACGACTTCCAGGTCGAGAGCTTCTGAGTCGCATCCTCCGGGGTTATCCCCTCCGGCAGCGAGAGGATGGGCGCGGGGGTGTGCCGGGCCAGTGCGCTCGCGTTGTCCAGCAGGGGGTCGGCATCGGCGCGGCGCCGGTTGAGCACGATCCCGGCCAGTTGCAGGCCACGCCGTTCCAGGGCCTCCAGCGTCAGCAGACAGGTGTTCAGAACGCCCAGCCGGTCCTCGGCGACCAGCAGCACCGGAAGGCCCAGCGCCTGCGCCAGATCGGCGTTCAGGCCATCGCTGCACAGCGGCGAATAGAACCCGCCCGCGCCCTCCACCAGCCGGGGGGCATCGCCCGGTGCCTCGCAGGCCCGGGCCAGTTCTGCGACCGTCAGCTGCACACCCTGGCGCGCAGCGGCCTGATCGGGTGCCAGTGCATCGGGGAACCGCCAGGGCGTCACCTGCTCCACGGCGCTCGCAGAAAGCCCGGCCGCTGCGGTCAGCGCTGCGCCATCCTCGGGGAACAGCACGCCGTCGCGTTCCGGACAGCCGGATTCCACCGGCTTGCGCGGCTGTGGAGACAGGCCCTCGGCGCGCCAGGCCGCCAGCAGGGCACAGCCGACAAAGGTCTTGCCGACCGCGGTATCGCTCCCGGTAACGAACAGGCCCTGTGGCACGTCGCTCATGCGTCGCGGGTCAGCCGTTCCAGGGCCTCGCGGTAGCGCGCGGCCGTCTGGTCGGCGACCTCGGCCGGCAGCTCGGGTCCGGGGGCGGTCTTGTCCCAGTCCAGGGTCTCGAGATAATCGCGCACGTACTGCTTGTCGAAGGACTCGGGGCTGCGGCCTGGCGCATATTGATCGGCCGGCCAGAAGCGCGAGGAATCGGGCGTGAGGACTTCGTCGATCAGGTGCAGGGCCCCGTTCGCGTCCACCCCGAACTCGAATTTGGTATCGGCGATGATGATCCCGCGCTCGGCCGCGTAGTCGCGCGCCATCGCGTAGATCGCCAGTGCGGCGTCGCGTACCTGTCGGGCCTGTTCCTCGCCGATCGTGTCCACCACGGTCGCGAAGTCGATGTTCGCGTCATGATCGCCGACCGCCGCCTTGGTGCTGGGGGTGAAGATCGCCTCCGGCAGCTTCGAGGCCAGTTCCAGACCAGTGGGTAGCGGGATGCCGCAGACCGCGCCGCTGGCCTGGTAGTCCTTCCAGCCGGACCCGATCAGGTAGCCGCGCACCACGGCCTCCACCGGCAGCGCCTCGAGCCGGCGAATCACCAGACTGCGGCCCTCCAACGGTGCCCGGATCGCCGGGTCGGGGACCACCTGCTCCAGCGGGATGTCGGTCAGCTGGTTGGGGATGCCCAGCTCGCGTTCCACCTTGTGCATCCAGAACTCGGTAATCGCGGTCAGCATGCGCCCCTTGCCCGGAATGGGGGTGGGCAGGATCACGTCAAAGGCCGACAGGCGGTCGGTGGTGACCATCAGCCAGTGGTCGGCATCGATCGCGTACAGGTCGCGCACCTTGCCGCGATGGACCAGTTCGAGATCGGGGATTTGGCTTTCCAGCAGGGCGTCGCTCATCAGTGCTTCCGTTCGGTCGGCTTGTGGTCAGTCGTCTGGCAGTTCGGCGATCAGGTCGTGCTCGTCGGTGTCGGTGATCGCGACCTCGATGAAGTCCCCGATATCCACCGACTCCGGGTCGACCCCGGCCACGCGAATCACGCCGTCGATCTCCGGGGCTTCCGCGGCCGAGCGGGCAATCACGGTCCCGTCCGCGTGCACCTCGTCGACCAGCACCACCGGCTGGCTGCCGATCCGGCGGCGCAGACGCTCGGCGCTGATCCGGGCCTGCACGTCCATGAAGCGCGCCAGGCGCTCCTCGCGCACGGCCTCCGGCACCGGGTCCGGCAGGTCGTTGGCCGCCGCGCCCTCCACCGGCGAGTAGGCAAAGGCCCCGACGCGGTCGAGCTGCGCCTCGCGCAGGAACTCCAGCAGGGTCTCGAACTCGGCCTCGGTCTCGCCCGGAAAGCCCACGATAAAGGTCGAGCGCAGGGTCAGGTCGGGGACCTGCTCGCGCCAGCCCGCAATGCGTTCCAGCACGCGCTCGGCGGCGGCCGGGCGGCGCATCGCCTTGAGTACCCGGGGGTGGCCATGCTGCAGCGGCATGTCCAGATACGGCAGGATCCCGCCGTCCTCGCCCGAACCCATCAGCGGGATCAGCCGATCCACATGCGGGTAGGGGTAGACATAGTGCAGGCGCACCCAGATGCCGAGCTGGCCCAGCGCCTCGGCCAGGCGGGCGATGTCGGAGCGGACCGGGCGCCCGCCATGGAAGCCGGTGCGGTACTTCACGTCCACGCCATACGCCGAGGTGTCCTGCGAGATCACCAGGATCTCGCGCACGCCGGCCGCGGCCAGGCGTTCCGCCTCGGCCAGTACCTCGCCGATCGGGCGGCTGACCAGGTCGCCACGCAGGCTGGGGATGATGCAGAAGCTGCAGCGGTGGTTGCAGCCCTCGGAGATCTTCAGGTAGGCGTAGTGGCGCGGGGTCAGGCGGATGCCCTGCGGCGGCACCAGTGACTCGAACGGGGTCGCCGGCGGCGGCAGGTGTTCGTGCACCGCGCCGACGACTTCCTCGTAGGCATGCGGCCCGGTGACCGCGAGCACACCCGGGTGGGTCTCGTGGATGCGTTCGGCATCCTTGCCCAGACAGCCGGTGACGATTACCCGGCCGTTGGCATCCAGGGCCTCGCCGATCGCGTCCAGGGATTCGGCCACCGCATCGTCGATAAAGCCGCAGGTATTGACCACGACCAGGTCCGCGCCGTCGTAGTCGGCGGCGATCTCGTAGCCCTCGGCGCGCAGGCGCGTGAGGATCTGCTCGGAGTCCACCAGGGCCTTCGGGCAGCCGAGGCTGACAAAGCCCACGCGCTGCGCGCTGTCAGGGGACGGGGTGTTGCTTTTGTTCACAGTGCGTTATCGCCTTCTGGGGGTTGCTCCAGGCGCGCCGAAACCCGGGCGCGCGGGCTGGTTTTTACCCAGATTGTTCTTTTGGTTTAACGGGTTGCGTAGGCCGGTCGCCGATCAAGGGCCGACTCCGGTGTGTCCCGTGGCCCCTTGGTTGGCAGCCGCTGACAATTCGTCCACAAGGTTATCCACAAGCCGCCCTGGGCCCCTCGAAGGGGCGGGGTCTTCAAGGACTTGCGTCCGCGAGACCCGCAACTCGCCCTCCAGGGCGGACCTTGCAACGCCCCCGGGAAGGCGGCTATGCTATCGCACTTTTCGCCAGAACACGCGTGAGCCGACCATGAAAGCCGACATTCATCCGAACTACCACAACGTCAAGGTCATCTGCAGCTGCGGTGCGCAGTTCGAGACCCGCTCCACCCTCTCGAAGGACGAGATGCATTTGGACGTGTGCTCGCAGTGCCATCCGTTCTACACCGGCAAGCAGAAGATCGTTGACACCGCCGGTCAGGTCGACAAGTTCAACCGCCGCTTCGCATTCTAAAGTGCGTTCGCGCCTGATGGCGCGAGGCGGGTTCTGGCGGGGCGTCCAGTGGATGCTCGCGCCACTCAACGAGGGCGTCCTGCGGGGCGCCCTCGCTTGTTTGGTCGCGCTGTCGGTGTGGCTGTTCGCCCCGGGGGCAGCGGCGCAGTGTGCGCTGGAGGACCACGACTCCCGCGATCTGCAGCGCGTGACGGTCGAGCGCGTCTGGGCGCCGGATGCCCTGGAGCTGGAAGACGGGCGACACATCCGCCTGCTGGGGCTGGCGCCGGCGGCTGCGCGCCCGTCGGTGGCGCCACACCTGCTGCCGGTCGGCTTCGGGCTGGACCTGCATGGCGCGTTGACGGAGCACCTGCGCAGCGCCGAGCACCGCCTGGTGCTGTTGCCGGGGCGTCCGGCCCGCGACGTCTACGGGCATCTGCGCATGCATGCCTGGATCGACGACGGTCCGCTCCTGGCGGCCAGCCTGATCGGGCAGGGCCTGGCGATGCCGCGTCCGGGGCCGGAACCGGGACCCCTGGACGAGTGCTACTACGGGGCCGAGGCCGCGGCGCGCGAGGAATCGCGTGGGCTCTGGCTGGAGCGGCCAGCGGCCTTCCCGGTTGGCTGGCTGGCCCCCCCGCGCGAGCGCTCGCAGGGCCGGCTGCGGGTCCAGGGCGACGTGATCGACGTGCGGGTGCGCGAGCCGCACTGGGTCCTGGTGCTGGACGGCCCGGTGGACCTGCTGATCTCCGGGGATGATCGTGAGTTTTTCGAGGATCTGGAACCACGCTCACTGCTGGGAAACACCGTGGTCGCCCGCGGTGCAGTGTATCCTTGGAGGGAGCGAGGGCGGATGCGTATCCGCCACCCCCTTGATCTCGAGGTGATCGATCCATGAACGCCCTGTCCCGCCTGTTTCCCCGTCGCTGGGCGGCGCTGGCCCTGACGCTGCTGATCGGCGCGGGCCTGGCCGTCGCGCTGCCGGGGTGCACCACCAACCCGGTCACCGGGCGCTCGCAGCTGATGCTGGTCTCCGAGAATCAGGCGATCGACGCCTCGCGTACCGCCTATGTGGAGATGCTCGCCCCGGCGCGCGAGGAGGGGCGGGTGGATGCCGACCCCGAGATGACCGCGCGCGTGCAGCAGATTACCGAGCGCGTGGTGGCACAGGCGGTCAAGTATCGCCCCGAGACCGCCGACTGGGAGTGGGAGATTCGGGTGATCGAGGCACCGGACACGGTCAACGCCTTCGCCATGGCCGGTGGCAAGATGGCGATCTACTCCGGCATCATCGAGCAGCTGGAGCTGACCGACGACGAGCTGGCGCAGATCATCGGCCACGAGATCGCGCATGCACTGTCCGCGCACACGGCCGAGAAGATGTCGGTGGCCCTGGCCAGCAATCTCGCGGTGGCGGGCTACGCGATGACGGGTGACCGCTCGCCCGTGGCGCTGACCGGCGCCGCCCTGGGGGCCGCGCTCGCGGTGCAGCTGCCGCACAGCCGCCGGATGGAGGCGGAGGCCGACCGCATCGGGATCGAACTGGCGGCGCGGGCCGGTTATGATCCGGACGCAGCCGCGAGCCTGTGGCGCAAGATGGCGGAGCAGGCCAACGGACGCCATCCGGTGTTTCTGAGCACGCACCCGGCGCCCGAGTCGCGTCAGCGCGACCTGACCCGCATGGCCGACGAGTTCCGGCCGCTGTACGAACAGGCCCGGGGCTCCTCGGTCCCAACCCACCCGGTCAACTGACGGGTTACGCGGGCGGCTGGATCGGCCCCGTAACCCCGCTGCATTCTGACAGTCACTGCTTGAAAGGCCCCGCAACTCCATGTCCAACGATTTCACCCAGCGCGCGCTGGATTACCACGAACAGCAGCCGGCCGGGAAACTGGCCATCCATATCACCAAGCCCACGGCGACCCAGGATGATCTCTCCCTGGCGTATTCGCCGGGCGTGGCCGCGCCGGTGCGCGCGATTGCCTCCGATCCGGAGCTGGCCTACCGCTATACCGGCAAGGGCAACCTGGTCGCGGTGATCACCGATGGCACGGCGGTGCTGGGACTGGGCAATGTCGGCGCGCTGGCAGCCAAGCCGGTGATGGAGGGCAAGGGCGTGCTGTTCAAGGCCTTCGCCAATATCGACGTCTACGACATCGAGGTGGATGCGCCGCAGCCGGAGGACTTCATCAACACCGTGGCCCGCATTGCCGGGGGCTTTGGCGGGATCAACCTCGAGGATATCGCCGCGCCGCACTGCTTCGAGATCGAGCGCCGCCTGTCCGAGCGCCTGGATATCCCCGTCTTCCACGACGACCAGCACGGCACGGCGGTCATTACCGCGGCCGGTCTGGTGAACGCCCTGGAGATCCAGGGCAAGAAGCTCAGTGATGCGAAGATCGTCTGTGTTGGTGCCGGTGCGGCCGGCATCGCCTCCATGCAACTGCTGCTGCGCCTGGGGGCGAGCAAGAAGAACCTGTTCATGGTGGACCGCAAGGGCGTGATCCACAGCCAGCGCAACGACCTGAACGAATACAAGCAGATCTTCGCCGTCGATACCGAGGCACGCACGCTGGAGGACGCCTGCGAGGGTGCGGATGTCTTCATCGGGCTGTCGGGTCCCGATCTGCTGACACCCGAGATGCTGAAGTCCATGGCGCCGAAGCCGGTGATCTTCGCGCTGTCCAACCCGGACCCGGAGATCCGTCCGGAACTCGCGCACGAGACGCGCGACGACCTGATCATGGCGACAGGCCGCTCGGACTACCCCAACCAGGTCAACAACGTGCTGGGCTTCCCGTTCATCTTCCGCGGTGCGCTGGATGTGCGCGCGCGCCGGATCAATGACGAGATGCTGGTCGCGGCCGTGCATGCGCTGGCCGCGCTGGCCCGCGAGCCGATCCCGCAGGCCGTGCTGGACGCCTATGGCCTGGAGGCACTCGAGTTTGGTCCGCACTACATCCTGCCGACCCCGTTCGATCCGCGCCTGATCGATACTGTGCCGCAGGCGGTCGCGCAGGCCGCGCGCGACAGCGGGGTGGCGCGTCGCTAAGGAAACGCTGATTGATCAGCGTTTCTCCAAACTCCACCTCCGTCAGACGAGGGAAGCATGCAGAAAATCGCCATCATCGGAGCCGGACGCGTCGGCGAATCCACCGCCCAGTTCCTGGCCCGGCGCGATGTCGCCCGCGAGATCGCGTTGCTGGACGTGCGCGAGGGGGCGGCGGCCGGTGCGGCGCTGGACATCCAGGAGACCGCACCCCTGCTGCGCTTCGATACGCGCCTGGTCGGTAGTCACGAACCCTCGGTGATCGCTGGCGCGGAACTGGTGATCGTCACGGCCGGGCTGCCGCGCAAGCCGGGCATGTCGCGCTCCGATGTCCTGGACAAGAACGTCGAGATCCTCGACCAGATCCTGCAGGACATCCTCGTCCATGCGCCGCAGAGCCGCATCCTGGTCGTGTCCAACCCGGTGGACGTGCTGACCTACCGCGCCTGGCAGAAGACCGGCTGGAGTCGCGACCGGATCTTCGGGCAGGCCGGGGTGCTGGATACCTCGCGCATGGAGGCCTTCATCGCCCTGGAGACGGGGCTGTCCACCCACGACATCCAGGCCCTGGTCCTGGGTGGTCATGGCGATGCGATGGTGCCGCTGTTGCGCTATTCCAGTGTCAACGGCGTGCCGCTGCACCACTTCATGGACCAGGCGACGCTCGACAACATCGTCGAGCGTACCCGCCACGGGGGTGCCGAGATCCTTGCCCTGAAACAGACCTCCAGCGCCTATGGCGCGCCCGCAGCGGCCATCGCCGAGATGGTCGAGGCGATCGCCGTGGATCGCCGGCGCGTGCTGCCGACCGTGGCCCTGCTGGAGGGTGAGTACGGGGAACGCGATGTGGCCATGGGTGTGCCCTGCATCCTTGGCCAGGGCGGCATGGAACGGGTGATCGAGCTGGAACTGGACGCGGATGAACGCGCGGCCTTCGACCAGTCCATCGCCGGGGTGCGCAAGGACCTTGAGCGCCTGCACTGAGTCGCGCCCGGGGCTGCCGTGCCCGACCCTGACGCTGGTCGACTCCAGCATCTTTGTCTTTCGTGCCTGGTTCGCGCGCGGCCTGGACCTGGATCCGCTCGGGCGGCCGGGAGGGGCCGTGCACGGGCTGGTGCATTCGCTCTGCCAGTGGCTGCCCGCCTGCGCCCCGGGTCCGATCGCCTTTTGTTTCGACGAGAGCCTGCGCCGGGGCTTTCGCCACCGGCTCGACCCCACCTACAAGGCCCACCGCCCGCCGGCGCCACCGGAGCTGCGCGAGCAGTTCGCGCGTATCCGGGAGCTGCTTGGTCAACTCGGCTTCCGGACCCTGGCCCATCCCGAGTACGAGGCCGACGACCTGATCGCCAGCCTGGCGCGTGTCGGCCGGGCCGCGGGCTGTCGCATCGAGGTCAAGAGCGCGGACAAGGACCTGACCCAGGTCATCCTCGGTGACCAGGACCGGATGCATGATCCGGAGCGCGGGACCGCGCTGGATCGCCGTGCGATCGAGAAGCGCTTTCGCATCCGTCCGGAACAGGTTGCGGACATGCTCGCCCTGGCGGGCGATGCCAGCGACAACATCCCGGGTATCGAGGGCGTGGGCCCCAGGACCGCGGCGCGGATCCTGCGCCGCCTGGGCGATCTGGACACAGTGCTGGCCGAACCGCAGGCCGTGGCGCGTTGCAATATCCGCCGCGCTGATGTCGTGGCCGCGCGCATTGCCGAGCAGTCGGACCGGCTGCGCCTGTCGCGCCGCCTGACCGGGCTGGCGGACCGCATCCCCGACCTGCCGGGGCTCGAGGCCCTGCACCCCACCGGACCGAAACCCGATGCCGCGCGCTGGCTCGCGGAACTCGGGGTGGCGCGCGATTATCATGGTCGCCTGCTGGCGGCCGCCGGTGCCTGGCGGTCCACGACCCCGGAGATTGCATGAGCCCACGTTCCCTTCTCTACGCCATCCTTGCCGCGGGCCTGGTGTGGCTGCTGCTGATCAGTGCGCCGGTACAGGCGCATCCGCATGCCTGGATCGACCTGGAGATCACGCTGGAGCGCGATGGCGAGGGGCGCATCACCCACATGCTGCACCGCTGGCGCTTCGACCCGACCTACGGGCAGTACCTCTACGAGGATGCCCTGGCGCATCAGGAGGGCGCGACCGAAGAGGAGAAGCTGCAGGCGCTGGCCCGCGAGATCCTCGGCAACCTCGAGGAATACGAGTGGTACAGCCATGTCGAGGCCGGCGGGCGCGAGATGGGCGTCGCTGCCGAGCCCGATCCCTCGATGCGCATGGAAGAGGGGCTGCTGTTCTTCCGTTTCCGACTGGCGCTGGACGAGCCAGTCGATGTGGGTTCCGAGACCCTGACGTACAAGGTCTACGACCCGACCTATTTCATCGAGCTTCTGCACGAGGAGCCGGCCGGTACGCGCATCGTCGAGGCCGACGGGCTCGCGGCCGCGGGCTGCAGCGCGGAGCTGGAGCGCCCCCGCCCGGATCCTCAGCTCGTCGCCAAGGCCATGATGCTCGATTACGGCGCCACCGTGGACTACGACCTGGGCCGCCATTTCGCCGAGCGCGTGACCGTGCGCTGCGATTGATGCACCGAATCGTTTTGTTCCACAAGCCTTGGGGTGTGCTGCCGCAGTTCACCGACCCGGAAGGGCGCCCCACGCTGGCGGATTACATCGACATCCCCGGGGTCTACCCGGCCGGGCGCCTGGATCGCGACAGCGAGGGGCTGATGGTGCTGACCGACGACGGGCGCCTGAATGCGCGGCTGACCCAGCCGCGCCACAAGACCAGCAAGACCTACTGGGTACAGGTGGAGGGCGAGCCCGATGACGCCGCGCTGGAGGCCCTGCGCACCGGGGTGGAGCTGAAGGACGGCCGCACGCAGCCGGCGAAGGTCGAGCGCATGGCCCCGCCCGACCTGCCGGAGCGCGATCCGCCTGTACGCTTTCGCAAGTCCGTCCCGACCACCTGGCTCGCGCTGACCCTGCACGAGGGCCGCAACCGCCAGGTGCGGCGCATGACCGCCGCGGTGGGGTATCCGACCCTGCGCCTGGTGCGCTACCGGGTGGCCTCCTGGACCCTGGACGGCCTGGAACGCGGCGCCTTTTCCGTGATCGAACGCGGGTGATGCC
Organism: Thioalkalivibrio sp. ARh3; assembly: GCF_000377265.1. Taxonomy (NCBI): domain Bacteria; kingdom Pseudomonadati; phylum Pseudomonadota; class Gammaproteobacteria; order Chromatiales; family Ectothiorhodospiraceae; genus Thioalkalivibrio; species Thioalkalivibrio sp. ARh3. Next base: position 772,032 of record NZ_KB897947.1, read on the forward strand.
GACTGCCGGTGGCCTGTCGGCGGACCCGGGGATTATCTGGGAATGCGGCCGGTACGGTGCGAAATCACCACAAAACCATTGCGCCCGCCACAGGTCGTGCGGAATATGAACGGATCAGACAAGCGAGAACGCAACCCGATGCGCCTGCCCAGGATACTCACCACGGGTCTGACCGGTCTGGTCATGGCCTTCGCCGCCGGCGCCCCGGCGGCTAACCCGGCCCCGACCGGGATGGTCTTCGAACGCAGCCTGTTCCTGCATGCCGAACGCGCCCTGAGCCGTGGCGACATGACGGCCTATCGCAATGCCCGCAGCACGCTCGAGGGCTATCCGCTGACGCCCTATCTGGATCATCGCGAACTGGCGCGCGACCTGGGCCGCGCGGACCCCGATGCGGTGCGCGCCTTTATTGAGGAGCACGACGACACCCCGCTGGCCGGCCAGCTGCGCAGCAATTACCTCTCCTATCTGGCCCGCGAAGAGGCCTGGTCGCGGTATCTCGACTTCGCCGACGACGGGCGCGATCTCTCCGTGACGCAGGATTGCCAGCGGCGCAAGGCACTGATCGAGACCGGTGACACCTCCGCGGCGATCGAGGACATGGACTCCATCTGGCTGCACGGCCAGTCCCGTCCCAGTGCCTGTGATCCGGCGCTCAAGGCCTGGCGCGAGGCCGGCGGGCTGACCGACGAGCTCGCCTGGGAGCGTTTTGCCCTGGCGATGCAGGCGCGCCAGACCGGGCTCGCCCGCTACCTGCGTCGCTACCTGGCGAGCGCCGATCGCGACTGGGCGGAGCGCTGGCTGGAGCTCGAGTCGCGCCCGGCGCGGGTGGTCGAGGTCGACTTCCGCGCGGACGATCACCGCTCGGCCGAAGCGATGCTGGAGCAGGCGTTCAAGCGCTGGATTCCGCAGGACCTGGATGCGGCACTGAAGGGCTGGGAGGAACGCGGCAAACGTCTGGGCTTCCCGGCCGAGACCGCCCGCGAGATCGAACATGCGCTCGCGCTGCGCCTCGCTCTGCGTTTCCGCTCCGAGACGCTGGAGTTCATGGAGGGGCTGGACGCGGAGGTCTTCGACGACCAGCTCCGCCAGTGGCAGGTGCGTGCTGCCCTCCATGGCCGCGACTGGGAGACGGTCAAAAGCGCGATCCGGTCCATGAGCCGAGATGCCCGCGAAGAGACCGCCTGGCAGTACTGGTACGCGCGGGCGCTGGAGCAGCTGGACGATGCCGACGAGGCGCGCTTCTTCTACGAGCGGGCGGCGCGCGAGCGCAACTTCCACGGGTTCCTGGCCGCCGACCGTCTGGGTCAGCCCTACCGGATCGGGCACCAGCCCCTGCAGCTGGCCAACGACGCGCGCGAATCCATCATGGACCGCCCATCCATGCAGCGCATGCGCGAACTGGTGGCGCTGGATCGCTATGCCGAAGCGCGCCGTGAGTGGACCCGCACGGTGGCCAACATGGAGCCGCCCGAGCTCGAGGCCGCGGCCGCCGAGTTTGCCGACTGGAACTGGTACGACCGCGCGATCTTTACCATTGCGCGGGCCCGCAATTGGGACGATATCGAGCTGCGCTTCCCGCTGGCCTTCGATTCCGTGATCGTCCCGGGCGCGGAGAAACAGGGCATCGACCCGGCCTGGGCGATGGCGATTGCCCGCCAGGAGAGCGCCTTTCTGCATGACGTGCGCTCCGGGGCCGGTGCGTTGGGGGTGATGCAGGTCATGCCGGCGACCGGGCGCTCGATCGCCTCCAGCGCCGGGGTCCGGGTCAACTCCGATTGGGACATCCTCGACCCGGCGACCAATGCGAAGCTGGGTACCTATTACCTGCGGCGTAACCTGGACCGCTTTGGCGGGCACAGCCTGCTGTCCACGGCGGCCTACAACGCCGGGGCGCATCGCGTGCGCTCCTGGCTGCCGGACGACGGCGAGATGGACGCCGATATCTGGGCCGAGCTGATCCCGTTCTCGGAGACGCGCGATTACGTGCGCCGGGTGTATGCCTACCAGATCGTCTATGCGGTGCGTCTGGGGCAGGACCCGCCGTCGCTGTCGCAGGTGCTGTTCCCGGTGACGCCGGAATCCAAGCTCGCGGCGAGCCGCGAGGATCACCTCCGGGCACTGCGCAACATGCGCGAGGACCTCGCGCTCGGCCGCGCCTTCTGCGACGCGCCCGGTTACACCGAAAACGCCTGCTGACGGGCTGGGGCATCTTCACACGCTGAGGCTGGGCCTGGTTCGCCCTTCGGTGTTTACGGTGGCTTCGGCTGGCCGCCTGCCATGCGCTGTCTCGCCAGCGCGCCGCGAGG
>NZ_KB897947.1:774440-1012891 GCF_000377265.1 Thioalkalivibrio sp. ARh3
AGGGCCTGCCGGTGGAACGGGTCGCACGCGCGGCTGGCACCATCAGCTACGAGCTGCTGACGCGCGTGGCGGACCGCCTGCAGCCGGCGCGCTGATACACTGTCGCATCCCGGATTCCAGGGAAACACTGATTAATGTACACACTCGCGTTGGCACCCCAGGTTTTCCGAGACAAGGCGCGTCGTGCAGCGGGTAGTGGTTCTACCCGCAAGCGGCGCAACGCAGGATCGGGGAACCTGGGGTGCCAACCCCACAACTTAATGAACGAAGGGGCTCGGCCGCTTTTGCGCGCGTTCGGCGTTGCGGCTCCCTTGTGCAGAATGACTGCACGGCAGTCGCCGCGCCTTGTTCGCACGCAAAAGCGACTCGAGCGCGAGCGTGTACATTAATCAGTGTTTCCCTAGGATGCCGCGATGACCGACTTCGATCCCGACCCGTTCGACCCCGCGCCTTTCGACCGCGAGCCTTTCGACCCCCGGGACTACGACCCGCAGACCGTAGCCATCCGGCACGGCTACCAGCGCACGCCGGAGGGCGAGCACTCCGAGGCGATCTTCCCGACCTCCAGCTTCGTATTCGGCTCGGCCGCGGAGGCCGCCGCACGCTTCGGCGGGGAGGTCCCCGGCAACATTTACTCGCGCTTCACCAATCCGACCGTGCGCACCTTCCAGGACCGCCTGGCGGCGCTGGAGGGGGGCGAGGCCTGTGTGGCCACCGCCTCCGGCATGTCCGCGATCCTCGCGACCATGATGGGGCTGCTGAAGGCCGGCGATCACGTGGTCTGCTCGCGTTCGGTGTTCGGCACGACCACGGTGCTGTTCAACAACTACCTCGGGCGCTTCGGCGTCGAGGTGACCTACGTCGAGCTGTCGAACCTCGAGGCCTGGGAGGCCGCCACCCAGCCGAACACCCGGCTGTACTTCTGCGAGACACCCTCCAACCCTCTGGGGGAGGTGGTGGACATCGCCGCGCTGGCGGAGATCGCGCATCGCCATGATGCGCTGCTGGCGGTGGACAACTGTTTCTGCACGCCGATCCTGCAGCGCCCGCTGGATCTGGGCGCCGATATCATCATCCACTCCGCGACCAAGTTCCTCGACGGCCAGGGCCGCTGTCTGGGCGGCGCGATCGTCGGCGACGCCGAGCGCGTGGGCAAGGACGTCTACGGCTTCCTGCGCACCGCCGGCCCGACCCTGTCGCCATTCAACGCCTGGGTGTTCCTGAAGGGGCTGGAGACCCTGGCCCTGCGCATGCGCGCCCACAGCGAGAATGCCCTGACCCTGGCGCAGTGGCTGCAGGCCCACCCGAAGGTCACGGCGGTGCACTACCCGGGGCTTGCGGACCATCCGCAGCATGCGATCGCGAAGCGCCAGCAGAGCGGCTTCGGCGGGGTGCTGAGCTTCGAGGTCGCGGGCGGACGCGAGGCGGCCTGGTCGGTGATCGACGCAACAAGGTTCCTGTCGATCACCGCGAATCTGGGGGATACCAAGAGCACCATCACCCACCCGGCCACCACTACCCACGGTCGTGTGGACCCGGACAGGCGCGAGGCTCAGGGCATCACCGAGGCCTTGGTGCGGGTCGCCGTGGGGCTGGAGGCGGTCGCCGACATCCAGCGTGACCTGGCCCGCGGGCTCGACGCGCTCTGACGCGGTCGCCGGATCGACCGCACGGATATGTCCAGACCCGAGCCCGGTGATGTCCGTCCGAAGCCGCGCCGGCGTCCGCGCTGGCGGATCCTGCTGACCGTTGTCATCGGGTTTCACCTGCTGGGGTTCCTGTCGTCGCTGGATGCGCTGATGTCCACGCGGACGCCGCAGGGCGCGGTGGCCTGGATCGTGTCGCTCAACACCGTCCCCTATGTGGCCGTGCCGGCCTACTGGGTATTCGGCGCCAGCGAGTTTCGTGGCTATGTGGTCGCGCGCCGCGACGAGGATTCCGCCCTGGCGCGGGCGTTGCAGCCGAAGACCGAGGAGCTGTGGTCGCACCAGTACATCGCCGAGGAACCCAGCAAGCACCTGGACGGGGTGCAGCGGCTGGCGCGCTGGCCGTTTCTCCATGGCAACGAGGTCGAGCTGCTGGTGGATGGCGAGGTGGCCTTCGACAGTATCTTCGAGGGAATCGAACAGGCCGAACGCTACCTGCTGGTGCAGTTCTATATCGTGCGCGACGACGCGATCGGGCGCGAACTCCAGCGGCGGCTGGTGGAGCGGGCGCAGGACGGGGTCGAGGTCTACTTCCTGTATGACGAGATCGGCAGCTACCGCCTGCCCGGGAGTTATCTGGACACCCTGCGCGAGGCGGGGGTGCATGTGCAGCACTTCCACTCCACCCGCGGGCGGGGCAATCGCTTTCAGCTGAATTTTCGCAACCACCGTAAGATCATGGTCGCCGATGGCGAACAGGGTTGGGTCGGCGGCCTGAACGTGGGGGACGAGTATCTCGGGCGGGACCCGAAGATCGGGCCCTGGCGCGATACCCACCTGCGGATCGAGGGGCCGGCCGCCCTCGCCCTGCAGTCGGTGTTCCTGGAGGACTGGCACTGGGCCACCGAAGACATCCCGGAGCTGGAATGGCAGCCGGCGATGATGGCGGACGACGGCGTCCCGGTGCTGATCCTGCCCTCCGGCCCGGCCGACGAGTTCGAGACCGCCAGCCTGATGATGCAGCAGGCGATCCACGCGGCCGAGCGGCGCATCTGGATCGCCAGCCCGTACTTCGTGCCCGACGAGGGCGTGCAGGGCATGCTCAAGCTGGCGGCGCTCAGTGGCGTCGACGTGCGCGTGCTGATCCCCGAGGTCACCGACAACCCGCTGACCACGCATGCGGCCTACGCCTTCCTGGGCCCGCTGCTGGATGCCGGCGTGCGCGTCTACCGCTATCAGGAGGGCTTCCTGCACGGCAAGGCCTTCGTGGTGGACGACATGGGTGCGGCGGTGGGGACCGTGAACCTGGACAACCGCTCGTTCCGCCTGAACTTCGAGGTCACCGCGCTGGTGATGGATCCGGGGTTTGCCCGCGAGACAGCGCGCATGTTCGAGGCGGATTTCGCCCGCTCGCGCGAGATGACCCGGCAGGACGTGGACGATCTCCCACTGTGGCGCCGCGTGGCCGCGCGGGCCGCCTATCTGCTGGCGCCGGTGCTGTAGGCTTTTGGGCAGTGGTCGGTAGGTTTGATCTGTGTCATGTGCAGGCGCCGCGCCAGTGCTAGACTTGCACGGAATATGCCGCTTATAGGCCTGCCCGTGTCGCGAGCCCTGCACCATTTGCTGAACCTGCTGATCGTCGCCGCCCTGTTGCTGGCGCCGATCGCCGGTGCCGGGATGATGCACGGCAATGTCGCGGACAACATGACCGCGGCGGACCACTGCGCGGGTGAGGGTGCCGGATCGCTGTCGGAACCCGTGCCGCTGGACCTTTTCCCGGACTTCGTGATCCAGGCCGAGCCCTCGGCCTGCGAGATGCCCTGTGCGGTCTGTGGTGCCTGCGGGGTCCCGGCCCTGCCTTCACCTGCTGGCATGCCGGTCACCGCGGCTGCACCCGTTCTTGCCTCCCTTCCCGTCGCCATGGGCCCCGGTACCCCCGTGGCACCGGATCTGCGCCCACCCCTCTGAGTCCTCCCTGGTCGGGGTTCCGCCCGGCCACGGGTGATCGTGGATCACCCATGCGGTGAGCGGTGTCGCACATCGCAGTTGTCACTATGTCCTTGGGAGGACTACACCATGATGCATGGACAAGGTTTTGGCTGGATGACGGGGCTCGGCTTCGGCCACGCTCTGGCCCACTGGCTCTTCTGGATCGGGATCCTGTTGCTGCTGGTTCTTGGGGTCGCGGCCCTGATCAAGTATCTGTTCAGCAATCGTTAAAGGAATCGCACGATGACGACGGAAGCGAAGCCGGCGGATGCCCGCGAGGCGGTGGTGATCGTCCCCGGCATGGGGTCGGACCACTGTGCGGGGATCGTGCGCGCGGCGCTGGAGAAGACCCCGGGCGTGGCCTCGGTGGGGACCAATATCGCCCGCCACCGGGTGACGGTCGGATACGACCCCGAGCAGGTGGACCCGCAGGGGTTGCGGGCCGCCGTGGAGGGGGCCGGCTACGACGTCGCCCAGGTCGAGGGCGCGGCGGGCGGGGCCGGCGCGGTACGCCTGGTGGTGCCCGGCATGGGTTCGGATCACTGCGCGGGGATCGTGCGCGGTGCGATCGAGAAGCTGGACGGGATCCAGGCGGTGCGCACCAACATCGGCGATCACCGTGTGACCGTAGAACCCGGTCCCGGCGGCCCCGACGCCGAGGCCCTGCGCGCCGCAGTCGAGGGGGCCGGCTATGACGTGGCGGCGGTGGAGACCGAGGAAGCCGGCAGCGAGGCGGACGACGCCGAGATTGACGCGGCCTATCTGAAGCAGGCCTGGCGCCGGCTGTGGATCGCGATGATCCCGACCATCGCAATCATGGCGTTGATGATGCCGCACATGTTCTGGCAGGAGATCCCCGGCTATCTCCTAATCATCGCCGTGCTGGCCTTCCCGGTGGTGTTCATGGCCGGGGGTGCGGCCACCCACCGTTCGTCCTGGCGCGCGCTGAAAAGCGGCAGCCTGAACATGGACGTGCTGATCTCCATGGGCTCGCTGCCGCCCTATTTGCTGGGGCTGATCGGCTTCGTCTACCCGATGACCTCGTTCATCGAGATGGCCGCGACCATCATGGCCTTCCACATGCTCGGGCGTTACCTGGAGTACCGGGCGAAGGGCGAGGCCTCCTCCGCGATCCGCAAGCTGCTGGATCTGGGCGCGAAGACCGCCCGGGTCGAACGCGACGGCGAGGAGGTCGAGGTGCCGGTGAAATCGCTGCAGGTGGGCGAGGTGATGATCGTGCGCCCCGGCGAGAAGATCCCTACCGATGGCGAGGTGGTCGCCGGCGAGAGCACGGTGGACGAATCCATCGCCACCGGCGAGTCGGTGCCGGTGGACAAGGGCGAGGGCGATACCGTGCTCGGCGCGACCCTGAACCAGCAGGGGCGGCTGAAGGTGCGCGCGACCCGCGTGGGGGCCGACACCTTCCTGTCGCAGGTGATCCGTCTGGTGAACGAGGCCCAGGGCTCGCGGGTGCCGGTGCAGGAGCTGGCAGACCGCATCACCGCGCGTTTCGTGCCGGCGGTGCTGGTCATCGCGCTGGCCTCGTTTGCGGCCTGGCTGGCGTTCTCCGGGGCGCTGCAGCCGATCCTGATCTGGGGCGAGGGCTTCCTGCCCTGGGTCGACTCGGAGCGTCCCCCGATCGTGCTGGCGCTGCTGGCGGCGATTGCCGTGCTGGTCATTGCCTGCCCCTGTGCGCTGGGGCTGGCCACGCCCACCGCGCTGATGGTCGGCTCCGGCATGGGGGCCGAGCGCGGGGTGCTGATCCGCTCGGGCTCCGCGATCCAGACGCTGAAGGACATCCGCGTGATCGTGCTGGACAAGACCGGGACCATCACCCGCGGGCAGCCGGCATTGACCGACGTGATCGCGGCCGAGGGCTTCGATGACGCTCGCGTGCTGCAAGCGGCCGCGGCCGTGGAGGCCGGCTCCGCGCACCCGCTGGCCGAGGCCATCGTGCAGGGCGCGCGCGACCGGGAGCTGGCGATCGCCGAGGTCGACCGGTTCCAGTCGCACACCGCGCGCGGGGTAGAGGCTCGTCTCGACGGAGAGCGTGTCCTGGTCGGCAGCCAGCGGCTGCTGGAGGAGCAGGGCCTGGATCCGTCCGGCCTGCTGGAATCGCTGCGGCGGCTCGAGGATGCCGGCAAGACCGCCATGCTGGTGGCCATTGGCGATCGACCGGCCGGCATTGTCGCGGTCGCCGACACGCTCAAGGAAGAGTCGCAGGCCGCCATCGAACAGCTGCATGCCCTCGGCATCCGCTGCGTGATGGTCACCGGCGACAACGAGCGCACCGCCAACGCGGTGGCCGCGCAGGTCGGGATCGACGAGGTCCGCGCCGGCGTGCTGCCGGAGGGCAAGGTCGAGGCGATCCGCGAACTGCAGGCGGAGTACGGCGACCACGTGGCGATGGTGGGCGACGGCATCAACGATGCCCCGGCGCTGCAGCAGGCGAACGTGGGCATCGCGATTGGGGCCGGCGCGGACGTCGCCATCGAGGCCGCGGACGTCACCCTGGTGCGCGGCGAGCTGACCAAGGTGGTCGAGGCCGTGCAGCTCTCGCGCATGACCTTCCGCAAGATCGTGCAGAACCTGTTCTGGGCCTGGGGCTACAACTCCGCGGCGATCCCGATCGCCGCGGCCGGCCTGCTGCACCCGATGATCGGCGTGATCGCGATGACCGCCAGCTCGCTCTCGGTCATCGGCAACTCCATCCTGCTGCGCCGCACCATGCCCAAATCACAAGGAGAACAATCATGAAACGACGCCAGTTTCTCGGGCTGGCCGCGGCGCTGCCCGTGGTCACCACGTTTGGCGGCTGGACCCTGTTCAACCATGCGGTCTCCGCCCCGCGTTTCGACAACACGCTGTTCCTGCCCGGGGGTGACGGTGCGTTTGCGGTGCTCGCGCCCGATGCGCCGTTCACCCTGGTGGCCGAACAGGGGTGGTTGCCGGTACCGGGCCGCAGCGAGACGCCGTTCCTGTGGTATCGCACGCAGGTGAACGGTGCCGACTATCAGAATCCGATCCTGCTGCTGCGCACGGGCGACGAACTGGACGTGACCCTGGACAACCAGCTCGACGAGGGCACCATCATCCACTGGCACGGCCTGCATGTGCCGGGCCGGGAGGACGGGCACCCGATCCATACGGTCGACCCCGGGGAGCAGTACGAATACCGCTTCAAGGTGACCAACCGCGGCGGTACCTACTGGTATCACACCCATGCCCACCACCGGACCGCGCGCCAGGCCCACCAGGGACTGGCCAGCTTCCTGCTGGTCGGGGATGACGACAACGACGCCCTGAACGAGGCCCTGGACCTGGAGCTGGGCAGCACCGATCTGCCGCTGGTGCTGCAGGACAAGCGCTTCGACCGGCTCGGGCATCTGGTGTACCAGCCGAACCCGATGCAGGGGATGATGGGGTATCTCGGGGACGAGGTGCTGGTGAACATGACACCGTCCGCCAGCCACGAGGTCGAGCGTCGCATCCATCGCCTGCGCCTGCTGAACGGCTCCACCGCCCGGATCTATCGCCTCGCGCTGCGGGCCGATGGCGAGGCGGTCCCGTTCCAGGTCATCGGCACGGACGCGGGTCTGCTGGAGTCGGCCCGGGAGGTGGACGAGGCCTTCCTGTCACCGGGCGAGCGTCTGGAGGTGCTGGTCGACTTCGCGGCCTTTGCCGGGGGCGACCGGGTGGAACTGCACAGCCTCGAATTCGACCCGATGGCCGGCGGCGGCATGATGGGCCGCGGTGGCATGGGAGGAGGCATGGGCGGCGGTGGCATGGGCCGGATGATGGGCGGCGCAATGCACGACGGCGACCCGCTCGCGCTGCTCGAATTCGTGGTCCGCGAGGGCGAGGCCGTGGCCGCCCGGGTGCCCGAGCGCCTGTCACGGATCGAACCCATCGACGTCACGGATGCCAGGGAACGGGACATCCGCCTGGACATGGCCCCGATGCAATGGCGCATCAATGGCGAGGTCTATGACCCGGACCGCGTGCCGATCGAGGTGGATGCGAACACGAAGGAGGTGTGGGTCATCCGCAATGCGGACCACAGCATGCCGCATCCGATGCACATCCATGGCTTCTCGTTCCAGGTCTTGTCGCGCTCCGGCGGCCCCGATTTCGTGCGCGAACAGGCGGTCAACGACGACGGGCTGACGGTCGCGGATCTCGGCTGGAAGGACACGGTCCTGCTGTGGCCGGGCGAGACCGTGCGCATCGCCATCGACTTCACACACGACTACGATGGCGACCAGCTCTACGTGTTCCACTGCCACAACCTGGAGCACGAGGACAACGACATGATGGTGAACGTCCGCGTGCGTGCCTGATGGCACGCCTGCACGTACAGGGAGATCCATGGACACGACACCGCGACCGGAGGCGGACCTCTACAGGGCGGCCGGGGCCGCCCTGCTGGAATCCGATCCGGAGGCCAAGTGCGAGCGCGTGCTGGCGCTGATGGACGCCTGGTGGTCCGGTGCGACGGCGCCAGCCACGGCGCCACCCCCGCGGCGCCTGGAGGTGCCCGGCCGCCCCGAGCGTCCGGTGCTCGTGCATCCGCGCGAGTTGCCGCGGCGCGGGCTGCACAGCACGGCCGGGCGGGTAGCCCTGGTGCACGCGGTCGCGCATATCGAGTTCAACGCGATCAACCTGGCGCTGGATGCCGTCTATCGCTTTCGCGACATGCCGGCACCCTTTGTCAGCGACTGGCTGCAGGTGGCGGCCGAGGAGGCGCGCCATTTCCGGCTGTTGCGTGCGCGGCTCCACGAGCTGGGGGCGGACTACGGCGACCTGCCGGCCCACAACGGGCTGTGGGAGGCCGCACTCGCGACCGACCACGACGTGATGATCCGCATGGCCCTGGTGCCGCGCGTGCTCGAGGCGCGCGGGCTGGACGTGACCCCCGGCATGATCGAGCGCCTGACGGCGGCGGGCGATCATGTGACCGTGGCGCTTCTCGAGATCATCCAGCGCGAGGAGGTCGCCCACGTGGCAATCGGCTCGCGCTGGTTTCGCGAGCTGGCCCATGCACGCGGGCTCGATCCCGAGCCGCTGTTCCTCGAGCTGCTGGCCGAGTACATGCCGGGCCGCGTACGCCCGCCCTTCGCCCACGCCGCCCGCCGCGCCGCCGGCTTCACCGACTCCGAGATGGCGCAACTGGAGGCCCAGGCCGCCGCCGAGCCGTCGCCATAGCCCCGACCGCCTGCCTTGATGAGGCTGGTCCTGGTTCGGCATCCGGTGTTTACGGTGGTTTCGGCTCGCATACTGCCATGCGCTGTCTCGCCAGCGCGCCGCGAGGTACTTCTTTGCTCGTGCAAAGAAGTACCCAAGAAACACGCCCGACTGCCGCGACCCCGGCCCGCTATGCGGGCCGGGGTTTCCCTCGCTCCGAGGGTTTTCGCGGGCGGCGCTGAAACTCGCTGCGCCTCCGGCTTCGCTCAGACAGTCAGCGCCTCTCTTCCCGCGAAAACCCTCTCCACTCGGCGCGACGACAACGGGGGTGAAGGTCAAGACAACGGCTGTCCCAACGATTGTGCTTACGGATGGAGGCTAGGTCTTCGGACATCTTCGGCACGCGCGGCCTGCGGCCATAGCGTGCCGCGCCCGCAAGCGGGCGCCAAGGGTAGGATGTCGATGAGCGCAGCGAATCGCATCAGGGTGGCCCCGACGTTGGAACGGTGCGTTTCGCTGTGCTCAACCGCACCCTACGGCGTTGGAGTTGGGCGAAACGTTGGGGAATGGCTCTTGTTCTGACCTTATCCCCCCGTATGAAGCCCCTTGCGGAAGGGCCCTCGGGACGGAAAAGAGGCGCTGACTGTCTGAGCGAAGCCAAAGGCGCAGCGAGTTTCAGCGCCGCCGGCCCGAGGACCCTGGAGCAAGGTTCCCGGGCGGAATCCGGGTGCCCTTCTTTGGGTACTTTCTTGGGCAAGCAAGAAAGTACCTCGGGGCGCGCTGCCGAGACAGCGCATGGCAGGCGGCCGGCCGAAGGCACGTAAACACCGGATGCTGAACCAGGGCCAGCCACAACAAGGTAGGTGGTCCGACGAACCCACCATAAACACCGACGACGAACCAGGCCCAGCCGTACAACGGCGCGAAGCGCGTGGTTCAGGCGTGCAGCAGGTGCGCCGGGTAGAGCGAGCCGTCCAGCTCGCGCAGGACGGGGCCGGTCGCCGCGACTTCCAGGTAGCCCGGGTGCTCGTCCCAGGCCGGGAGCACGCAGCGCTGGCGGGGCTGCCCGTCGACCGTCAGGTCGTGGATCGCGGGGCGGTGGGTATGGCCATGGATCATCAGCGGGACATCGGCGTCGCGGAAGGTATCCGCTACGGCGTCGGCATTCACGTCCATGATCGCGTCGGCCTTCATCCGGCTGTTGTCACGACTGGTGGCGCGCATGGACTCCGCCTGCCGGATGCGTTCCTCCAGCGGATGGGCCAGGAAGGCCCGCTGCCATTCGCCGCCGCGCACCTCTTGGCGAAAGGCCATGTGCTCGGTGTCGTCGGTGCACAGGGAATCGCCATGCAGCAGCACGGCCGGCCCGCAGGGCAGGGCCGCATGCAATGGCTCGGGCGCCAGCTGCATTCCGGCGCGCGCGGCATAGTCCGGACCCACGAGAAAATCCCGGTTGCCATGGATGAAGGCGACCGGGATCTCGAGTGTCTGCAGGGCCTCGGCGAGCTGTTCGGCGGCCGGGAAGCCGGCGTCATCGCCGACCCAGTATTCGAACAGGTCGCCGAGGATGTACAGCGCCGAGGCGTTGCGCGCCGGTCCCTTCAGGAAGGCGAGTGTGGCCTCCAGCAGGGGGCCGGGCTCGCGATCCAGGTGCAGGTCGGAAATGACCAGGGCCGGCGCGCTGGAAGCCACGGGGTGGCTCAGTCCTCGACGCGCTTCACGCTTTCCATCACGACCGGCTCCTGCGGCACATCCTGGTGCATACCGGAACGCCCGGTGGGCACGGACTCGATCTGGCGCACGACGTCCATGCCCTCGGTCACCTTGCCGAAGACCGCATAACCCCAGCCCTGCGCATTCGGGGCCGTGTGGTTGAGGAAGTCGTTGTCGTTCACGTTGATGAAGAACTGCGCGGTGGCCGAGTGCGGATCCTGGGTGCGCGCCATGGAGATCGCACCCACCTCGTTCTTCAGGCCGTTGTCCGCCTCGTTGCGGATCGGCTCGCCGGCGGACTTCTGGCTCATGTTCTTGTCGAAGCCGCCGCCCTGGACCATGAAGCCCGGGATCACGCGGTGGAAGATCGTACCGTCGTAGAAGCCGTCATCCACGTAGGACATGAAGTTGGCGACCGTCTCCGGGGCGGCTTCGGCGTTGAGTTCCAGCACGATGCGGCCATGGTTGGTTTCGATCGCGACCTGCGGATTGGTATCGGCCATGGGGGCTCCTGAAAGCAGTAGGGCAAGAAGGGCGGTGGCCAGCACAATGCCGAGCCGGAAACGGGATCGCTGCACGGGACTGGCCCTCCGGATGAATGTCGGGCGGCCATGGTACCCGGCAGGCGGGGTGCCTGCCAGCAACGCTACTAGGGAGACGCTGATTGAATCGCGCGTCCGCGTTGGTGCCCCCTGTTTTCCGAGACAAGGCGAGCCGTGCAGCGGGTAGTGGTTCTACCCGCAAGCGGCGCAACGCAGGATCGGGGAACAGGGGGCACCAACCCCACCAGCCATCGAAATCAGGGGCTCGGCCGCCCGTTGTTATCAAAAACGGGCGCGCACAGCGTTGCGGTTCCCTTGTGCAGAATGACTGCACGGCAGTCACCGCGCCTTGTTCGCACGCAAAAGCGACTCGGCGCGGACGCGCGATTCAATCAGCGTCTCCCTAGGGCCACGGCCGGCCCGGCTGGTGGCCTGCGGGGTGCTCCGCTACCATGCGCGCGATGACGACACCGCCGACCAAGACCCGTTTCGCGCCCAGTCCCACCGGGCTTCTCCATCTCGGCAACGTGCGCACCGCGTTGTTCAGCGCGCTGTTCGCCCGCTCGCGCGGCGGGCACTTTCTGCTGCGGATCGAGGACACCGACGCCGAGCGCTCGCGCCCGGAGTTCGTGGCCGCGCTGATGCGCGACCTGCGCTGGCTGAAGCTGGACTGGGACGAGGGCTTTGACGCTGGTGGCGATGCCGGACCGTATGCCCAGTCCGAACGCGGCGGGATCTTCGACGGCTATTACCAGCAGTTGATCGAAGCCGGTCAGGCCTACCCCTGCTTCTGTTCGCCCGCCGAGCTGGAGCGGGGGCGCAAGCGCATGCGCGCCCAGGGCAAGCCGCCGCGCTATCCGGGGACCTGTGCCCACCTGAGTGCGGAGGAGGCCGAGCGGCGCTTGGCCGAGGGGCAGAAGCCGACCCTGCGCTTTCGTGTGCCGCTGGGCCGCACGGTCCGTTTCGAGGACGGGGTGCGCGGGCCGGTGAGTTTTCGGACCGACGAGATCGGCGATTTCGTGATCCGCCGCTCCGACGGTACGCCCGCCTTCTTCTTCTCCAACGCGATCGACGACGCCCTGATGGGCGTAACCGACGTGGTGCGCGGGGAGGACCATATCGCCAACACCCCGCGCCAGATGCTGCTGCTGGAGGCGCTGGGGCTGACGGCGCCGGCCTATCACCACCTGCCGCTGGTGATGGGGCACGACGGTGCGCCGCTGTCCAAGCGCAATGGCTCGGCCAGCGTGGAGGATCTGCGTAGTGCGGGTTACCTGCCGCTCGCGATACTCAACCATCTCGCACGCCTCGGGCACCGCTACGAGTCGGACGAACTGCTGAGCGATGAGGAACTGGCCACCGGGTTCAGCCCGGAGCGTATCGGTCACAGCGCTGCGCGCCACGATGCACAGCAGCTGGAACACTGGCAGGCCGAGGCCCTGCGACAGCTATCCGATCCCGATCTGCTGGCCTATCTTGAGGGCTTCGATGTGTTCGGGGAGGTGCCGGCGGACCAGCGCCCGGCACTGGCGGGGTTGTTGCGTGACAATATCACCCGTGCCGAGGACGCCCGTATCTGGGTGGAGGCCTTTGCCGCCGATCCGGCCCCGGTGAGCGAGGCGGCCGCCGCCGAGTTGCAGCAGGCGGGCGCGGATTTCTACCGCGCCGCCCTGGATGCCCTGGACGAGGCCGAGGATTTCCCGACCCTGGCCAAGGCCGTCGGCGCGGCGACGGGTGCGAAGGGGCGCAAGCTGTTCATGCCGCTGCGCGCGGCCCTGTCCGGTCAGGCCCATGGGCCGGAACTGCCGCGCATCTTCGAGTACCTGGGGCGCGAGCGGGTGCGTGCGCGCCTGCAGTCCGCGCTTGAGCAGGCGGGCTGAAGGGGCCTTCAGTCGCCCTCGGGCGATTTCGTCGCCGTCACCTTCAGTTCGAGTGCGCCGCGTGCCAGGCGGGCCTTCAGCGGCGCGTCGATCTCGGTCCGTGCGGCGTCGCGCAGGACCTGTCCTTCTTTCGTTTGCAGGATCGCATAGCCGCGCTCCAGGACTGCCTGGGGGCCGAGGGCGTTCAGCTGGCGCCGGTTTGCCTGCAGCCGTTGCTGGCGGATCGTCAGGGCCTGGCGCATCTGGTATTCGAGATCCCGGCGCAGGCGCGCGAGGCGTTCGCGGTGCGTGCGGATGTCGTGTGCCGGGGCGGCACGTGCGAGACGCTGGTGCAGGTGGTCGAGGCGCATCCGCGCGGAGGCGATGCGGTTGCCGGGGGAGGCCCCCGCCAGGCGCAGGCGCAGATGCTGCAGGCGCTGGCCGGCCTGCTCGTGCCGGCGCTGCCAGGCGCGTTGCAGGCGCTCGTGCTGGTCGTCCAGGCGCTGTGCGTTGCGTTCCATCAGCTGGCGCGGATGGCGCCGTTCGAGCCGGGTCCACAGGGCATTCAGCGTCTGCCGGTGCTGGGCGACGCGCTGGCCCGCAAGGGCGGTCATCCGATCGCGCGCCCGTTCGATCCGGTGGCGCAGGGTGGCGCCATCCGGGCTGACCGCCTCGGCCGCCGCGGTTGGCGTGGAGGCGCGCAGGTCGGCGACGAAGTCCGCAATGGTGGTATCGGTCTCGTGCCCGACCCCTGTCACGACCGGGATCGGCGAGGCGGCGATGGCGCGGGCGACGCTCTCTTCGTTGAACGCCTGCAGGTCCTCCAGCGAACCGCCGCCGCGGGCCAGGATGATCACGTCCACGGTGCCCTCGCGGGCGGCCTGCTCCAGGGCCGCGACGATCTGGCTGGCGGCCTGCGCGCCCTGTACCGCGGTGGGGTAGAGGGTGAAGGGCAACAGCAGCGGGAAACGCCGGGCCAGGGTGCGCTCGATATCGTGCCGCACATCGCCCTGGGTGGAGGTGATCACGCCAAGGCGGTGGGTCCAGGCGGGGAGAGGTTTCTTCCGCTCGGGGTCGAACAGGCCCTCGGCGGCGAGCTTTTCCTTGAGGCGCTGGAAGGCCGCCAGGAGCTGGCCCTCGCCGGCCGGCTGCAGCTGCTCGACGATGATCTGGAACTGGCCGCGTGCCGCGTAGATCCCGGCGCGGCCCTGGATCTGCACCGCGTCGCCGTCGGCGAAGCGGGCGGCGTTGCGGGCATTGCCGCGAAAGAGCACGCAGCTTACCGAGCTGTTCTCGTCCTTCAGCGAGAAGTACTGGTGTCCGGAGGCGTACTGGCGCAGGTTGGAGACCTCGCCCTCCACGCGTACCCGGCCCAGGCCGTCGCGCAACAGGCCGTCGGCACACTGGTTGAGTTCAGTGACGGTCAGTACGGGGGCGTCGCTCATGGCTCGGGATCGGGATTCACGGACGTGGTGTTCGGGATGTGCGTGGCGAGGGGCTATTGTCGCCGGAACACGCGGTGCAGGACATCGGTGCCGCGTCCCTGCGGGTTGGCGCGCAGGCGGGCCTCTTCCTCCGCCAGCATGAAGAACAGGCCTTCCATCGCATGTTCCAGGACGTGCTCGACCGGGTCGAAGCGCACGCGCGCGAGGAAGGGGATGTCGCGCATGCGCTCCTTCAGCTCGCCGTAGGTATCCAGGGCCTGCACCTGTTCCAGGCTTTGCTGGATGGCCGGGCGCATGGCCTCGGTGATACCCGCGCGTGCGTGACGTTCGAGATGCCGGGTGGCGGCATCGTCATTGCCGACCAGGATTTCCCGAGCGTTGTCCAGATTCAGCGCGAAAATGGCCCGTACCAGGGGTTCGCGGGCCTCGGGTATGGCCGTCTCGGCGGCCCGGTTCATCCCTTCCTCGAGCTGGTTCAGCGGCGTGGCCATGCCGATGCGGTCCAGCGACCGGCGGGCGGTCGCGAGCACCTCCGGGAGCGGGATACGTACGTCCGGGTTGCCGAAGAATCCGTTGCGCTGGGCCAGGGTCTCGGTGGCGGAGTGGCTGGCGATGATCAGGGCCTCGTGGACCGCCTCGATGATCTCGGCCGTGTCGAGACCGGAGGCATTCGGGCGGCGGGTCAACGCGCGCAGGACGTCGGGGTTGAAGGGCCACCAGCTGGCGCGTGCCGCCGGGGCCGCGGCTACCGTCAGCAGTCCGGGTGCGAGCATCAGTGCAAGCAGTCGGCGGCGGCTCAGGCGGGGCATGAACGGACTCGGTGGCTTGAAACGAGGACGAACATCGTAGCAGGGTGCCGATTTTGCGTCTGCCGGGCGACATGCACTGCGGTTGCCCGGTCTGCTTGTCGGGAGGTGGCCGGAAAATTTATACTGACCGGCTATTTATCTTTCCGGGAAAGAATCGATTCTTTCCCCCGCTGGACTGTCCTGGAGCGATGCATGCGGATACTCGGTGAAGCCCTGACCTTCGATGACGTGCTGCTGATCCCGGGGCATTCGAATGTCGTCCCCCGCGATGTCGACCTGACCACGAACATTACTCGCGAAATCCAGCTGAGCGCGCCGGTCGTCTCCGCCGCGATGGACACGGTCACCGAGGCGCGTCTGGCGATTGCCATGGCGCAGGAAGGCGGGCTCGGGATCGTGCACAAGAACATGTCGGTCGAGGCCCAAGCCGCCGAGGTCCAGCAGGTCAAGAAGCACGAGAGCGGGGTGATCAGCGAGCCGATCACCATCGGGCCAACCGCGACGATCGGCGAGGTCGTGGAGCTGACCCAGGCCAATCACATCTCCGGCGTGCCGGTGGTCGATGGCAATGACCTGGTCGGCATCGTGACCTCCCGCGACCTGCGCTTCGAGACCCGCATGGAGGCCCCGGTCACCGAGATCATGACCCCGCGCGAGCGCCTGGTGACCGTGCCCGAGGGCGCGGACCGCGGTCACGTGCTGGAACTGCTGCACAAGCACCGCATCGAGAAGGTGCTGGTGGTCAACGACGACTTCCAGCTGCGCGGGATGATCACCGTCAAGGACATCCAGAAGTCCACCGAACACCCGCACGCCTGCAAGGACGATCGCGGTCGCCTGCGCGTGGGCGCGGCGGTCGGTGTGGGTGCCGGAACCGACGAGCGCGTGGCCGCGCTGGTCGAGGCCGGAGTGGACGTGCTGGTCGTGGATACCGCGCACGGCCATTCGCAGGGCGTGCTGGATCGCGTCGCCTGGGTGAAGAAGCACTATCCGGATGTGCAGGTGATCGGCGGCAACATCGCTACCGCCGCCGCCGCGAAGGATCTGGTCGCGGCCGGGGCCGACGGCGTGAAGGTCGGGATCGGCCCGGGCTCGATCTGCACCACCCGCATCGTGGCCGGCGTGGGTGTGCCGCAGATCACCGCGATCTCCGACGTGGCCGATGCACTGAAGGGGACCGGCGTGCCGATGATCGCCGATGGCGGCGTGCGCTTCTCCGGCGACCTGGCCAAGGCCATCGCCGCCGGGGCCAACTGCGTGATGCTGGGCTCGATGTTCGCCGGGACCGAGGAGGCCCCGGGCGAGGTCGAGCTCTACCAGGGCCGCTCCTACAAGATCTACCGCGGCATGGGCTCGCTGGGCGCGATGCAGCAGGGCTCCTCGGATCGCTATTTCCAGGATCCGAACAGCTCGGCCGACAAGTTTGTGCCCGAGGGCATCGAGGGTCGCGTGCCGTACAAGGGCTCGATCGTTGCGATCATCTACCAGCTGATGGGCGGGCTGCGCTCGTCCATGGGCTATGTCGGCGCGCACGACATCGAGGAGATGCGCAGCAAGCCGCACTTCGTGCGTGTGACCGCCGCCGGCATGCGCGAGAGCCATGTGCACGACGTGGCGATCACCAAGGAAGCCCCGAACTACCGAATGGACTGACTCGGCCGCCACGGCCGGGTATCCCCCGACACCCATCGGCCGCCCGGCCGGTAAAGCGGATGACCTCATGACCCAGGATCTTCACGCCCACCGCATTCTGGTGCTGGACTTCGGCTCCCAGTACACCCAGCTGATCGCCCGCCGCGTGCGCGAGGCCGGGGTCTACTCCGAGGTGCACGCCTGGGACATGCCGACGGCGGATATCCGCGCATTCAACCCCACCGGCATCATCCTGTCCGGCGGTCCGGAGTCGGTGAACGTCGACCACCCGCCGCGCGCCGAGGATGCGGTGTTCGAGCTGGGCGTGCCGGTGCTGGGGATCTGCTACGGCATGCAGACCATGGCCGCGCAGCTGGGCGGCCGGGTCGAGCCCTCCGAGCGCCGCGAGTTCGGCTACGCCCAGGTGCGTGCGCGCGGCCATACGCCGCTGTTGCGTGATATCGAGGATCACACCACACCGGAGGGCTACGGCCTGCTGGACGTGTGGATGTCGCATGGCGACCACGTGACCGAACTGCCGGAGGGCTTTCGCCTGATGGCCTCCACCGACTCCGCGCCGATCGCCGGCATGGCCGACCCGGAGCGTGGCTTCTACGGCGTGCAGTTCCATCCCGAGGTCACGCACACGACCCAGGGCCAGCGCATCCTGGAGCGCTTCCTGCACGAGATCTGTGGCTGCGAGTCGCTGTGGACCGCGGACAACATCATCGACGACATGGCCGCGCGGGTGCGCGAGCAGGTCGGGGACGACCACGTGGTGCTGGGCCTGTCCGGCGGGGTGGACTCCTCGGTGGTCGGGGCGCTGCTGCACAAGGCGATCGGCGACCAGCTGACCTGCGTGTTCGTGGACACCGGCCTGCTGCGCCTCGGCGAGGGCGACCAGGTGATGGCGACCTTCGCCCGCCACATGGGCGTGAACGTGATCCGCGTCGATGCCGAGGACCGCTTCATGCGTGCGCTGGCCGGGGTCGAAGATCCGGAGGCCAAGCGCAAGGTCATCGGCGGGCTGTTCATCGACGTGTTCGACGAGGAGGCCGCGAAGCTCGACAACGTGCAGTGGCTGGCCCAGGGCACGATCTATCCGGACGTGATCGAGTCGGCCGACTCCAAGACCGGCAAGGCGCATGTGATCAAGTCGCATCACAACGTGGGCGGGCTGCCGGAGAACATGAAGCTGGGGCTGGTCGAGCCGCTGCGCGAGCTGTTCAAGGACGAGGTGCGCAAGATCGGCGTGGAGCTGGGTCTGCCCACCGAGATGGTCTACCGCCACCCGTTCCCGGGGCCGGGTCTGGGCGTGCGGATCCTCGGCGAGGTGAAGAAGGAATACGCCGATCTGCTGCGCCGGGCCGACGCGATCTTCATCGAGGAGCTGCGCGCCGCGGATCTGTACGACAAGACCTCGCAGGCGTTCGCCGTGTTCCTGCCGGTGAAGTCGGTGGGCGTGATGGGCGACGGCCGGCGCTACGACTACGTGGTGGCGCTGCGCGCGGTCGAGACCATCGACTTCATGACCGCTCGCTGGGCGCACCTGCCGTATGACTTCCTCGACCACGTCTCGCGCCGCATCATCAACGAGATCCCCGGCATCTCGCGCGTCACCTACGACATCTCCGGCAAGCCCCCGGCCACCATCGAGTGGGAGTGACTGGAATTGCCAGGCATTGTCTGGCACTGCCCGGCCTTATGGCTGAGGTTTCAAGAGACCGCAGTTGAGCGATCTTCTGTGCAAAGAGACAGTACCGCAAGGACGCGGATCATACCCGTAATCGCGCGCGGGCATGAATGTCGGGTCTCGGGTCCGGTCGGTTCTGGAGAGGCACTGGATCAACCAGTGGTTCCCTGCTCCACGCCGATGTGCCAGCGGGGCCACCATCACGGCTGGCTGGTGCCGAAGCAAGCTGCAACCCCTATGGAACGACTCAAGGCCTGGCCGCCGGTGCGACCGGATAGGTCTTGCAAACGCGTCTATAACTAGGCGAGGCCCGACCGATAGGATTCCAGTGGCATGCTTGCCTTGTCCGCGGCCATTGCATTGATCCTGGCGGCAGCCCATCTCTTCGCCGCCTACCTCGAGTCCGTGCGCCTTTCCCCCCGCAGCCGCTGGCTCTCCTTCGCCAGCGGCGTCTCCGTGTCGTTCGTGTTCGTGAAGCTGCTGCCCTATCTCCATCAGGCGGATGCCATGCTTCGCATGGATGACCAGTTTCCACTGGCCTACGTGTTCGCGCTGGGGGGGATGGTGGCGCTCTATGGTCTGGAGATTGCTGTACGCGGGGCCCGTCGGCGTGCGCCGGCCGGACAACAGCGGCGATCGTGGTCATGGATATTCGTGCTGCACCTCGGCGCATTCGCTGCCTACAACGCCTTTCTCGGCGCGTTACTCGTCGGCCAGAGGCACGAGCCGGTCGTGCAGCAATTGCTCTTCCTGATGGCGCTTCTTCTCCACAACGTCGTCAACGACTTCTCGCTGCGCGAACACCATCAAAAGGAATACCGCCATTTCGGCAGGTGGGTACTGGCTGTCTCCGTGATGGCGGGCTGGTCCGCCGCAACGCTGGACATCGTGCCGGACATCGTGGTCTACACGGTGATCGCGCTGGTCGCCGGAGCAATCATCCTCAATGTGCTCAAGGAGGAGCTGCCCGCCGACCGCGAGGGTCGTTTCGGTGCATTTCTTCTGGGTTGCGTCGCCTTTACCTCGCTCTGGCTGCTTTCGGTGCAGATCGGTGGAGGCCACCAGGGGGTTTGACGAGGGATCCGCTCCGCGCTGCTCGAGGGGCTGCCCTACTCGATGATCTGGTTGACGTGCTCCAGGCCGATCGCGTCGTCTTCCCAGTCCAGTGTTCGGGTGGGCGAGCGCGGGGCCAGGCGGCGCAGTGCCGATACCCCTTCGCGATCGATATGGGCCAGGCGATGGGGTGTGCCGGCGTGGCTTTCGATGTTCGCCGCCTGCACGATGTCGCTATAGCTGATCGGCGATTCGGCCTCCGGTTCGCGCTGGAGGTTCTCGTGGTCGGCGACCGCGCGGATGATCTCCGGCTCGAAGTTCCAGTTCTTCAGCATCGCACGGCCGATCGCGACGTGCGCGGCATCCGCCGCCGCCTGCAGGGCGCGCGGATCCTCGTAGATCTCTGGTGTCTTCTCCGCGCGGCGCAGGATCGGGATCATGCCGATGTCGTGCACCAGGCCTGAGAGCAGGGCGGTATCCGGGTCCAGGTGGGGGTGCCGCCGGGCCAGCAGATAGCTGATGATCGCGACCTCCAGGCTGTGGTTCCACAGCGCCTCCATGCGCTGCCGGATTGCGTCGTTGCCGCTTTGAAACACCTCTTTCATGGACAGGGCGATGATGGTCTGGCGCGCACGTTCCATTCCCAGGCGCGTGACCGCAGAGCGGATGGTCGCGCAGCGACTCAGTCCACGATAGGCCGGACTGTTGGCGTGGCGTACCAGCCGTGTGGCCAGCGCCGTGTCGCGCGAGATCAGATTGACCAGATCGGCAATGGAGCTGGTGTCGTCCTGCACGATGAACAGCGCCTGCACCGAGATGTCCGGCAGGGTCGGGATATCGATCTGCTGGCGTTCCAGATCCGAGCGCAGGCGCTCGAGGAATTTTTCCACTTCCGCGCGGGTGGCCAAGGGTCTTGCCTGTGGGGCTGGGAGGTTGGGTGCAATTATGCCACAGGGTGCCGCTGGCGCCGATCGGACGGCGACCCTGGTTGACGGGTTTCCGGCCGCCACCGATGATGGGGTACGAACCCGACAGGAGGTCGTGATGCGCCGCTTTGTGCTGGATACCAGCGTGTTCACCAACCCGCATGTGGCGGGCCAGTTCGGCGCGGATGCGGAGGACATCCTGCGTACCTTTCTGCATCTGGCGCGGGACTGCCCGGCCGAGTTCTACATGCCGCTGTCGGTGTACGAGGAGTTTCGTGGCATGCGTGATCTCGAGGCCCTGGCCGCGGATTTCGAGACCGTGGTCTGGGTGCGCTCCCCGCGCCGCTTCGCGCTGACACTGCCCAGCGATATCCTCTACGAGTTTATCGACGAGGTGCGCACGCGCATCGACCGCGGGCTGCGCATCGCCGAGGAGCATACGCGCCAGGCCGGCGCGGCCGATTCGCTCCGGCCGGAACTGATCACCCAGCTGCGCGAGCGCTTTCGCGAGGCCATGCGCAAGGGCCTGGTGGATTCGCGCGAGGATGTCGACGCCGTCCTGCTGGCGATGGAGCTGGATGCCGAGCTGGCCAGCGCCGACGAGGGCATGCGCAAGCTGGGCAATCGCATGGGCATCAAGCTGGTCACCGCCGACTACCTGCGCCGGGTGATGGAGAATCTCGCCGAGACGGAGCGTCCCGGCGCCTGACCCGGCGCTCGGGTCAGTCGTACTGGCGGTCGCCCGCGAGGGCGGAGGCCAGCGTACCGGTGATGCGGTCGAACTGGCGTTCGAACTCCAGCAACCAGTAGCCATCCTCCTGACGCGGCGCGTCATCCGCAAAGCTTACGTGGCGTCCGCCTGTGGCCTGCATGTGGTTCATGAAGTGCAGCGCGTTGGCACGCTCGCGAAAACGGCAGCGATAGCGATGACCGACATGGCCCTGCCGACGGTGCTGCGCGACCGCACTGTAGAGCCCCGAGAGCAGCGCCTGGCCCAGTGCCTGGTCGAGGTCGGCGTGGTGTCGATCCGGGTGCTCGGACAGGAAGATCGCGAGGCGCGTCAGGCGGTTGGTGAAGTACTCCGGTGGCAGGTCGAGCAGCTGTTCCGAGCAGACCCGGATATCGGAGACGCAGGAACTCCCGGTGACATATTTTGCCCGGTGCTGGCCGTCCGCCGTCTTGAGCACCAGCCCCTCGGCGCCTTCCTCGTCCAGCCGCTGAATCAGTCGTCCGAGCGCCCGGGTGTCGTGTGGGGTGAACTGTCCGTGCAGGGGCGCCGGGGGTAGTGCGTGGTGCTCGATCAGGGAGAATTTCTCTGGCTGGGGCACGAAACCGGGCTGGCCCAGGCGCATCAAGTCGAAGACGAACAAGCCCACATCGTGTGCGACCCGGGGGGTGGAACCTTCCAGGTACGGCGTATCCGGGCCGGCGATCTCGGCGCACAGGATCAGGTCGGGCTCGGCGTCGAAGATCACCGGGTCCATGAAATCCGTTACCCGGTCGGTGCTGAACGCGCAGACGTAGCCGCCGCGGCTGAAGGCATAGATGCGCCCGTGCCAGCGCAGGATGCGCACGTTGAAGCCGTCGATCTTCTCCTCCGCCCAGAAGGGCTGGTCGAACTGGCGGGGCAGCCCGGCCTCCAGCGACTGGATGCGTCCGATTGCCGGGTAGCCGGGGACTATTGAACCGTCCGGCAATACTACGGATCCGCGCGGGTAGTGATTCACCGGCTCCAGCAGCCGGGCGTACTCCAGCCCGTCAAACGTAAGGGCCTCGGCGCGGCGATTCGCGATGGCGTCCTGCAGTGTTTCGTGGTCGATCATGCGTGCTCTTCTTCCAGTGTCTTTCGCAGGCCTCGGATCTGATCTTTCAGGGCCTCGGTGTGGCGGCGGGCCTTGTCGGCCTGGGTCACCAGGCGCCGCGCCATGCTGATGATCCGCAGCTGGCGTTCCATCTCGGCCATGCTCAGCGAGCCGAAGGTCCCTTCGCGCAGCAAGGCGGCCTTCAGTTCAACGTAGGCGGTCGCCACCGTGTCCACAGCCTCGGCGGTGGCCAGGTCATGGCCGTTGTCGCCATCGTCCGATTCCAGGTTGCACAGGTCCAGGGCGCGTATCGCCTGTTCCTGCCACGCGCGGCGCTGTTCGGTCACGATCGGGCGCTCCTCGCCGCTGGACTGGCGGCGCAGGTCGGCGATGTCGTCGGCCAGTATGGCGACCTCGCGGTGGTAGCGGGCGATGCGTACGGCCTCGGCGATGCCATGGCCGACCTGTTCCGGCATCGGGTGGTTGGCCGTGTGCGCGGCGAATTCCACGATGGCCTGGGTCAGCTGCTCCGCGGCCATGCGCCGGCGGTCCAGGATGCCGGCCGCCGGCGGGGCCGTTTGCAGGGCCTCGCGGGCCATCGAATGCCCGATGTCGGACAGGCGTTCGGTCTCCTGGATCAGCGACTGCAGGGCGAGATCCGGGACCCCGGAACTGCTGCGGTCCAGGTACCGTGGCCGGGCGATGTCCTCCTCGATCGTGCGGAAACGGCCCTGCAGCCAGCGGATCATCGGCGGGGCGACCGGGGCCATCAGTGCAACCCCCAGCAGGTTGAACGCGGTGTGGAACACCGCGAGCAGCATCGCCGGGGCCGGCGCCTCCCCGGTGCTGCCCCAGATCCAGGCGATCGCGGCCAGGAACCAGGGCAGGATCAGCAAGGCGACGATCGCGGTCAGGCCGTTGAAGATCACATGGGCGGCCGCGACGCGCTTGGCGTTCGGAGTCGCGCCGATCACGACCAGCAGTGCCTTGATGGTGGTGCCGAGGTTGGCGCCGATCACGGCCGCAGCGGCCGCCTCCAGCGGGACCGCGCCGCTCATCGCGGCGGTCAGGGCCATGGCCATCGAGGCCGAGGAGCTCTGCATCAGCACGGTCAGCAGCGCGCCGATCCCGACCATGATGACCAGCCCGAGGAAGCCGGGGCGGGCCAGCGCGCCGAGGTCGAAGGTCGCGCTGAGCCCCTCGAAGGCCTCGCGCAGTACGTCGATGCCGAAGAACAGCAGGCCGAAGCCGGCCAGCGCCAGGCCCAGGTAGCGCGGCCGCGCGGCCTTCATGAACAGGTAGAGCAGGGCGCCGATGCCGATCGCCGGCAGGGCGAAGGCCTCGATGCGGATGTTGAAGCCGATCAGTGCGACCAGCCAGCCGGTCATCGTGGTGCCGACGTTGGAGCCGAAGATCACCCAGACCGACTGGCCCAGCGTCAGCAGACCGGCATTGGCAAAGCCGATGGTGGCGACCGTGACCGCGCTGGAGGACTGCACGAGTGCCGTCACGCCCATGCCCGAGGCGAGGGCACGCGGCCGGGTGCGGGTCCACTGCCCGAGGATGTGCTGGAGGGCCTTGCCGCCGGCGGTCTTCAGGCCGTCGGTCAGCAGGGTCATCCCGAGCAGGAACAGCCCGAGACCGCCGAGGAAGCCGGCGATCAGGGCGTAGGTGCTGACGGCTTCGGCCTCCGGCATCGCTGCTGTGGGAGCGCGGCGTTACAGGGTGATGGTCTCGCCGAAGGCGGGTACATGCGCCTCGGCCCCCAGCTCGTCGCGCAGCCCGGCGGCCAGGGCCTCGCGTGCCTCCGGCTCGCCGTGGACCAGATGGAACACCGGCTGGTCCTGAAAGGCGCGCGCCCAGTCGAGCAGCTGGCTGCGCCCGGCATGGGCGGAAAAACCGCCCAGGGTGTGGACCTTGGCGTTCACCGCGACCTCGTCGCCCAGAAGCTTGACCTTCTCGGCGCCGTCGACCAGACGCCGCCCCAGGGTGCCGGCGGCCTGGAAGCCGACGATCACCAGGTGCGCCTCGCGCCGCCACAGGTTGTATTTCATGTGGTGGCGGATGCGTCCGCCATTGCACATGCCGGAGCCGGCGATGATGATCGCGCCGCCGGTGATGCGGTTGATCGCCATGGACTCCTCGACCGTGCGGCAGACCTGCAGCCCCGGCAGGTAGGCCGCCGGATCCCCGTTCGCGGCCTGGTGCAGCCGGTCCATGTCCCCCGGGTCCAGCGTCCGGCGCAGACGCGCGTACAGCTCGGTGACCTTGATCGCCATCGGGCTGTCGAGGAAGACCTTCTGCTGCGGCAGGCGGCCGGCGTGGTGCAGCATGCTCAGGTGGTAGAGGATCTCCTGGGTACGGCCTACCGCGAAGGCCGGGATCAGCACGTTGCCGCCGGAGCGCTCCGCCTCCTCGAGTACCTGCGCGAATTCCTCGATCGTATCGTCCATCGGACGGTGGTCACGATCGCCGTAGGTGCTTTCCAGCAGCACGTGGTCCGCGTGTTCCAGGCGCGCCGGGTCGTTCATCAGCACGGCGTCGGTATTGCCGAGGTCGCCGGAGAAAACCAGGTGCCGGTCGCGCCCCCCGGAGGGCACGATCAGGTCCACGATCGCGGAGCCGAGGATATGCCCGGCATCGCGAAAGGTCAGTCGGACGTCGCCCGCGATGGTCCGCGTGTCGCCGTAGCGCACGGCCTCGCAACGCCCCAGGGTTGTCGCGACATCGTCGATGTCGTAGATCGGCTCCAGCAATGGCTTGTCCGAACGGCGACGCCACTTGTTCTCCCACTCGATGTCCTTGCTCATCACGAAGGCCGAGTCCTCGAGCATGATCTCCAGCAACTCCTCCGTGCCCGGCGTGCAATAGATCGGCCCGCGGTAGCCGTCGCGGACGAGCTTGGGCAGAAGCCCCGAGTGGTCCAGGTGACCGTGCGACAGAATGACCGCATCCAGGTCCCGGGCCAGTTCCTCCAGCGAGGCGCGGTTGGCCTCGTCGGCGTCGTTGCCCCCCTGATGCAGGCCGCATTCCAGCAGGATGCGGGTATTTTCGATCTCGAGTAGATAGCGCGAGCCGGTGACTTCGCCGGTTGCGCCCATAAAGGTCAGTTGTGCCATGAGGCGAAGTGTACGCGGGACGCGGGTGTGATGGGCAAGCAAAGCGTTCGCACTTGATCCGGATCAACCCCGGGCGCGGCAGTTGACCGCATGGGTTGACCCACCCCGGCCCGCAGGCGAGGCTGTCAACAGGACCACGGAGGAGGTTGCAACGCGATGCGGCTGAGCAGTCCGGCGTTTGCCGATGGAGAACGGATGCCGATCGAGGTCTCGGCGCGGGATGCCAACGAGCTGCCGCCGCTGGAGATCCGCGAGGTTCCGGCCGGATCGCGCAGTCTGGCCTTGATCCTGGAGGACCTGGATTCGCCCCTGGGGGATGTCACTCACTGGCTGGTCTGGAACCTGCCGCCGGATACGACGCGGGTGGATGCCCTGCATCTGCCGAGCGAGGCGCGCGTGGGAATGGATGCCTTCGGCAAGGTGGGCTATCTCGGCCCGGTCCCGCCGGAGGGCTGTCATCACTACCGCTTCCGCCTGCAGGCGCTGGATGCCGAGCTGGAGCTGGAGGCGGGTGCGACCCGCAGCCAGTTCGATGCCGCAGCCGAGGGACATGTGCTGGCCGAGGTCGACCTGACCGGGGCGCTGTGTTCCGGGGACGAGGGCGCGGATCCCGATGGGCCGGCCTGATCCCGCCAGCGGGGAGGCCGCGGCATGAACCACTACCGACCGGAGGCCTTCTTCGCCACGGTGAACCCGACGGTGTTCACCGCCTCCGCGATCATGGTGGTGGTGTTCGTCGCCTTCGGGGTGATCTTCCCGTCCACGGCCAGCGAGGTGTTCGCCAGTATCCACGGCTTCATCACCGAGTACCTCGGCTGGGGGTACCTGCTGGTGGTGACCTTCTTCCTCGGCTTCCTGATCTGGCTGGGGTTCAGCCGCTACGGCGTGATCCGGCTGGGGCAGC
Source organism: Thioalkalivibrio sp. ARh3 (assembly GCF_000377265.1). Classification (NCBI taxonomy): domain Bacteria; kingdom Pseudomonadati; phylum Pseudomonadota; class Gammaproteobacteria; order Chromatiales; family Ectothiorhodospiraceae; genus Thioalkalivibrio; species Thioalkalivibrio sp. ARh3. The sequence goes on from NZ_KB897947.1 coordinate 800,757, forward strand.
CGGACGACCGACCGGAGTTCGGCTTTGCTGCCTGGTTCGCGATGCTGTTCTCCGCCGGCATGGGGATTGGCCTCGTGTTCTGGAGCGTGGCCGAGCCGATCCTGCACTACCAGCACCCGCCGACCGGCGATGGCGAGACCGACGCGGCCGCACGCCAGGCGATGGTCTACACCTTCTTTCACTGGGGCCTGCACGCCTGGGCGGTGTACGTGGTGCTGGGGCTGTCGGTCGCCTATTTCAGCTTCCGTCACCGTCTGCCGCTGACCATCCGCTCGATCTTCTACCCGCTGCTGGGGGATCGCATCTATGGCCCGATCGGGCATGTGATCGACATCCTCGCGGTGTTCGGCACCCTGTTCGGGCTGGCGACCTCGCTGGGATTTGGGGCGATGCAGCTCAATACCGGGCTCAACGTGCTGGTCGACATGCCGGTCTCGCACTGGTGGCAGGTGGGCATCATCACCGCGATCACCGCGGTGGCGGTGCTGTCGGTGATCTCCGGGCTGGATCGCGGGCTGAAGTGGGTCAGCGTGTTCAACTTGGTGCTGGCGATCAGCTTCATGCTGTTCGTGCTGATCGCCGGGCCGACGCTATTCATCCTGCGCTTCTTCCTCGACTCCACCGGCGGCTATCTGCAGCAGATCATCCAGCTCAGCCTGCACACCGACGCCATCGGCGGCTCGCAGTGGCAGAAGGACTGGACCATGTTCTACTGGGCGTGGTGGATCGCCTGGTCGCCGTTCGTCGGCATCTTCATCGCGCGCATCTCGCGCGGGCGCACTATCCGCGAGTTCATCGTCGGCGTGCTCGCCCTGCCCAGCCTGTTCGTGTTCGCCTGGATGGCGATCTTCGGCGGCACCGCATTGCACATGGAGCTGTTTGACGACGGCGCCGGGATCGCCGCGGCAGTGGCCGAGGACACCACCGTGGCGCTGTATGCAACCCTGGCGCAGCTGCCCTGGACCACGATTGCCTCCGGCGTGGCGACCCTGCTGATTGCGACCTATTTCATTACCTCGTCCGCCTCTGGCACCTACGTGGTAGATGCGCTGATCTCGCGCGGTTCGAAGCACTCGCCGAAGCGTCAGCGGGTGATCTGGGGCATTACCGAGGGGGCGGTGGCCGCGACGCTGCTGATCGTCGGCGGCGAGCGTGCGCTGGACAGCCTGCAGACCGGTTCCCTGACCGCCGGGCTGCCGGTGGCGATCATCCTGGTCTTCTGCTGCTTCAGCCTCATGCGGGCGCTGGGCCGCGAGTACCGCGTCGAGGGCGTGGACCCGCCCTGGCGCTGACCCATCGCTCCGGCAGCGACCGGGCTGGGCATGCAGCGGTCAGCTCTGGATCTGCCAGCTCCCGTCCGGCTGGCGGCATGCCGTGCCGTAGACCTGTTCGCGCTGACCACCGATGGTCGCATCGATGGTGTACTCGCGGCAGGGTCCGGTCGCGGTGTCGAAGGTCCGGGTGGGGGTCACCGCATACTGGTGTCCGGTATCCGGATTGACCCATTGCGCTGGCACCCCCGTGCGTACGGTCTCCAGGGTCTGGGCGGTCTTCATGCGGTCGACGTCGTCCATCGAGCGGCCGACTGCGCCGCCGATCGCCGCGCCGGCCAGGGTGCCGGCGATGATCGCGGCGGTGCGGCCACGCCCCGCGCCGACCTCGGCGCCCAGCAGGCCTCCCAGGGCACCGCCGATCACCATGCCGGCCTGCTCCTGTCCCCCGTAGTGTGCGCAGCCGGAAAGGGCAAGCGCCCCGGCCGCAAGGATCGTGTAGGTCGTCTTGCGCAGCATGGCATCCCTCCGCGCGAAGCTGTCGGATATCGACCGGGCTCGACCAACAGCGCGCCGCTGGTGAGCTTGCCGGTCCGGGACCATCGGGTGCAGCGCCGACAGGGCAGCCTGCGGTCCCGGGTGGTTCTACCGAGTATAGGCAGGAGTGGTGCGGCCTGCCCGCGAAGGCTTTCCGGGCCGGCACAGTGTCCCATGGCAGGGTGGGGGTTAGCGGCGACGTTCCAGACGCTGGAAGGTGAAGCCGCAGGCGTGGCGGTCGTCGGGTGCGTGGTGTTCGGACCAGACGCAGTCCCAGTCATCGGGGTTGATAGCCGGGAACCAGGTGTCCCCGGCATGGGGTTCGTGCACGCGGGTCAGGTGCAGCACCGAGGCCCGGGGCAGGGCCTCGGCGAACAGCCCGGCACCGCCGATCACGAAGGCGGGGCCCTCGGGGATGGAGGCCAGGGCGCTGTCCAGATCCGGATAGACCTCCACGCCGTCCGTCTGCCAGTCGGCCTGGCGCGTGAGCACCAGGTTGTGGCGTTTCGGCAGGGGGCGGCCGATGGACTCGAACGTGCGCCGTCCCATGATTATCGGGTGCCCGTCGGTCACGCGCTTGAAGTGCTGCAGGTCCTTCGGCAGGTGCCAGGGCAGATCGTTGTCGCGCCCGATCACATGGTCCGGGTCCAGCGCGACAATCAGGTGGATCTCGGGGGTCGCCATCAGATCGCCACTGGCGCCTTGATCGGCGGGTGTGACTGGTAGTCGCGTACCTCGATGTCATCGAAGGTGAAGGCGAACAGGTCCGTGACCTCGGGATTCAGGTGCAGGGTGGGCAGTGGCAGGGGCTCGCGGCCCAGCAGCTCGTCCACCTGCTGCTCGTGGTTGTGATAGAGGTGGGCGTCGCCGAAGGTGTGCACGAAGTCGCCCGGTTCCAGGCCGGCCACCTGCGCCAGCATGTGCGTGAACAGGGCATAGCTGGCGATGTTGAACGGCACGCCCAGGAAGACATCGGCACTGCGCTGGTAGAGCTGGCAGGACAGCCGGCCGTCGGCGACGTAGAACTGGAACAGGGTGTGGCAGGGGGCCAGCGCCATGCGCCCGGCGTTCGCGTTCTCCTGCGGCGAGACGGACTCGTCCGGCAGGTCGGCCACGTTCCAGGCGCTGATGATGTGGCGCCGCGAATAGGGCCGGTGCTTCAGGTTGCCCACCAGTTCGGCCAGCTGGTCGTGCCCGGCCCAGTTGCGCCACTGCGCCCCGTAGATCGGGCCCAGATCGCCATCCTCGGTCGCCCAGTCGTCCCAGATACGGACCTTGTGTTCCTTGAGATAGCCGATGTTGGTCTCGCCGCGGATGAACCACAGCAGTTCGTGGATCACCGAGCGCAGGTGGGTGCGCTTGGTGGTGACCAGCGGGAAGCCCGCGGCCAGGTCGAAGCGCATCTGGTAGCCGAACACCGAGCGTGTGCCGGTGCCGGTTCGGTCCGGGCGGTCGGTGCCGTGCTTGCGGATATGGCGGACGAGGTCGAGGTATTGCTGCATGTCAGGGTTTCTCGGCGTTCGGGCGGGCTTCCGGTACGGGGTTCCTGCGCGACCAGACGATCAGGCCGATCCCGAACAGGATGACTGGCAGGCTCAATACCTGGCCGAGCGTCAGCCAGTCGAAGGCGAGATAGCCGATATGCGCATCCGGCACGCGCACGAATTCGACCAGGAAGCGGAAGCCGCCGTAGAGCGTCAGGAACAGCCCGGAGATCAGGCCGGTACGGCGCGGATGACGCGACACGATCCACAGCACCACGAACAGCACCAGCCCCTCGAGGAACGCCTGGTAGAGCTGCGACGGGTGGCGCGGCACGTAGTCCGCAGCCGGGAAGATCATCGCCCAGGGCAGGTCGGTGGGCTTGCCCCACAGCTCGCCGTTGATCCAGTTGCCGATGCGCCCCGCGCCCAGGCCGATCGGCACCAGCGGGGCGACAAAGTCCGTCAGGCGGAAGAAGCCCACGCCCAGTCGGCGTGCATACAGCCAGGAGGTTACGAGCACCCCGACCAGCCCGCCGTGGAAGGCCATGCCGCCCTCCCAGACGCGGAACAGGCTGACCGGGTCGGCCAGCGTCGCATCCAGGTTGTAGAACAGGGCATAGCCCAGGCGGCCGCCGATGATTACGCCGATCGCGCCCCAGAACAGCAGATCGCCGACCTGAGCCGGTTGCAGGGGCGCCCAGCCCTGCGTGCGCGCACGCCAGGCCCCCAGTGCCCAGAAGGCCACGAAGCCGATCAGGTACATCAGCCCGTACCAGTACAGGGTCAGGGGCCCCAGCGACAGGGCTACCGGATCGATAAACGGGTGCGTGGGCATGGTCGCTTGCGGATGGAAAATCGGCTGCACATGCTACCCGGCCTAGCCCTGGCGTGCACCTGTACCCGTCGGGGCGAATCCGATTTCCAGGGAGGTCGTGCGATGAATCGACTGGCCGGGGCCAGCAGCCCGTATCTGCTACAGCATGCCGACAACCCGGTGGACTGGTATCCCTGGGGCGAGGAGGCGCTGCAGCGCGCCCGCCGCGAGGACAAGCCGATCCTGCTGTCGATCGGCTATTCTGCCTGTCACTGGTGTCACGTGATGGCGCATGAATCGTTCGAGGACCCGGCCACCGCCGAGGTGATGAACCGCCGCTTCATCAACATCAAGGTGGACCGCGAGGAACGCCCCGACCTCGACCGTATCTACCAGAACGCCCACATGCTGCTGTCCCAGCGCCCGGGCGGCTGGCCGCTGACGGTGTTCCTGACCCCGGACCAGGTGCCGTTCTTTGCCGGCACGTACTTCCCCAGCACCCCGCGCCACGGGCTTCCGTCTTTCGTCGACCTGATGAACCGGGTGGCCGATTTCCTGGCGGAGCACCCGGACGAGATCCAGCGCCAGAATGAATCCCTGCAGCAGGCGCTCTCCCGCATCTACCGGCCGGCGGGCGGGGCGATCCCGGCGATCGGTGTAATGGACAAGGCGCGGGCGGAACTCGCGCAGACCTTCGACGAGCAGTTCGGGGGCTTCGGCGATGCGCCCAAGTTCCCGCATCCGGCCACGCTCGAATGGCTGGCCTGGCATGCGGCGCGCCACAATGATGCCGAGGCCGACCGCATGCTCGAGCGGACGCTCGCGGCGATGGCCGCCGGCGGGATCTTCGACCAGGTCGGCGGTGGCTTCTGCCGCTACTCGGTGGATGCGCGCTGGATGATCCCGCACTTCGAAAAGATGCTCTACGACAACGGGCCGCTGCTGGGCCTGTATGCCGAGCGTGCGGCCGCCGGTGACGACCGTGCACGGCGCGTGGCCGAACAGACGGTCGCCTGGCTGGAGCGCGAGATGCGCGACCCCTCCGGCGCGTTCTACTCCAGTCTCGATGCCGATTCCGAAGGGGAGGAAGGCCGCTTCTACGTCTGGGATCCGGAGACGGTCGAGGGCCTGCTGGCGGAGGACGAATGGGCGGTCGCCAGCCGGGTCTGGGGGCTGAACGGCCCGGCCAACTTCGAGGGTCGCTGGCACCTGCACGAGCTGGTCCCGATCGCGACCGTAGCCGATGCCCTGGGCATTGACGAGTCCGAGGCGAACACGCGCCTGGGCCGCGCCCGCGAGCGCCTGCTGGCCGCGCGGGAGCAGCGCGTGCGGCCGCATCGCGACGACAAGATCCTGGGCGCCTGGAACGCGCTGATGATCACCGGGCTCGCCCGCGCCGCGCGTGCGCTAGAGCGGCCCGACTGGCTGGGACTGGCCCGCGCGGCGATGGATGCGGTTCGCGAACGGCTCTGGCGCGATGGCCGGCTGTTTGCCAGCTACCGCGAAGGGGCGACCGGCGAGCTGCCACGGGCCTATCTGGACGACCACGCCCTGCTGCTGGAGGCCACGCTGGCGCTGCTGGAAGCCGAGTGGGACAGCGACCTGGTGGGCTGGGCGACGACCCTGGCGGAGGCCCTGTTGGCCGACTTCGAGGATACCGAGCACGGCGGGTTCTTCTACACCGCGCGCGATCACGAGGCGCTGATCCAGCGGCCCAAGGTCTACGCCGACGACGCGATGGCCGCCGGTAACGGCATTGCCGCGCAGGCGTTGCAGAAACTCGGCTTGCTGCTGGCCGAGCCGCGCTACCTGGAAGCCGCCGAACGCACGCTGGCCAACGCCGGGCCGATGATCGAGCAGGCCCCGCTGGGCCACATGAGCCTGTTGATCGCGCTGGACATGCACCATCAGCCGCCGCCGTTGGTCGTACTGCGCGGCAAGGTGGACGAGCTGCCGGCCTGGGAGCAGCGCCTGCGGTCACAGAACCGCCCGGTGTGGGGCTTCGCCATCCCGGGCGATGCCGATGGGCTGCTGGCGGCCCTGGCGGAGAAGGCGCCGCCGGAGGCCGGCGTATGCGCCTATGTCTGCCGCGGCCTGCACTGCGAGGCGCCGGTAACGGCCCCGGATGCCCTGGCAAACGCACTGGATCAGGGTTGAAGACCTCGTTTGCGGCCACAGTTTGAAGTACCGTCGTATCCGTTTTCTGTTCACTGCAAAGGGAATGTTCGAATGAGCGAGAAGAAGCTGATGGATTTCGTCGCCGAGGCGCGCCAGCACGTCGAGGAGATCTCCCCCGAGGAACTCTCCGACAAGATGGAAGCCGGCGAGGACTGGCTGCTGGTGGACGTGCGCGAACCGTACGAATACGAAAAGATCCATGTGCCGAACTCGCTGCTGATCCCGCGCGGCCTGCTGGAAGGGGCGGCGGATCCGAACACCCCGCATCGCATCGATGCGCTGGTCAACGCCCGCGAGAAGCCGGTGGCCGTGATGTGCGCCACGGGCGGACGCGCCGCGATGTCGGTGCAGCGGCTGCGCGAGATGGGCTTTGGCCAGGTCGTGAACGTGGCCGGTGGCATCAAGGGCTGGGAGGCCGAGGACCTGCCGGTGGAGTCCGGCGCCTATACCGGTCAGCTGCCGTAAGGCACCCCTTGCGGCCGACCTGCATGGCCTGTTCGCTGGGGCGTGGCGGATGCCGGCCAGGGGTCTTGCGGATCGCCAGGACCAGGATCGATGTTTTCCGGGTGCAGCCACGCACTCGCCAGCCGGGGATTGCGATATGACGGGAAGCCTGCGCGCATCGGGTAGGCTGATGCGCATTCTCCTGCACCTGCTGAAGGGCGTCTGGCTGAGCTGGCGCATGTCGCGCCGGGGCGATGACTTCGAGACGCGCAGCCGCATCCGCCGCGACTGGTACGACCGCGCGCTGTGGCTGGCAGGGGTGCGTTTTCGGCTTGCCGGTACGCCGCCGGGGCGGGCCTCGCTGGTGGTGGCCAACCACGTGTCGTGGCTGGACATCCCGCTGATTGGCGCGGCCGTGGATCCGTGTTTTCTGTCCAAGGACGAGATTGCCCGCTGGCCGGTGATCGGCTGGCTGGCGCGCCAGCACGACACGCGTTTCATCCGCCGCGGCGCGGGCGAGGCAAACGCCCACATCGAGGCCATGCGCGAGGGCCTCGACGAGGGCCGGCACTTCGTGGTGTTCCCGGAAGGGACGACCAGCCGCGGGCAGGGCGTGCGCCGCTTCCACCCGCGCCTGTTTGCCGCGGTGGCCGAGAACGGCCATCCGGTGCAGCCGGTGGCACTGGACTACGAGCGCCCCGAGGGCGGTCCGGTTCCCGTCGCCTATTCCGACGACGACCGCCTGCTTGTGAATGCCTGGCGCCTGCTGTGCCGCCGCGAGACCCGCGTGCAGGTGCATTTCCTGGAGCCGATCGAAACCGCTGACGAGGATCGTCGCTCGCTGGCCGAGGCCTCGCGGTCCGCGATCGTCGACCGACTGGGGCTGCCGGCCGAGCCTCTGGATCCACCCGCCGCGAAACGACGAAGAAAGGCGCACTGACCACAACGGCCAGCACGCAACCCGGCTCTACCCACCGAACCAGGCAGCGCGATCCCGGAGGCAGTGAAGCGATGATCCGGGAGGATGACCGGGTCGAGGGGTGTCAGCCGCGCGAGGAGAGGGCCTCGTCGTTGTAGGCGGCGTCGATGGTGACGATGGTCTTTTCCACCAGGCGGAAGCCCTCGACCGGGGCGTCGTCGGCCATGTACTTCAGGCGCAGCGGGCCGATGGCCTTGACCGCCTCGGCGCGCTCCAGGGTGGTGTCCGGGCCGTCGGCACCGGCACCGTCCATCAGCGTGGTCAGCACCTCGGCCGCGATTGGATTGCGGTGCTCGCCGCTGCGGGCCTTCTCCAGGGTGCTGGCGGAGTCGCCGTCCAGGAAGACCCCGTCCATGTTCTCGTCCAGGTACTGCAGTAGTTCGGAAAGCGTCATGTTGCGTCTCCCGCAGGTTTCGTTATCGGCTCGGGTGGTCCAGCGCTACGCTTGCTTGTAGCTCGCACGGGCGGCGGCCAGGGCCTGGCCCGGCTTCACCGCGCCCATGTCGGCCAGCACCGCCTCCAGTGCGGACAGGCACAGCGACACGTTGCGCTCGTTCGCGCCATGGCCCATCAGACCGATGCGCCAGACCTTGCCGGCATAGGGGCCGAGCCCGGCGCCGATCTCGAGGTTGTAGCGCTCCAGCAGCTCCGCGCGCACCGCGGCCTCGTCCACGCCTTCGGGGACGTGCACGGCGTTGAGTTGCGGCAGGCGGTGGGCCTCGTCGACCAGGAACTTCAGCCCCATCGCCTCGAGGCCCGCGCGCAGTGCCGTGTGGTGGCGGGCGTGGCGGGTCCAGCTGTTCTCCAGGCCTTCCTCGGCGAGGATGACCAGCGACTCGTGCAGCGCATACAGGGCGTTGATCGGCGCGGTGTGGTGGTAGGCGCGCTTGCCGCCGCCACCCCAGTAGCCCATCACCAGGTTCAGGTCGAGGAACCAGCTCTGCACCTTGTGGCTGCGCGCCTGGATGCGGTCCACCGCGCGCTGGCTGAAGCTGACCGGCGACAGGCCCGGGGTGCAGGACAGGCACTTCTGGCTGCCGGAGTAGATCGCATCCACACCCCAGTCGTCGACCTTCAGCGGGCTGCCGCCCAGGCTGGTGACCGCGTCCACGATGGTCAGGCAGTCGTGTTCGCGGGCCATCCGGCACAGGGTCTCGACATCGGAGCAGGCACCGGTGGAGGTCTCGGCATGCACGAAGGCCAGGACCTTCGCGTCCGGGTTGCCCTTCAGCGCTTCCGCGACCTTCTCCGGGGAGACCGGGGCGCCCCAGTCGTCCTCGACCACCACGGCGGTGCCGCCGCAGCGCTCGACGTTCTCCTTCATGCGCGTGCCGAACACGCCGTTGATGCAGACGATCACCTTGTCGCCCGGCTCCACCAGGTTGGCGAAGCAGGTCTCCATGCCGGCGGAACCGGGGGCGGAGACCGGCAGGGTCAGCGCGTTCTCGGTTTGGAAGGCGTACTGCAGCAGGCCTTTCATCTCCTCCATCATGCCGACGAACACCGGATCCAGGTGGCCGATGATCGGGCGGCTCATCGCGCTCAGCACGCGCGGGTTCACGTCGGAGGGGCCGGGGCCCATCAGGGTGCGCTGCGGGGGGAGAAAGGATTTTGCCTGCATGGATGCGTCTACCGGATTGGAAAAGGGGGAATCTAGATCGCCGCAGGAGCCCGGGCAAGCGCCCCTACGCACCGGCGGGAGTTGCCGGGCAATGGCGTTCGAGCAGCGTCAGCCAGTGCTCGACCGGGGTGTCGGTGCCGGATTGCAGATGCGTCTGGCAGCCGACGTTGGCGGTCACGATGCGCGCGGGCGCGGTGGCCTCCAGATTGTCCAGCTTGCGGGTACGCAGCCGGGCGGCCATCGCCGGCTGGGTGATCGAATAGGTCCCCGCCGAGCCGCAGCACAGGTGAGGTTCCCCCGTGGGTGACAGTTCGAAACCGGCTGCCTGCAGCAGCGGTTCCACACGCCCGGCCAGACGCTGGCCATGTTGCAGGGTGCAGGGGGCGTGCCAGGCGATCGGGTCGTGGCCCTGCGGCGCGCGGATGCCCAGCTTCTCGATGGCAGCCGGTGTGAACAGCTCCACCGGATCGCGTACGCGCTCGGAGACGTCGCGTGCGCGTTCCGCGTAGTCGGGGTCGCCAGCCAGCAGGTGGCCGTAGTCGCGCAGCATCACGCCGCAGCCGCTGGCGGTGCTGACCACCGCGTCCACGCCCTGGTCGAGCACGCCTTTCCAGGCGTCGAGGTTGGCGCGTACCCGTTGCCGGGCCCGATCTTCGAAGGCCAAGTGGTGTTCGACCGCGCCGCAGCAACGCGTTTCACCGACTTCCACGACCTCGATACCAAGGCGACCAAGCAGGTTCTTCAGCGAGGCGTTGGTGCGCGCGTCGATTGCGTCATGCACGCAGCCAGCCAGCAGCAGGATGCGCCCGTGGGGAAAACCTTCCAGTACTTGCGAAGGGGCCGGTTGTGCCGCCTTCCTGGCGCCGTGCCGCTCGGGTACCCGGCGGCGCAGGGCCGCGGGCAGGGCAGGGCGGACCAGGCGCCCCAGCCCCAGGGCCATTCGGAACGGCCAGCGCGCGGGCAGCGCGCGGGACAGCAGGCCGCGCAGGGCCCGCTCGCGCCAGTTTCGGTCGAGGTCGTGCTCGATCACCTCGCGGCCATAGGCGACCAGGTGGTTGTAGTCCACCCCGGAGGGGCAGGTGGTCATGCAGTTGAGGCAGGTCAGGCAGCGGTCCAGATGGGTGCGCGCGGTCGGGTTGGCCTCGCCGGATTCGAGGATCTCCTTGATCTGGTAGATGCGGCCGCGCGGGCCGTCGACCTCGTCACCCAGCTCCTGGTAGGTCGGGCAGGTCGCGTTGCAGAAGCCGCAGTGCACGCAGGCGCGCAGCGCATCCTCCGCAATGCGCGCGGCCGGGTCATCGGCGAAGCGCTCGTGCAGCCGGGTCTCCATGGCTCAGGTCGTGCGCGGCCGGCGGGAGCGCGGGTTCGGCAGCAGGGGGGCGAAGAAGACGCCATCCGGGTCCAGGGACTCGCGCAGGCGGCCTTCCAGGGCCTCCAGGGCCTCGCCCCGCGGGTGCAGGCGGGGCACGCCCGGGGCATCGCCGAGCCACAGGCGGGCGTGGCCCCCGGCCGCGGTCACGGCGCGACGCACGGTCTCCGGGTGTTCTGTCGTGCGCAGCCAGCGCTCCGCACCGGCCCAGCTCATCAGCCACTCCCCGGACAGTGCGAGCGGTTCTGTCGCCGGCGGCAGGCTGATCCGCCACAGCCGGGCGTTGGTGGCCAGCTCGTCAACGAAAAAGGGCAGGCTGCGGTCACGCAGTGCGTCCCAGAATCCCCGGGCCGGGTCGCCGGGCTCGGCATCGATGCGCTGGATGGCCTCGTCAACCGCCTCCTCGCCGCCGCCGAGACGGATATGGGTGACGCCGTCGTGCCAGGCGATCCCCGAGAATGGCCACCCGGTGCGCCCCCAGGCGCTGCAGCGCGCGATGAACGACTCGGCATCATCCTCGCGTTGCAGGTAGCGCTCGCAGGCCGGTCGCGGCAGCAGCTTGAAACTGGTCTCCAGGATCAGCCCGAGTCCGCCCAGGCTGCCGCAGATCAGGCGGGAGACATCGAAGCCCGCGACGTTCTTCATCACCTGCCCGCCGAACTGCAGGATCTCGCCGCGCCCGTTCACGATCCGGGTGCCCAGCACGGCGTCGCGCAGCGCGGCCGCCCAGGGACGGCGTGGGCCCGAGAGCCCCAGCGCGACCATGCCACCGACGCTGGCCTCTGGTGCACCCAGCGCGGGTTCGAAGGGGAGCATCATGCCGACTTCGGCCAGGGCCTGGTCCAGCGTGACCACGGGGGTGCCGCTGCGCACTGTGACGACCAGCTCGCTGGGCTCCAGGGTCACGATGCCGCGGTGATTGCGGCACTCCAGCTCGAATACGCCGGAGGGAACGCCGGCCGGGAAGGCCTGAGCGTCATGCCGGCGCCCGCCGCGCACGGCGATCCGTGTGCCTGTGACACTGGCCTCGCGGACGGTCTCCGCGAGGGCGGGCGCATGGTCCCTGGCGTCTCTCACTGCGCGCGGGGCTTAGCCGGTTTCCAGCGCCAGACGCACCCGCTCGAGGCGCTGCCGGACATCACTGGCGAGGGCCTCGACGCCCGGTTTGTCCACCAGTCCCATGACCGCCACGGGGTCCATGAAGCCGACCGTGCAGGTGCCATCCTGGTTGTCCTGCACCAGCACGTTGCAGGGCAGCAGCAGGCCAATGTTGGGATCGGCCTCTATGGCCTGGCGCGCGAGGTGCGGGTTGCAGGCGCCGAGAATGCGGTAGGGCCGATGATCGAGATCCAGCTTCTTCTTGAAGGCGGCGGCCACGTCGATCTCGCTGAGGATGCCGAAGCCCTCCTCGCCCAGTGCCGCCGTCGTGCGCTCGATGGTCGTATCCATCGGGGCATTCACGAGCACGTTGAAGCCGTATTTGGGTTGTTCCATGGTGCAGTCTTCCTGTCGCGTGGATCGTCAGGCGCTGAGCGCGGGTGCCGTCGCAGTGGGCCCGGTGGGCGGCTCGCGCCGGCGCTGGTTCCAGGCCACCAGCAGTGCCGGCAGCAGGCCCGGGAGGTACCACCAGTAGGGGCTCGGCCGGTCCGTTTCCACGAGCACGCTGGTGATCGTCCAGCCACCCTCCAAGCCTACCCGGCCGGCCGGGCTGCCAAAAGCAACCGTCTGGATACGGGCCTTTTCCGTCTCCTCGTCGAAGGTTACGTCGAGCCCGGCATCGGACAGGCGTTCGCGCGGCTCCAGGTCCGGGTCGCCCAGAGGGAACATCACGGTGCGGGTGATCTCGCGGCCCTCCAGGTCGATGCCGATGGCCTCCACCCGCAGCGATTCGCGATCCGGGATGGTCTCCACGACCTCGAACAGCTGTTCTGCCGGCACGCGCTCGTAGGGCTCGGCCACCCGATCCATCAGTACGGTCGGGGCCAGCAGCACGAATGCGCTGACCAGCAGCAATGCCGACTCCCAGTGTCGGCTGCGGGCCAGGAACCAGCCCTGGGTGGCCGCGGTAAACAGCAGGATGCCCGCCAGCGAGCCGAAGAAGACGAGCAGCAGCTGGAACACGTTGTCCACGCCGATCAGCAGCAACTGGCTGTTGAAGATGAAGAAGAAGGGCAGCGCGATGGTGCGCAGGCTGTAGGCGAAGGCTTGTATCCCGGTGCGGATCGGGTCCGCCTTCGCGACGGCCGCGCCGGCGAACGAGGCCAGCCCCACGGGCGGCGTCACGTCCGCCATGATGCCGAAGTAGAACACGAACAGGTGTGCGGCGATCAGCGGGATCAGGATGTCGTTCTGCGCGCCCAGCTCCACGATGACCGGGGCCATCAGGGTTGCGACCACGATGTAGTTCGCGGTGGTCGGCAGACCCAGACCCAGTATCAGGCTGATCAGCGCGGTCAGCAGCAGCACCAGCAGCAGGTTGCCGCCGGAGAGGGTGTCGACCAGGTCGGTCAGCACCAGTCCGACCCCGGTCATCGCGACCGTGCCGACGATGATCCCGGCCGCGGCCGTTGCGACACCGATGCCGATCATGTTGCGCGCGCCGGTCTCGAAGCCCTGGAACAGCTCCCAGACGCCGACCCAGGTTGCCTGGGCGAGCCGGCCCTGGCCCCGGAACAGCGCGACCAGCGGCCGCTGGGTCAGCACGATGAAGATCATGAACGCCACGGCCCAGAAGGCCGAAAGCCCCGGCGACAGGCGTTCCACGACCAGGGCCCAGACCAGCACGACCAGCGGCAGCACGTAGTGCAGGCCGCCCAGCACCGTGGGCAGCACGCGCGGCAGGGGACGCTCGGTATCCAGCGGCTCCGCCTCCGGCTCGTGGGCGGCAATCCACAACAGCACCAGGTAGGCGGTAAACAGCAAACCGGCGATGATCCAGGCGGCGGCGTCGCCGGCCAGGTCCTTGATCCAGCCGAGCCCCCAGTACACCGCGGCGGCGAGGATGATCAGGCTGGAGACGGTAATCCCGAAGCTGATCAGGCGGCCGCGCCAGGTGGTGACAGTGGCGCGCCTGAGGCCCTCCATGCCGTTCTTGCAGGCCTCCAGGTGCACGATGTAGATCAGCGCGATATAGGCGATCAGGGCGGGCAGGATCGCGTGCTTGAGGACCTCGACGTAGGGGATGCCGACGTACTCGACCATCAGGAACGCGGCGGCACCCATTACCGGCGGCATCAGCTGGCCGTTCACGGAGCTGGCAACCTCCACGGCCCCGGCCTTGTGCGGGGCAAAGCCCACCCGCTTCATCAGTGGCACGGTGAAGGTCCCGGTCGTGACCACGTTGGCGATCGAGGAGCCCGAGACCACGCCCGTCATCCCGGAGGCCATCACCGCGGCCTTGGCCGGGCCACCGCGCATGTGCCCGAGCAGGGAGAATGCCACCCGGATGAAGTAGTCGCCCGCACCGGCTCGTTCCAGCAGCGCGCCGAACAGCACGAACAGGAATACGAAGCTGGTCGAGACCCCGAGCGCGATACCGAAGACCCCCTCGTTGGACAGCCATTGCTGGGCCATTGCGCGCGGGTAGCTGGCTCCGCGATGGGCGATCAGGTCGGGCATGATCGGGCCCGCGAAGGTGTAGAAGAGGAAGATCGCGGCGATGATCGTCAGCGCCGGGCCCAGCACCCGGCGGGTGGCCTCCAGCAGCAGGATCAGGCCGAGTCCGGCAACGATCAGGTCGACGTCCGTTGGGGCGCCGGGACGATCGGCCAGTTCGGCGTGAAACAGGTACAGGTACAGCGAGCTGAAGGCCGCGATTGCCGCGAACATCCAGTCGGTCAGGGGCACATGGTGGATGGGGTCCCGGCCGCGCAGCAGCGGCAATGCAACCACCAGCAGGCCCAGTCCGATGACTACGTAGACCTCGGCCAGGCGCTCCAGGCCCAGCAGCTGCCAGACCCCGAGCGCCATCAGCAACAGCCCGCCCAGGGCATAGGTCACCCCGATAGCGCGCGGCCAGCTCGTGTGGCGCGTACCCGGGCGGATCGCGGGAAAGAGCAGGTAGGCCAGGAATATCGCAAACGCCAGATGGATTGAACGCGCTTCGGTATCCGAGACCACGAAGACGTCCAGCCAGTCGGCCAGGGGCGAGGCGATCCAGATCTGGAACAGCGACCAGGCGACTGCGGTCAGCCAGATGAGAGTGCGCGTGGGACGTCCCGGGTGGCGTGCGCCGAACTCCAGCTCTTGAGCGGTCTCGGCCGCGTTGTTTGGCGGTTCCGTGGTCTCGCCCGTTGTCCCCCTGGTCTCGCTCATTCGATCAGCCCCGCTTCACGGAAGTAGCGCTGGGCCCCCGGATGCAGCGGGGCCGACAATCCTTCGTCCACCATCGTCTCGCGTTCCAGAGGCCCGAACGCCGGGTGCAGACCGCGGAAGGTCTCGAAGTTCTCGAACACCGCACGGGTGATCTCGTAGACGGCGCGGTCCGAGGTGCGGGACGAGGTGACCAGCGTGGCACCGACGCCGTACGTGTGGATGTCGTCGTCCTGGTTCGGGTAGGTGCCGGCCGGAATTACCGCGCGCAGGTAATAGGGCGTCTCCTCCACCAGCTGGTCGATCGTCGAGCCCTCGATCGAGACCAGCCGAGCGTCGCAGGTTGCAATGGGCTCCTGGATCGCGGCCGAGGGGTGGCCGACGGAGAACACAAAGGCGTCGATGCGGTTGTCGCACAGGGCCTGCGCCTGTTCGCGGGAAGGCAGCTCGCCGACTCGGCGGAAGCTGTCATGGTCCCAGCCCAGTGCTTCCATCAGTTCTTCCATCAGGATGCGCTGACCGGAACCGGGGTTGCCGATGTTGACGCGCTTGCCGGGCAGGTCGTCCAGCCCCTCGATGCCCGCATCGGGGCGTACCACCAGGGTAAGCGGTTCGGCATGCAGGCTGAAGACCGCACGCAAATGGGTGGTGGGCCCGTATTCCTCGAAGCGCCCGGTACCGCGGTAGGCGTGGTGTTGAAGGTCAGACTGCGCAACGCCGAAGTCCATATCGCCCGAGCGGATCATGTTGAGGTTGAATACCGAGCCGCCGGTGCTCTCCGCCGTGCAGCGCATCCCGTGCTCGTCGCGCCGGGTGTTGAACAGGCGGCACAGGTGCTGGCCCGCCGGGTAGTACACCCCGGTGACCCCGCCGGTGCCAATGTTGATGAAACGCGATTCGGCTTGCGCGGCAGTCGCCAGCAGCAGGGTGACCATGGCCAGTATGCCCGCCAGGCGGCGCAGCCAGCGCTGGTTGACCCTCGGCACACTGAATCGGTTCATACGCCCTCCGGGTTTGGTGCCGGGAACGAATCGCGGCTGTGCCGAGAATTCTAGGGAGATGCCGACCAAATCGCACGTTCGCGTTCGGGGCGGGGTTGTGCGCGGCCCCGGGGCGGCGGCACCCGCGCGCCGGGATACCGGGGGCTGTTCAGGATCATCCTTGTTCGGGCAGAGGGCCTGACCGAGCGGCGCACCCCCGGTTCAGTGGTCGGTAGCCGCTGGATGGGACTTCAGGCGGGTAAACGGGGCCCGCGCCGTCGGTGATGCCGCAGGATCAGACCGAGCAGACCGAGCCCTGCGGCCATCAGCATCACCGTTGTCGGTTCGGGGATCGTGCCGTCCCTGCTCGGACGGAAATAAACACTGATCTGCGAGATATTGCGCGTAGCCACACCCGGGTAATCGAACGGCGGCTGGGTGAAGGGCGAGCGGTATTCACCGCTCGTGCCGGTCATCAGGAAGCCGACAAGGTTGGTGCCCTGGCCATGGCTGAACACCAGCAGGAGATCCCCGTAGTCCCAACCGGAATCCAGGCTCCATTGCCCGCTGTGGCGATTGCCATCGAAGCTGGCGAGGGTCGCGCTGTTTGCCCCGGGGGAGGTCCAGCGGCCGTCGAACCGCCAGTCGTTGATCCCGAAGAACCCGGTACCGCCGGCGGTATTCACCAGCCAGATAGACGGATCCCCGGTGGTGGGGTCGGTTGCCGCGCCATCCAGGGGCGACAGGATCTGACAGCCGAGGTTGTCGGTGATGGCATCACCGACGTTGCCGGGCAGGGTGGTGCAATCGAGGAGCGCGGCGTGAGTGGCCCCGGAGAGCGACAGGCTCGCCGCGAACAGGGTGCCGGCCAGCAAAGAGAGCAAGGGCTTGAACGACATCGGGCTTACCTCCATGGGACAAAAGTCCCTCCATGGTTCCTGGTCAAGCGGCTGGGGTCTGGGTCATCCAAAAGTGCCAGCACTGACCAAGCGGAAATACAGCACGCCCCGTGCCATATTTGATCTGCTGGACGATTGTATATTTGAAACAGCGGGTTACAGATGCAGGCGCGACAGAGCCGGCCATCGGGTGCGGGCGGGGTGTAAAAAAACCGGACAGGTCCGGCTGAGGTGTGCCATTTACGATCGGCCGGCCCAAACGAAATGATGGCGCCACATGGGCGCCATCATGGATGGGGTGTGTTGGTTGGGTGTCGTCAGGTTGTCAGGGAGCCCTGCGAACGCCTGCGCGATTTCCGCTGCAGGGCGAGGCCCAGCAGGCCCAGTCCCAGTCCCAGCAGGAGCAGGGTGTGGGGTTCCGGTATGTCCCCGTTGGGGCGGTAATAGATGCTCACGTGGGAGATGTCCCTGGGGCTTGCGCCCGGGAAGTCAAACGGCGGTTCGATAAACGGCGAGAGATAGCTGCCGCTGTAGCCGGTCATCAGGAACCCGGTCAGATTGGTGCTGCCGCCGTCCTTGAACAGGAACAACAGGTCGCCGTAGACAAAGCTCGGATCGAGCGTCCAGGTCCCGCCCTGGGCGTCGCCGTTCATCGTGACCAGGTTAAGGGTCGGATCGGCCGGGTCGAACTCCAGGGGCTGCGGTTCATCGTTTCCGTTATTCTCGTCATTTTCCTTCTTCGGATCCTCCCAGCGGCCGTCGAACTGCCAGTTGCTGATGCCGAAAAAACCCGTGCCACCGGCCGTGTTGACGATCCAGTTCGAGGGGTCGCCCCCCACGGGATCGTTCGCATGCCCGTCCAGCGGCGAGAGAATCTGACAGCCAATGTTGGTGGTGACGCGATCTTCAACGCCTCCGTCCAGGCTGGAGCACTCCAGCAGCGGGTCGATCGTGGAAGCCTGTGTGGCGCCGGACAGTCCCAGGCCCAGCAACAGGGCCGCACTCGCGAAATAGGGTGTGAAGCGTGTTGGTTTCATTCAATTTACCTTCCCTGGGTAGGGGCCCCCTGGGTGGCTTGCGCGGATCCGGCCCATCCGGATCCTTTTGCATCCAGGACTATGCAGAAACGATGCCACCCGGGCTGGTCTCGGGAACGCATCCGTAAAAACAGATGGATAGACCCCTTACTCCCGCTGCCGCACAGCACTGGACTGGGGGGTGGCGTAAAAATGTGCGACACCTTGCTTGCCCCCTGTTCGGGCGAGTGGTGCCCCGCACGCGTCGAGGGCCGCGGTCGGCGGGGATTCCCCGGCCGGGGCCGGGTGTAAAGAAATGGGACACGGGGTTGTATGCGCCGGACATCGTTGCGGTCCCGTCGAGCTTTCGGGAACGCGGGGATACGGTTTATCTGCATGAAAAACAGGCAATATTCGCGGTCCGGCGCCAAGCGCCATTGGACCCGGGGCGGGGCCGTGCCGTGGCGGCCGCCTGAAAAAATGCCCCGCATCCCCTATCATTACGCGTCTTTGTTTCCCCCTTCCCAGGCCTGCGCTGGCGAGTCGGCGCGCCGGGAGACCGAATCCACGAATGAATGAAACGGGAGATCCGAATGTTTTCGATCGACATGAGCATCCACGGCTACGACGACGAACTCTGGGGCGCGATCAGCAAGGAGGCGCAGCGCCAGGAAGAGCACATCGAGCTGATCGCCTCCGAGAACTACACCAGCCCGCGCGTGATGGAGGCCCAGGGCTCCGTGCTGACCAACAAGTACGCCGAGGGCTACCCGGGCAAGCGCTACTATGGTGGCTGCGAGTACGTGGATATCGTCGAACAGCTCGCGATCGACCGTCTCAAGGAGCTCTACGGCGCCGACTACGCGAACGTGCAGCCGCATTCCGGCTCGCAGGCCAACGCGGCGGTGTACATGGCCCTGCTGCAGCCGCATGACACCGTGCTCGGCATGAGCCTGGACGCCGGCGGTCACCTGACCCACGGCGCCAAGCCGAACTTCTCCGGCAAGATCTACAACGCGGTGCAGTACGGCATCACCGACGAGGGCCTGATCGACTACGACGAGGTCCAGCGCCTGGCCACCGAGCACCAGCCGAAGATGATCGTCGCCGGCTTCTCCGCCTACTCGCGCGTGGTCGACTGGAAGCGCTTCCGCGAGATCGCCGATTCCGTGGGCGCCTACCTGATGGTGGACATGGCCCACGTCTCCGGCCTGATCGCCGCCGGCGAATACCCGAACCCGATCGACCACGCCCACGTGGTCACCTCGACCACGCACAAGTCCCTGCGCGGGCCGCGTGGCGGCTTCATCATCACCAAGGGCCAGCCGGAGCTGAACAAGAAGTTCCAGTCGCTGATCTTCCCGGGGACTCAGGGTGGCCCGCTGATGCACGTGATCGCCGGCAAGGCGGTGGCGTTCAAGGAGGCCCTGGAGCCGGAATTCAAGACCTACCAGAAGCAGGTGATTGCCAACGCCCGCGCGATGGCCGAGGTCCTGGTCGAACGCGGCTACGACATCGTCTCCGGTGGCACCGACAACCACCTGTTCCTGCTGAGCCTGGTGTCCAAGGGCATGACCGGCAAGGCCGCGGATGCCGCCCTGGGCCGCGCCAACATCACGGTCAACAAGAACGCCGTGCCGAATGACCCGCAGTCCCCGTTCGTGACCTCCGGCATCCGCATCGGCACCGCCGCGCTGACCACCCGTGGCTTCACCGAGGCCGAGTCGCGCGAGCTGGCCGGTTGGATCGCCGACGTGCTGGACGACCACGAGAACGAGCAGGTGATCGACGCGACCCGCGACAAGGTCGTCGAGATCTGCCGCCGCTTCCCGGTCTACGGCGCGTCCGAATAACGCGGCGTAGCGGCGGCCTGCCATGCGCTGCCCGGCCTGTGGCGCCCACGATACCCGCGTGGTCGACTCGCGGGTGGCCGGCCCGGAGCAGGAGCAGATCCGGCGCCGGCGCGAGTGCCGCGAGTGCCGGGCGCGGTTCACCACCTTCGAGCGGGCGGAGTTCAGCCTGCCGCGGGTGGTCAAGCGCTCCGGCGAGCGCGTCGCCTTCGATGAGGACAAGCTGCGCAGTGGTCTGCGCCGGGCGCTGCACAAGCGCCCGGTGAAGACCGAAGATGTCGAGCGCGTGATCGACGACATCAAGCGTCAGCTCGCCTCCCTGGCGGCCCCCGAGGTGAAGTCCGATCGCATTGGCGAAATGGTCCTGGCGGCCTTGCATGCCCTGGACCACGTGGCCTATATCCGATTTGCCTCCATCTATCTGAGCTTTGCCAGCGTGCAGTCCTTCCGCGAGGCCATCGAGCGGCTCGAGGATGACCTGACGCCGGAGATGCGCCGTTCACAGCTGCGCCTGATCGATGAGGGACTCGCCGACACGGATGCCTCCGCCCCGGGGGATTCGCAGGAGGGCAGCTGATGGCACAGCCGGGACACGAGCAGGCAGTGGAGGATCGGCGCCACATGGCGCGGGCGCTGGAGCTGGCCGATCGCGGTCGCTTCAGCGCCGACCCCAACCCGCGTGTGGGCTGCGTGCTGGTACGTGATGGCGAGATCGTCGGAGAGGGGCTGCACTGGCGTGCCGGCGAGCCGCACGCCGAAGTGAACGCCCTGCGCGCGGCCGGTGAAGCCGCGCGCAGGGGTACCGTCTACGTGACGCTCGAGCCGTGCAGCCATGATGGCCGCACCCCTCCCTGTACCGAGGCGCTGATCCAGGCCGGTGTGGCCCGGGTCGTGATCGCGATGCAGGACCCGAATCCGCGGGTCTGTGGTGGCGGTATGAAGGCCCTGCGCGCGGCCGGGATCGAGGTCGAAACCGGCGTGCTCGAGGCCGAGGCGCGGGCGCTGAACCCGGGCTTTGTCCAGCGTATGGAGCAGGCACGCCCGTGGGTCCGGATCAAGCTGGCCGCGAGCCTGGACGGGCGCACGGCGATGGCCTCGGGCGAGTCACGCTGGATTACCGGCGAGGCCGCGCGTCGCGATGTGCAGCTGTGGCGGGCGCGCGCCGGGGCGATCCTGACCGGCAGCGGTACCGTGGTGGCCGACGACCCGCGCCTGAACGTGCGCATGAAGCCGCACCAGCTGGCCGCCCAGGCTGGCTTTCCCGATGACCCGCACTACTCGGACCTGCCGGTTCGGCAGCCGCTGCGGGTGATCCTGGATGCCCGGCTGCGCACGCCCCCCGGCGCCCAGATCCTGCAGAGCGGCCCCGTGTGGATCCTGACCGGGCCGGACGCGGCCCGGTCGCCGGCGGCCGATACCTTGCGCGGGCATGGCGCGGACGTGCGTCCGATCGCGCTGGCCAGCGACTCGCCCGAGGGCGGGTTGGATCTCGGCGAGGTGCTGGCGGAGCTGGCTCGGGCCGAGGTCAACGAACTGCATGTGGAGTCCGGCCCGGGCCTCGCCGGGGCCCTGGCACGCGGGGGCTGGGTGGACGAGTGGCTGCTGTACCAGGCGCCGTTGCTGCTCGGCTCGAGTGCCCGCCCGCTGGTGGAGTGGCCGCTGGTGCGCATGGACGAGCGCGCGGAGCTGGAGATCCTCGAGAGCCGCTGGGTCGGCGACAGCCTGCGTCTGCGCGCCCGCCCGCGCGCTTGAGAGAAACACCCAGGGGCTGATCGCCCAGCCCCTTTGGGGCGCCAAACCCATACGGCCGCCGTCACGTGGTGCGAAGTCCTTCGCGTTTCCCTAAGATGGGCGGCTCGCGGCGCCCCTTCCCGGGGCGGCCTGTAACCGAAACAAGGCCCATGTTTACCGGAATCATCGAGACCCTCGGCAGCCTGGATCGCCTGATGCCCAGCGGCGGCGACGTGCGCCTGTACGTGAATGCCCCCGGGATGGACCTGTCAGACACGCGCCTGGGCGACTCCATCGCGGTCAATGGCGTATGCCTGACCGTGACCGACCTGACGGCCGCGGGCTTCGCCGCCGACGTCTCGCGCGAGTCCCTGAATGTGACCACGCTGGGCGGGCTGGGGCCCGGTGACCGGGTCAACCTGGAGCGGGCGCTGGCCCTGGGCGACCGCCTCGGTGGCCACATGGTCTCGGGCCATGTCGATGGCGTGGGCGAGGTGGTCGCGATGGAGCCGGACGCACGTTCGACTCGCGTGCGCTTTCGTGCCCCCGCCGCGCTGGCGCGCTACATCGCCGCGAAGGGCTCGATCACCATCGATGGCACCAGCCTGACCGTGAACCGGGTCGACGGGGCCGAGTTCGAGGTCAACATCATCCCCCACACCTGGTCGCTGACGCGCTTCTCCGTCTACGCCGTGGGTACGCCGGTAAACCTGGAGGTGGACCTGATCGCCCGCTACCTGGAACGCCTGATGCTGGGCGAGCGCGCGGCGGAGCCGGGCGTGGGCGCAGGCGATCTGTCCGAGGCCTGGCTGGCCGAACAGGGCTTTCCCAATCATTCCGGGCCGCGCGACTGAGCGCGCGGCCCCCGACCGAAGGCACGCATGGAATTCTCCAATACCGAAACCATCCTCCAGGAACTGCAGGCCGGGCGCATGGTGGTCATCGTCGACGACGAGGACCGCGAGAACGAGGGCGACCTCCTGATGCTCGCCTCGCATGTGCGCCCCGAGGACATCAACTTCATGGCCAAGTACGGCCGCGGACTGATCTGCCTGACGCTGACCCGCGAGCGCTGCAAGCAGCTCGCGCTGCCGCTGATGGTGACTGACACCAACGACGTGCACGGCACCAACTTCACGCTGTCCATCGAGGCCGCCGAGGGCGTGACCACCGGCATCTCCGCCTACGACCGCGCGCACACCATCCGCACCGCCGTGGCGCCTAATGCGCAGCCGGGCGACATCGTCCAGCCGGGGCATGTCTTCCCGCTGATGGCGCAGCCGGGCGGGGTGATCGTGCGCGCCGGCCACACCGAGGCCGGTTGCGACCTCGCGCGCCTGGCCGGTGCCGAGCCGGCCGCGGTGATCGTCGAGATCCTCAACGAGGACGGGACCATGGCGCGGCGCCCGGACCTCGAGCGCTTCTGTGCCGAGCACGACCTGAAGATGGGGACGATCGAGGACCTGATCCGCTACCGCATCGAGAACGAAAAGACCGTGCAGCGTGTCTCGGAGCGCCCGTTCCCGACCGCGCACGGCGAATTCCGCCTGCTGTCATTCCAGGACGAGGTCGACCACGAGCTGCACTTTGCGCTGGTACGCGGCGAGCCGAAGCCGGAGCAGGACACCCTGGTGCGCGTGCATCTGGAGAACACCTTGCACGACACGCTGGGCTATGCCGGCCCCGATCGTGGCTGGCCGCTGGACGACGCCCTGCGCCGCATCGACGAGGCGGGGGAGGGGGTCGTGGTGGTGCTGCGCAAGCACGAGAGCGCCGAGGCCCTGGCGCAGCGCCTGGAGCAGATCGGGCAGCCGCCGCAGGAGGAGCGCGGCGGGCGCGAGAACTCGGCCGAGTGGCGCATGTACGGCATTGGCGCACAGATCCTGGCGGATTGTGGCGTGGGCCGCATGAAGCTGATGTCCGCGCCCAAGCGCTTCCACGGCCTGGGCGGTTTCGGGCTCGAGGTGGTCGACTACATTCACGAATAGGGCGGGGCACGAATAGCGCAGGGCCCTCTTCGTGCTGGTCCGCGCTATATCACCCCGTCCAGGCGCAGGTAGCCGATCAGGAACAGCACGGCCAGGACCCCGGCCAGCACGTACAGCCAGTTGGACAGCGTCGGGTTGTTCGGGCGGCTGAAGAAGGCCGCCCACAGCGCCAGCAGGATCAGGACGAAAAAGAAGAACAGGAATCGCATGGCTCAGGCTCCTTCCGGTACCGCGTAGGGCAGGTCGACGACCTCCGCCCGCGGGCCATCCGGTGACCCCCAGCGCAGCTCACCCTCGGCGGCCGCCACCTGCACCACCGCCAGGGCCGAGTAGAGCCCGTCCGGGTGCAGCTCGGCGGCCACGATCTCGCCATCCGACTGCTCCGGCTTGCCGTCGGCGCGAAACACCGGCGAGCCCGGCTTTGGCGGTTCCGTGGCGTGGATCGCCAGGCGGAACATGCGCCGCTTCAGCTTGCCGAGGTAGTGCATGCGGGCCACCACCTCCTGTCCCGGGTAGCAGCCCTTCTCGAAGTTGATCGCCCCCAGTGCATGCAGGTTCAGCATCTGCGGCACGAACATCTCGCTGGTCGCCTCCACCACGGTCGGCATCCCGGCGAGGATGTCGAGCAACGCCCACTCGCGCGGGCCCACCGGGCCCGAGCGCACGTTCAGCTTGTCCCAGGCGTTGCGCATCGGCTCGAACTCGCCGAACAGCTCGAAGCGCGGGTGTACCCCGGGCACGCGCACGATGGTCACACCGTCTTTCTCGACTACGTCGTCCACGTTCGCGGGGCAGGTGCCCAGTGCGTTGTTCAGCTCGGTTTCGGCGTCGGGGCCGGAGAGCCCGAAGTGGATGCGCGAGTCGTCGGCGCGCTCGATCACCACGTGGGCCCGCAGCACGAACATCCGCAGCCGCTTGGCGATGACCTCGAGGCGGTCGGCCGGCATTTCCAGCAGGTAGCTGTCCGCAGTGCGCAGGACCCGGAACACCGCGTAGGCGCGTCCCTTGGGGCTGGAATAGCTGGAGAGCTGGCTGTGGCTGGCATCGACCTGGGTGATGTCGTTGCCGAACTGGCCCTGCAGGAAGTCGGTCGCGTCCTCGCCACGGACCTCCAGCAGGCCCCGGTGGGAGAGATCGCAGATCACCTCGCCATTGATGGCCATGCGGCGTTCGCGCTCGGGGTTGCCATAGTGCACGAGGTCGTCGTCCTCGAACTCGGCCCCGGCGTCGATCAGGTGATTCTTCCAGTCTTCGCGCATCGAAAACTCTCCCGTGGCAGCGCGCGTCGTGTGTCCGTTCGGCTGGTGGCCTCGGGGACCCACGGCGGCGGATTGAGGTGGTAAGCTCAACACAGGTCGGGCGACCGGCTGAACCAAGCGGGTCGATAGTAGACGAACCTCTTGCAGGGTGTCAGCCCGACATTTTTCATCATCCGGTTTTGGGGGTGGCATGCGTTCTCCGGCACGGCCCGTTTTTCTGGATCTGCGCAAGATCCGCCTACCGCTGAATGCCGTGGTTTCCATCCTGCACCGTATTACCGGGATTCTCCTGATTCTCGCCATCCCCGTACTGTTGTGGCTGCTGGACCGCTCGCTGGCGAGCCCCGAGGGCTTTGCCCAGGTGGCCGCGATCATCCAGCACCCGGTCGGGCTGGCGCTGCTGCTCATCGGGCTGTGGTGGCTGTTGCATCACCTGTTCGCCGGGATTCGTTTTCTGCTGATGGAGTTCGGCATCGGGGAGGACCGGGCGGGCTCGCTGCGCACCGCCCGCGATGCCCTGTACGCCGCGATCTTCGCCACGGTTGCCGTCTGGCTGGGGTTGATCCTGTGAGGCTGCTGTCGGGACAGGGCGCCTGGCTGCTGCAGCGGATCACGGCCGTCTATGCCGGACTGTTCGTGGTCGTGGTGCTGGGCTATTTCCTGATCGCCCCGCCGGCGGATCACGCGGCCTGGGTGGCGGTGATCGCGCACCCGGCTGTGGCGCTGGGCAGTGCACTGTTTGTCGTGCTGCTGCTGTTGCATGCGTGGATCGGGCTGCGCGATATCGTGCTCGACTACGTGAAGCCGATGGCGCTGCGCCTGACCGTGCTGACCCTCGGCGCGGGCGCTTTGATCCTTCTGGGCCTTTGGGCCCTCTACCTCCTGATTCGAACGGGGCTTGCATGAAACTGACCCGGCGCAAATTCGACGCGCTGATCATCGGTGCCGGCGGCGCGGGCCTGCGTGCCGCGCTGCAGTTGTCCAACGGCGATGCCAAGGTCGCGGTGGTCTCCAAGGTGTTCCCCACGCGCTCGCATACGGTGGCCGCGCAGGGTGGGGTGAACGCCGCGCTGGCCAACGTGCTGCCGGACTCCTGGCACTGGCACATGTTCGATACCGTGAAGGGATCGGACTATCTGGGCGATCAGGACGCGATCGAGTACATGTGTCGCGCCGCGTCCAAGGTGGTCTACGAGCTGGACCACTTCGGCGTGCCGTTCTCGCGCCTGGACAACGGCAATATCTACCAGCGCGCCTTTGGCGGGCAGAGCCAGAACTTCGGCCAGGACCAGGCGGCGCGCACCTGTGCGGCGGCCGACCGCACCGGGCACGCGATCCTGCACTCGCTGTACCAGCAGAACCTGCGCGCGCGCACGCACTTTTTCGACGAGTACTTCGCGGTGGACCTGCTGCGCGACGCGCAGGGCTTCGTACTCGGTGTGCTCGCCTTCGAGATCCTGACCGGCGAGCCGATCGTGATCGAGGCCAAGACCACACTGATCGCGACCGGCGGGGCGGGGCAGCTATTCCGCACCACCACCAACGCCCTGATCAATACCGGCGACGGCATGGCGATGGCCCTGCGCGCCGGCGTGCCGCTGGAGGACATGGAGTTCGTGCAGTTCCACCCGACCGGGATTGCCGGGCGCGGGATGCTGATTACCGAGGGCGCGCGCGGTGAGGGTGGTTATCTGATCAACTCCGAGGGCGAGCGCTTCATGGAGCGCTACGCCCCGCGCGCGAAGGACCTGGCCTCGCGCGACGTGGTCAGCCGGTCGATCGCCACCGAGGTGCGCGAGGGCCGTGGCTGCGGGCGCAACGCCGATCACGTGCTGCTGGACCTGCGCTACCTGGGCGCGCACACCATCCGCAGCCGCCTGCCGGGCATCCGCGAGGCGAGCATGACCTTCCTCGGCGTGGACCCGATCGAGGCCCCGATCCCGGTGTTCCCGACCTGCCACTACAGCATGGGGGGGATCCCGACCAACCGCCTCGGCCAGGTGGTGGCGCCGGTCAAGGACACCCCGGAGGATCCGGTGCCGGGGCTGTACGCGGCCGGGGAGGCGGCCTGCGTCTCGGTGCACGGGGCCAACCGCCTGGGCGGCAACTCGCTGCTGGACATCCTGGTGTTCGGCCGTGCGGCCGCCAACCACATCCTCGAATACCTGCGCGAGAACCACTACCACCGACCACTGGACGAGACGGCGGTGGAGCAGGCGATGGCGCGACTGACGCGCTGGGACCGCAAGGACCCGGGCGACGGCTCCGCCGAGCAAGTCGAACCGCTGAAACGCGAACTGCGCAAGGTGATGGAGGACCACTGCTCGGTGTTCCGCACCGACGAGGTGATGCGCGAGGGGGTGGAGAAGGTCCGTGACCTGCGCGAGCGCCTGGATCACGCGGTGATCGCGGACCACTCGGCCACCTTCAACACTGCCCGGGTGGAGGCGATGGAGCTGGAGAACCTGATGGACTGTGCGATCGCGACCATCCGCTCGGCGCTGGGGCGCGAGGAGAGTCGCGGTGCGCATTCGCGCATCGATTTCCCCGAACGTGACGACCAGCACTGGCTCAAGCACAGCCTGTACTCGCTGGAGGACGACAGCCTCGACTACAAGCCGGTGCGCACCCAGCCGACCAGCGTGGCCTCGTTTCCGCCGCAGGAACGTGTCTATTGACGATCGACCGGTACTGCAATAGAGGATTGTAGGGCCGTAGGATGCGATGAGCGTAGCGAATCGCATCAACAGGCGCCTGATCGGACCACGTTCGGTGCATTTCGCAGGGCTTGACACATCCTGCGCACCACGGACCGTATGAGATCAGGAGGCGGCGATTTCAGGGGCCCCGGATCGCAATAGACAACCTGTAGCAACGCTGACAGGAGAGACGATTGGAATTCTCGATCTACCGCTTCAACCCGGAGACGGACACGCTGCCGAAGATGCAGCGCTTCACCCTGCCTGACGACCAGGTCGAGCCGGGGATGATGCTGCTGGACGCCCTGCTGCTGCTGAAGGAGCAGGACGACTCGCTGGGCTTTCGCCGCTCCTGCCAGCACGGGGTCTGTGGTTCCGACGGCATGAACATCAACGGCATGAACGGCCTGGCCTGCATCACGCCGCTGGCGGACCTGGAGGCGCCGGTCACACTGCGCCCGTTTCCGGGGATGCCGGTGATCCGCGACCTGATCGTGGACATGGGCAACTTCTGGGAGCAGTACCGAAGAGCCGAACCCTGGCTGGTCAACGACAGCCCGGAGCCGGAGGTCGAGCGCAAGCAGAGCCCGGAGGACCGCGACCAGCTGGACGGGCTGTACGAATGCATCCTGTGCGGCTGCTGTTCCGCCGCCTGTCCGTCGTACTGGTGGAATCCGGACAAGTTCCTCGGCCCGGCCGCACTGCTGCAGGCCGCGCGCTTCATCCAGGACAGCCGCGACGAGGCCACCGATCACCGCCTGGCTGACCTGGACGACGCCTGGAAGCTCTACCGCTGCCACACCATCATGAACTGCACCCAGGTCTGCCCGAAGGGCCTGAACCCGAGCCGGGCGATCGGCGACATCCGCCGCACCATGCTCAAGAAGTCGCTGTGAGTTACCCGCTGCACAACCGCGGTTCAGCCCTTGTAGGAGCCTGCTTGCAGGCGAAGCCCCTGCCCGCCTCCGACTTTGGCAGGGGCATTCGCCTGCAAGCAGGCTCCTACCAGAGGCCAGGACGGGCTTTTTGGTGATGGAACCCGACAGCCGCACCCGCTGGCGCTGCCGCCGCGGCATGCTGGAGAACGACTGGCTGCTCGGGCAGTTTCTCGCGCAGGGATATGCGCAACTGGACCAGGAGGGTCGCGATGCCTTCGAGCGCCTGCTCGACTACCCCGACAATGTGCTGCTGGATGTGGTCATGGGTCGCCAGACCACGGTGGACGACGGGATAGCCCGGCTTGTCCCGGCGATCCGCGCCGCCGCTGCGGCTGAGACTGCACCCTGACCCCGTCCTGCCACGGCTGGCGCTAGCCGGGCAGATCCTGCTGGTCCTCGCCGTCTCCGGTTTTGTGCTGGTCTACAGCCCGTTATGGATGCTGCTGCCGGTCTGGGGCCTGGCGGCCGTCGGCTGGTGGTGGCAGCGTCGCGATGCGGCACCGGACTGGGCCTGGCTGGGGCAGACGCCGGAGGGGGAGACCTGGGTCGCGACCCGCGAGGGCCTGCGCCAGGAACAGGTGACCTGGGTCGAGCTGGTGCCCGACAGCCGGGTACTGGCCGGGATGGTCCTGCTGGTGCTGCGCGAACGGGACGGGGGGCACCTGTGGCGGCTCTGGCTGCATGCCGCGCGCATGGACCGCGAGGACCTGCGCCGGCTGCGGGTACGCCTGCGCTGGCCGCCGGTCGCGACACCGGAATCCGGCTGGCGCGTGCGGCTTCGGGCCGGGTGGGTACAGGCCGTTGCTATACTGGCGCGAATGCGATCACGCGGAGGACCGACCATGGCGGGACCCGACAAGGCACAGGTGATGGTGGATGTCTCCCACCTGCTGAGCGACGACCCGGATCACGTGTACAGCGAGGACGAACTGGACGCGATCGAGGAGCTCGATCCGGAGCTGGCGCTGCGCCTGGATCGGGCCCAGACCTTCGCCGCGCGCGAGGCCGCCGATGTCCCGGCGGACGGCCCGATCGACGAGGACGCGGTACGCGCCGCCATCGAGGAGGCGCGGCGCATCCTGATGCAGGACGGGGGCGATATCGAGTTCGTGGAACTCGACGGGCGTACCGTGCGGGTGCGCCTGAAAGGGGCTTGCGTGGGCTGCCCGCGCTCGACCCTGGACCTGAAGAACGTGGTCGAGCGCCTGGTGCGCTCGCGGGCGCCGGGGGTGGCCAGCGTCGCGAACACCTTTTGACTCGACGGGGCGATCCGCTCGGCGGTGGCCGGCAGGGAGTGCACGATGCAGCGGGCTTTCCGGATCCAGAGTGAACTGCGTGAGATCCCGCGGCTGGCCGAGCAGGTGGAGGCCTTCTGCGAGGAGGCGGGGATCCCGGTGTCCTCGGTCTACCCGATCAACCTGGTGCTGGACGAGTGGCTGACCAACCTGATCGCCTATGCCTTCGATGATGACGCGGAACACACCATCGAGGTGGATCTGCGCACGGCAGACGACGGGCTGACGATTACGGTCACGGACGACGGCCAGGCCTTCAATCCGCTGACCGATGCCCCCGAGGCGCAGCTCGACGGCGACGTCGATTCGCGCCAGGTCGGTGGACTGGGGCTCCATTTCATGAAGACGCTGATGGACGAGATCGACTACCGATCCGCCGATGGTGTCAACCGCCTGATCTTGCGCAAGCAGCCGGTCTGACCCGTTCGGGCCCGCGTGGGCGGGGTATTACTCAACGCAAACCAAAAGGCAAGGCGCACCGATGCAAGTCAATGAAGAGACGATCGACGGCGTGCTGGTCGTCAGTCCGGCCGGCCGTCTGGACAGCAATACCTCGCCGGAATTCGAGGCCCACCTGTTCCAGCGGATGGAAGAGCACCCTTCGCTGGTGATCCGGTTTGGCGATGTCGACTACATCTCCAGCGCGGGGCTGCGTGTGATGCTGATGACCGCGAAGAAGGTCAAGCAGAACGGCGGGCGGCTGGTGCTGTGCGAGATCCGCGATCCGATCCGCGAGGTGTTCGAGATCAGCGGCTTCCTGACGATCCTCGAGGTGTGCGACGACCCCCGCGGGGCCGTGGAGCGGGTCAACGCCTGAAGGAAACACCCGGCCCGGGGGCGGGCCGGGTCGCCTATCGTTAGTCCGCCGGGGGCATGTATTCGTGGCGGATGTGGTCGGGTTCCGCGGGCAGCTGAATCCCGGCCTCTTCCAGGGCCTCGGTCAGTTCCTCGCAGTCATCCAGTTCGTCGCCGCGCTTTTTCAGCGTGGCCAGGGCGTCGGAGGCCTCCGCCTCCGGCATCGTGATCACCAGTTCGCCGTTCTCGGCCTTTTCCAGATGCATCTCGTCCTCCTTGCGGGGTTTGTGCGCGTGCGAGGGGCTGCTCTTCAGTCCTCGATCGATGGCTGCTTGGGTGCGTGCTCGTCAAAGGCGTGTGGCGGCTGGCGGAACTCGTTTTCCAGCTCGTAGACGCCCTGCTGCAGTACCGAGCCGAGCGCGCGGGCCCCGTTGCTGATCTCGCCCTCAAGCTCGGTGATGTTCTCCGCGATGCTCTCGGCGGTCTTCTTGTCGATCTTCAGGGTCAGGGTCCCGCCCTTCAGTGTGGCCTCCATGTCGTGCTCCTTGTCGTCTGGCTTTGTGGGTCGCGTCCGGATTGCCCGCAGGGGGCTGGAGCGCGTCTGAATCGCATCCCGTTGATCTGGGTCAATGCCTCCCGGGGCCGGTGCTTGAATAATGGCCCCTAGCGTCCGGGAACTCTCTGGGCGGCCTCTACTCACAAGCTTGCGCCCATTCACGCCAGGAGAATTGCAATGACCAGAACGCTTACAAAGATGACATCGCTCACCGGGGGACGGTTCCTGCCGATTGTTGCGATGTTGATCGCGGGTTTGCTGCTCGCCGGTGTCGCGCAGGCCGGCAGTCACGGTGGCGAGCAGCCGGACATGGTCAAGGTCACGCCCAGCCCGATGTCCTTCCCGGACACGGTCGAGGCCTTCGAGGCCCAGGCGAAAGATGCCGGCTGGAGTGTGCTGAACAAGAACTACATGTCGGGTGTGCTCTCGGAGCGCGGCTTCACGCTGGACCCGGTGGTCATCATCGACGTCTGCAGCGGGCAGTACAGCGCCCGCATCCTCGAGGAAGACGCGTTTCGCCCGGTCTCGGCATTCATGCCCTGCCGTGTCAGCATCTATCAGGACAGCCAGGGGGATGTCTTCATCTCGCGGATGAACGTCCCGGCGTTCCTGCCGATGATGCCGGACGAGGTGGCAGAGGTGATGGAACTCTCCAGCAACGAGATCGAGCAGATCATCGAGCGCAGCGTCGCCGAGTAATTGGCCGGCTCTCCGTACGGACTTCGGGCCTGGTGCTTCGCGATCCGTATGGAATAAAGCACTGAACTGGGCACGTCCGCTGGGACGTGCCCTTTTGTGTTTGTGGGCATAATGCGGATTGGTATGGCTCGCTGAA
This sequence comes from Thioalkalivibrio sp. ARh3, assembly GCF_000377265.1. Classification (NCBI taxonomy): domain Bacteria; kingdom Pseudomonadati; phylum Pseudomonadota; class Gammaproteobacteria; order Chromatiales; family Ectothiorhodospiraceae; genus Thioalkalivibrio; species Thioalkalivibrio sp. ARh3. Next base: position 832,606 of record NZ_KB897947.1, read on the forward strand.
TGTGGGGGGCACAACCATCATGGAAGACGGGGTGGCAAGGACGTGATTGGGATTAGGCCGGGCGACGGCAGATCGTTGGCGGCAACAGGCAGGTGTGTGTGAATAAACGCGCCCGCACCCCGTTGCGTCTGGCGTCCTGGATTGCGGGCACCTACACCGTACTGGGGCTGCTGTGGATCGCGCTCTCCGATGCCGTGGTTGCCTGGTGGTCGGGAGCGCAGGTCGGCGACGCGCTCACGCTGGCGAATCTCGGCAAGGGTTTCGGCTTTGTGGCGGTCTCGGGGGCTGCGCTTTTTCTTGCGGTGCGCTGGGCGTTGTCCCAGCCGCTGGAGGGTTCTTCGGTCACCAGCGTTCCGCGCCCCGGAGACTTCGGCTATAAGCCCTGGCTATTGCTGGTACTGGCCGTGGCCATCTCGGTCACAGGGGTGGCACTGGCGACCTACCATGTCCAGCACGGCTCGGCACAGCGGCAGGCGGAGGAGGAGCTGACGCGGTCCGCTTTCCTGAAGGCCGGACTGCTGGATGGCTGGCTGGACGAGCGGTTGGGCCATGCGCGCCAGCTGGCCGAATCGCGCGGGTTTGCGGTGTTTGCCCTTTCGGCGGTCGAGCGGCAGTCGAGCCTCGCCCGTGAGCAGGTCCATCATCATCTGGACCTGCTGCGCAGCCACTACGACTATCGCTCAGCAGTGCTGCTGGATTCCGACTTCGAGCCACTGCTCGAAGTCGGACAGGAGCTGCCGCTGGATGTGGCGGTGGACGCAGCGTTGGCCGAGGCGTGGTCCTCGGAACAGGTCAGTCAGCCTCGACTGCACGCGGATGCAAATGGCAGACCGCTGGTCAGCTGGGTGGTGCCCGTCCTCGATCGAAGCGATGAGGCGGGCCGGGTGGCAGCCCTGGTGCTCCTGTCGGCCCGTGCCGACCGGCTGCAGCCGCTGTTGACGCTGTCGGGCGGTCCCGACGCCCTGTCCACGGACGCCCATGTGGTGGTCCGGGAGGCACCGGATGAGGCCACCATTGCCCGCATTGACGCCAACGGAGGCCTGATCATCGAGCCGCCCGAGGCCTTTGCCCGGCTGCGTGCCGAGCTCCTCGAGGGGGAGCGCGAAGGCATCGCGGTCGCAGCCTTCGAGGCGGCCGAGCCGGCATTCATCGCCGGGGTGCAGCGGCTGGAGCCACCCGGCTGGGATCTGGTGCTCAAGCGGGATCTGGCAGGGCTGGCCGTGCTACCACGGCAGCAGGCGGTGTGGATGGGCGGGGCGACGCTCATGGTCTGGCTGCTTGTGCTGGGGGGCGGAGCGATGCTTTGGCGGCAGCAGTGGCTGCGGCGCAACCTCGATCTGGTACAGGCGCATGCCGAGCAGGACCGCCTGCTGGGCGTATTCTTCGACATGCCGTTTGTTGGCATGGCGATTTCCCGTCCGGGAGGGCGGGGCTGGGAGCGGGTGAACACCTGCCTGGGCGAGATGCTGGGCTATCCCGCGGATGAACTGGCCCGAATGGACTGGGACCGGCTGACGGTCCCCGAGGATCGCGGCTGCGAGGTGGCGTTGGATGCCGCCATGTTTGCCGGGCAGCGTGACGGATACGAGATCGAGAAACGCCTGCTGCGGCACGACGGGCGCGTGCTGGTGGCCGATATCGACGTGAAGTGTACCCGGTTGCCCGACGGGTCCGTGGACCGCGTGGTGGCCACCTTCGAGGACATCACTGATCGCCGTGACGAGGAGGAACGCCGGCGTCTGGCATCGGTGGTGTTCGAGAATACCCGCGAGGGTGTGGTCATTACGGATGACACCGCGCATATCCTGTCGGTCAACCGTGCCTTTACCGAGCTCATGGGCTACACCGAGGACGAGGTCGTGGGGCGCACGCCCAAGATGTTCCAGTCCGGGCGCCACGACCAGACCTTCTACGCCAACATGCGGCGCCAGCTCGAGACCGAGGGATACTGGCAGGGAGAGATCTGGAACCGGCGCAAGAACGGCGAGATCTTCCCCGAGTTGCAGAGCATTACCGCCGTGCGCGATGCCCAGGGACGTCTGACGCATTACGTCTCGGTATTCGCGGACATCTCCCGGGAGAAGGCCTCCGAGGCAGAACTGGATTTTCTGGCCCATCACGACCCGCTGACCGAACTCCCCAACCGCCGCCTGCTGCGCGTGCGGCTGGCCCATGCGGTCTCGCTGATGCGGCGGCGCTCGGGCCATCTGGCGGTGCTGATCATCGATCTCGACCGTTTCAAGGACATCAACGCCAGCCAGGGCCATGCGGTAGGGGATCGCCTGCTGAAGATCGTGGCCGACCGGCTGCAGGGCGGGCGCCGGGGTACGGACACGGTCGCGCGCCTGGCCAGCGACGAATTCGCCATCCTGGTGGAGAACCTCGCGCATCCCGACGATGCCGCCGTGGTGGCGGAGAACGTGATTCGCGAGGTGGGCTACTCCACGGATCTGGGCAACGGGGTGGAGACGGAGATCGCGGTCACCGTCGGCATTGCCGTGTACCCGGATCACGGCACCGACGCCGATACCCTGCTGCAGCAGGCAAGTACGGCTCTGGACCGTGCCAAGGACGACGGCCGCGGCAGCTATCGCTACTACTCGGACGAGTTTACCCGGGCCGCTCGCGAGCGTATCGATTTGTCCACGCGTCTGCGCCGGGCGATCGAACAGGATCGGCTGGAGGTGCACTACCAGCCGCAGTATCGCATCCGTGACGGGGCGCTGATTGGGGCGGAGGCTCTGCTGCGGTGGGATGAACCCGGGCTGGGCCCCGTCTCGCCCGGGCGTTTTATTCCCGTGGCCGAGCAGACCGGCTTGATTGTGGAATTGGGCGAGTGGGTGCTGCGCCGTGTGCTGGCGCAGGGGCAGGCCTGGCGCGAGGCGGGCCATCCGGCCGTGCGTCTGGCCGTGAACGTCTCCGCACTACAGTTCCAGCGGGTCGCCATCGATCAGCAGGTGGCCGATCTGCTGGAGAGTCATGCCTATCCGGCCAGGTATCTGGAGCTGGAGATTACCGAGTCGGCGCTGCTGTCCGACCCCGAACGCGCCCGCAGGATCCTTCAGCGGCTGCGCGAGCGCGGCGTAAGCTTTGCGGTTGACGACTTCGGGACTGGATATTCTTCAATGGCGCAGCTCAAGCGCTTCCAGGTCGATACGCTCAAGGTCGACAAGAGCTTTGTGGATGGTCTGGCGGCAGGGGCGGAAGTCGCCGATGACCGATCGATCACACGGGCCATCGTGGCACTGGGGCACGGCCTCGGTTTGTGCGTGCTGGCCGAGGGAGTGGAGACCCGCGATCAACTGGCGGCTCTGCGCGAGCTCGGCTGCGACCACTACCAGGGCTACCTGGCAAGCCGGCCGGTGCCCGCCGAGCGTTTTGCCGCCTTGCTGGCTGAAGGGCCGGTCACCGCAGGAGACTAGTCCGCGTTTTCCGTGTCGACGAGGAATCGACTAAAGTCCTCCAGATCCGTCTGGATCGCTGCTGTCGCGCGGGCTTCCATCTCCCGGTAGCGTGCCAGGACCCGTTCGCCGAACTCTGTTACGTTCGCGCCCCCTCCGCCGGGCCCCCCCTTGGCCGTCTCGACCATCGGCTGGCGAAAGCTCTGGTTCATGGTCTCGACCAGGTCCCAAGCGCGGCGATAGGACATGCCGATGCTGCGCGCGGCGGCCGAGATGGAGCCCTTGTCGCGGATCGCCTCCAGCAGCATGGCCTTGCCCGGGCCCATGGCCGTGACCTCGCCGAGTAGTACACGCAGGCGCGGGGTTTGCGAGTGATCGGAGTGGTGTGTCGTCATGCCTCGGGTGCCCCGGGTGGAACGGATATGGTGCCCGGCAGGGGTGCAAACGGTAGGAGGCCAGCCCTCTGGCCGATCGGACCTGTCCGGCGCCCTATCGGCCAGAGGGCTGGCCTCCTACAGCAAGGTCGAAGCAGGGCCGGGGCGCCGGGCCCCGGCCCGTAGCTCAGGCCTTGCCCTGGAGCTGCGGGATCACCGCCTCGTTTTCCAGTGTCGAGGTATCCGAGGTGATCTCCTCGCCCTTGGCGATGGAGCGCAGCAGGCGGCGCATGATCTTGCCGGAGCGGGTCTTCGGCAGGCCGTCGGCAAAGCGGATGTCGTCCGGCTTGGCGATCGGCCCGATCTGGTCGGCCACCCAGTCGCGCAGTTCCTTGACCAGCTTTTCCGCGCCGTCGCCGGTGGGACGGTCGCCGTGCATGATCACGAAGGCCACGATGGACTCGCCCTTCACGTCGTGCGGACGTCCGACCACGGCGGCCTCGGCCACGGCCTTGTGCGCGACCAGTGCGGATTCGACCTCCATGGTGCCGAGGCGATGGCCGGAGACGTTCAGCACGTCGTCGATGCGGCCCATGATCCAGAAGTTGCCCTCCGAGTCGCGGCGGGCGGAGTCGCCGGCCAGGTAGTACTTGCCGCCGAACTTGGGCCAGTAGGTGTCCTTGTAGCGCTGATCATCGCCCCAAACGGTGCGCAGCATCGAGGGCCACGGCTTCTTGATCACGAGGTAGCCACCCTGGTCGGCCGGCAGGCTGTTGCCATTCTCGTCGACGACATCGGCGTCGACGCCGGGCAGGGCCTGGGTGCAGGAGCCGGGGACCAGGGTGGTCGCGCCGGGAATCGGCGCGATCATGTTGGCGCCGGTTTCGGTCTGCCACCAGGTGTCGACCACCGGACAGCGTTCGCCGCCAATCACGCGGTAGTACCACATCCACGCCTCGGGATTGATGGGCTCGCCGACCGTGCCCAGCAGGCGCAGTCTCGACAGGTCGTACTGGGCGGGGAACTCGTCGCCGGCCTTCATCAGTGCGCGGATCGCAGTCGGGGCGGTGTAGAACACCGTCACGCCGTGGTCCTGGCACATCTTCCACCAGCGCCCGGCGTCGGGCACGGTCGGTACGCCTTCGTAGACGACCTGGGTCGCGCCGACCGCCAGCGGGCCATAGGCGACGTAGGTATGGCCGGTGATCCAGCCAACGTCCGCGGTGCACCAGTAGACGTCGTCGCCCTGCAGGTCGAACACCCACTCGTTGGTGATGATCGCGCCCAGCAGGTAGCCGGCACTGGAGTGCTGGATGCCCTTGGGCTTTCCGGTGGAGCCGGAGGTATAGAGCAGGAACAGCGGGTGTTCCGACTCGACCCACTCCGGCTCGCAGTCCACCGACTCGCCGTCCACGGCGTCGTCCCACCAGATGTCGCGCTCGTCCTGCATGGTTACGTCGTTGCCGGCACGCTTGCAGACAATGACTTTCTCGACGTCGGCTGGATTGGAGTCCAGTGCCTTGTCGACGTTGGCCTTGAGTGCCACGGTCTTGCCGCCGCGCACGCCACCATCCGCCGTGATAACCAGCTTCGCGCCGGAGTCGACGACGCGATCGCGCAGGGCATCGGCGGAGAATCCCCCGAAGACCACCGAGTGAATCGCGCCGATACGGGCGCAGGCCTGCATGGCGATCACGGCTTCGGCATTCATCGGCATGTAGATGATGACCCGGTCGCCCTTTTCCACGCCCATGCTCTTGAGCGCGTTGGCGAGCTTGCCGACCTCGTTGTAGAGGTCGCGATAGGTGAGATTGCGGGTCTCGCCGTTCTCCGCCTCGAAGATGATGGCGGTCTTGTTGCCACGCACCTCCAGATGCCGGTCGATGCAGTTGTAGGAGACGTTCATGCGCCCGTCGGCGAACCACTGGAAGTGCGGTGCGCGGGTGCTGTCCAGGCCCTGGGTGAACTCCGTCTGCCAGTCGATCTTCTCGCGCGCCAGGTCACACCAGAACCCCTCGTAGTCGGCATCGGCCCTCTTGTGCAGGGCCTCGAGATCCTCGGGCTTGAGGCGGGCGTTTTTCGTGAACTCCGCCGGCGGCGCAAAGTGACGGGTCTCGTGCAGCGTGGACTCGATGGTGTCGCTCATCAGGGCCTCCGTGAATCGGTTCGGGGTGGCATGAAAACCACGGGATTATGGGGGGATAGGATAGCATGCCGATCGTGTGCTTCCGCGTCACCAGAACCATCCGGGACGGAAGAGCACACGCTCCAGCGGGACCTTTGCTTCCGGCGAGAACCGGCTGACCAGGGCGGCAAACAGCTCTCCCGCGGCCAGGGCATCGAATAGCGCATCGTGCGCGCGGTACTGCGGCAGATTGTAGCGTGTGCGCAGGGTGTGAAGACGCATGCTGTCCACCGGGATCGGGCGTCCCGCTCGCCGCAGCTGGCGCTCTGCCAGGCGCAGGGTGTCGACTACCGGGAGTGGCGGGCGCACACCGTACAGGCGGTGGCATGCCTCCTCCAGGAAGCCGAGTTCCAGCGCGGCGTGGTGGGCGACCAGAATACGCCCCTGGAGTGCCTCGAACAGGGCCTCCAGGGCGCTGTCCACGGTGGTTCCGCCAGCCGCTTTGCGGTCGGTGATGCGGTGGATGACCGCGCTTTGTTCGGGGACCGGACAATCCGCCCGTACCAGCCGTTGATCCGCGGTGGCCAGGTCGATATGCATGCCGTCCATGGCGACCCAGCCAATACTCAGGATGACATCCCGTTCCGGGTCGAGACCCGTGGTTTCGAGGTCCACCGCGAGAAAATGGCATTCTGCGACGGGTTGCCTGGCAGGTGGCAGGGCCGACTCCAGGCAGGCCCGCAGCGCCCCTGCTGGCGCGCGCCGGGCGGCCTGCTGTCGGCGTCGGCAAAACCGCCAGTGTCCTATGGGGCGTGCCCACGGGGTGTCCTCCGGTCGTGGACAGGGCATTAGCAGACGGCCCCGGCGCCGAGTGGCAAGAGGTGGGTCATCCGTGCACCTGCTCGGCCTGGGCCAGGGTGGCCTTTTGGGCATGAGCCACCAGGCGAAAGGCGGTCTTCAGGTGGCTGCGCTCCAGTCCTGACAGGTCGTTCGGAGCCAGCGCGTTATCGGCGGCGAGCCCCCGTCGAATCTGGGCGCCCTGATGGCGTGTGCGCAACGTGGCGATGAACTGCCAGGCGTCGATCAGGTCGGCTCCGGTGCTCGCCGACAGAACGCCTGCATGGCGGGCGGCCCGCAGTCTTTCAAGGGTGCCGCGAGCATCCGACCCGGCGCGCAGGGCGAACACGCGGGCCAGTGCTACGATCGGCATCAGGCCGCGCATCTTCAGGTCCAGGGTGTCGGCGTGTTCGCCACCACGTTCGAGCACGAACTGGCGAAAGAACCCCAGCGGAGGGCGCAGATCCCTTGCCTGGTCGGCGAGGGCGGTCAGTAAGGCCTCGCTGCGACTGCCCTGTTCCAGCGCCGCGTGACGCATGGGTTCGAACAGGCTCGTCGGGCCATGAATGACCCGCAGATCCAGGTAATGGCCGGCGAGCATGGCATCGCGCGGGGAGGGGTGGCTCATGACCCGCCGTATCTCGCGCTCCCAGTCGCTGGTGGTGCGTCGCCAGTGCGGCTGGCTTGGGTCGACATCACCCGGGCAGCGACGGATGCCGCAGGCTGCCAGGCCTTCGCTGACTTCGTCGGCCAGGCGCCGAAACCACTCGTCCGCATCGGGGGGTGCCGTGTCGTCATAGACCAGAGCCGTATCCTGGTCGGTGTGTACGGTCTGTTCGTGGCGCCCCTGACTGCCGCTGGCCAGCCAGGCATACCGGGCGGGCGCGGGGCCGAGCTTCGTTTCCGCCTGTTCGATCAGGCACTGCGTAAGGGTGTCGATCACCGTAGTGATGGTCTGACCAATCTGGGTCGCGTCGGCCCCGGCTTCGACCAGCTGTACCTGCAGGCTGGGCAGGGCACGCATCACGTCGCGCAGGGCGTCGAGGTCATCGGCGCGGCGCAGGTCGCGTACCAGGTATACCGCGCTGGTCCCCTGATGGCGGATCAGGTCGGTACTGGAGAGGATCCCAGCCAGCGGGCCGTGGTCGCCATCGGTGACCGCCAGGTGATGGATGTCGCGGCGAGCCATGTGCAGCAGCGCCTCGAAGGCTGGGGTATCGCGGCTGACCGATGCAACCGGTTGAGCCATGCACCGGGCCACGCTGCAGGCTGGATCGGTGCCTTCGGCCAGGGCATGCCGCAGGTCGGTGTCGGTCAGGATGCCCACCGGGACGTCTTCCTTCCCGGGGTCGTGCAGCAGCAAAGCGGAGATGTCGGCCTCGGTCATGCGCTGGGCCGCCTCGCGCAGCGTGAGACGGGTTGATGACATGATCGGTCGCGGCGTCATCAGGGCGCGCACGGGAGTGGTCAGCAGGCTGCGCTCGCCCGCCGGCGAAGTCGTGGCCGGCGCCCGCAGACGGTCGGACCTGACCTCGACAAATTCGCGGAAGGCCTCGTCCCGGCCGGCGAGGTCGCGGGCGCGACCGGCCTCCAGCTGATAGATCAGGGCATCCTCGGTGACGCGACCATGCAGCTTGGCGGCGTGGGTGGTGTTGAGCAGGTCGCCTTCGCCCAGACGGTCCTGGAGCTGGTCCCGGGCGTCGTACAGCTCGGCGGCCCCGGTGCGCACGATCCACAGCTCGTCGGGGGGCGTGTCCTCGGGCGGGAACGGGCTGTCCTCGCGCAGATAGCGCAGCGTCAGGCGGCGAACCAGACTCGTGCGGGTCTCGGGTGGCAGCCGCGCGAGCTCCGGGCAGCGTTCGAGAAATTCGCGAATTTCTTCCAGTTCACCGTTCATGTGCGTTCCGGACAGCCGTCTTCGCGGGGTGGATGGTGCTCAGAGCAAGCCTGCAACGGCCAGTGCGGCCGCTGGAGGCTTGTCCCGAAGGAAAAAAGTCGACCCGGCATGCGCCGGGCCGACCCCCGGGGGAACTGGGCCCCCTTTCTTGCATGGACGTTCGTCATGCATATCCGTTCATGATGGGCCGACAGGCCCGGTCATGCCGGCGGCATGACCGGGCACGGTGTCAGCTCGGGTTGTCCGTGCGCGGGACACGCACGCTTTCCACCAGCTCCTGGATATGCTGCGGCGGCTCCTTGGTCAGCTTCATCACGATGTAGGCTGCGACGAAGTTGAACACCGCGCCGATGGCGCCGAAGCCGGTCGGGTTCACGCCGAACAGCCAGTACTCCTCGGTATCCGGGAGCATGGCGGTGCCGGAGAAGAAGAACCACCCCTTGTAGGTAAAGATGTACAGCAGGGTGGTCACCAGACCGACCAGCATGCCGGCGATCGCGCCTTCCTTGTTCATCTTCTTCATGAAGATGCCCATCATCAGGGTCGGGAACAGCGAGGCCGCGGCCAGACCGAAGGCTAGTGCTACCACCTCGGCCGCAAAGCCCGGTGGGTTCAACCCCAGATACCCGGCGAACAGGATTGCGCCTGCCATGGCGATACGTCCCGCCAGCAGCTCGTTCTGTTCGCTGATCCTGGGCATGAACACGCCCTTGAGCAGGTCATGCGAGATGGCCGAGGAGATCGCGAGCAACAGCCCGGCCGCGGTCGACAGGGCCGCCGCGATACCACCGGCCGCCACCAGCGCGATCACCCAGCCCGGAAGCCCGGCAATCTCGGGATTGGCCAGCACCATGATGTCGCGGTCGAGGGTCACGATCTCGGAGCCTTCCCAGCCGTATTCCTCTTCCGCCATCGCGGCGAACTCTTCATTGTCCTCGTTGTAGTACTGGATGCGGCCGTCTTCGTTCTTGTCCTCGAACGCCAGCAGACCGGTCTGTTCCCAGCGCTCCATCCAGGCCGGCTTGTCCTCGTAGGCCAGGTGGCCTTCCTCGGTGCCGATCTCGCCCGGATGCACGGTGTTGACGAGGTTCCAGATCGCCATCGCACCGACCGCCGGGGCGGTGGTGTAGAGGATGCCGATGAAGACCAGCGCCCAGCCGGCGGACTTGCGCGCATCGCGCACACGCGGAACGGTAAAGAACCGGATGATCACGTGCGGCAGACCGGCGGTACCGATCATCAGCGCCAGGGTCAGCAGGAACATGTTGAGCATGCTCATGCCGCCCTCGGTGGCCGAGTACATGGTGAAGCCAAGATCCACCATGGTCTGGTCCAGGGCCTCCAGCAGGTAGGTGTCTTCGCCCTGCAGGGTCGAGCCCAGGCCGATCTGCGGGAACACCTGGCCGGTGAGCGTGAGCGAGATGAAGACCGCGGGTACCGTGTAGGCGAAGATCATGATCACGTACTGCGCGATCTGGGTGTAGGTGATCCCCTTCATCCCGCCGAGCACCGCGTAGATGAACACCACCGCCATGCCGGACAGCAGGCCGATGGCCAGCGGCACTTCGAGGATGTTGGAGAACGCGATCCCCACGCCGCGCATCTGCCCGATTACGTAGGTGATGGACATCGCCAGCAGCGAGATGACCGCCACCACGCGCGCGACCTTCGAGTAGAACCGGTCACCGATGAATTCCGGCACCGTGAACTTGCCGAACTTGCGCAGGTACGGGGCCAGCAGCAGGGCCATCAGCACGTAGCCGCCGGTCCAGCCCATCAGGTAGGCGCCCCCGGTGAAGCCGAGGAACGCGATCAGGCCGGCCATGGAGATGAACGAGGCGGCGGACATCCAGTCCGCGGCGGTGGCCATCCCGTTGGCAATCGGGTTGACGCCGCGGCCGGCGACGTAGAACTCGCTGGTCGAACCGGCACGCGCCCAGATGGCGATGCCGATATAGAGGGCGAAGGTCGCCCCGACCACGAGAAGACTCAGGGTCTGTTGATCCATGACAGGCTTACTCCTCGTGGACGTTGTACTTGCGATCCAGGACGTTCATGCGCCAGGCATAAACGAAGATCAGGATGATGAAGGTGTAGATCGCGCCCTGCTGGGCGAACCAGAAGCCCAGCGGATACCCGCCGATGGAGAATGCGTTCAGCGGTGCGGCCAGAATGATCCCCAGCCCGAAGGACACGAGAAACCAGATGGCAAGGCAGATCGCCAACAGGCGCAGGTGCGCGCGCCAGTAGGCCTGCCGGCTCAGGTCTTCTTGTGACATGACGTAGCTCCTCTCATAGGTTTTATTGTTCGCCGTGACTCGTCTATGCGATTCGTCACAGCTGGTACTGCACTTCAAGCTGGCCTTGCAGCTTGCGGGCCTGCCGGAAGGACTCCTTGAGGATGCGCCCCTCGAGGGTGCCCAGTTCCTCCGGCCGGATTCGGTTGTCGTCGTCGCGCCCTTCGCGCAGCGCCTTCTGCTGGGCGCGCAGCCGCAGCATCTGCAGATAGCGCAGGGCGGCGTGATAGTCGCGGGCGTCGGATTCGCGCATCACCTCCGCGGTCACGGCCTGGTCGAGACGCTCGTGGGTGCGGGTGGCCGGCAGCTCCGCGGCCAGCGCGATCAGGCGCGCCGCATCCACGAACGGGGTGAGCCCCTGCTTCTTGATGTCGATGCCGTCCGCGCCGCTCCTGATCTCGCCGAACAGCCCCAGCGGCGGGCGGAAGGCCTGCTGGTTGGCTGCCATCTGGCGGCGAAAGCGGCTGTTGTAGGCGGTCTTTTGCAGCAGCTGCGTGCGCAGGGCCTCCACCGGGCCGTGGTCGCCATCCACCGCGCGCAGATCGAAGAAGATGGTGCTCTTGAGCAGGTGCTCGGGCGTGCCCTGCTCGATCCAGCGGGTAAAGCGCCGATCCCACTCCGGGCCGCTCAGGCAGCACTCCGGATTGCCCGCCATGATGTTGCCGGGGCACAGCATGAAGCCGCATTCGGCGAGTGCCTCGTTCACGGCCCGGGCGTAGGGCAGCAGGCGCTCGCGGATCGTGTCCGTATCGCCAATCTCCGCGTCAAACAGGATGCCGTTGTCCTGGTCGGTGACCAGGGCCTGCTCCTCGCGCGCCTGGGAGCCGAAGGCCAGCCAGGTGAAGTCGATCCCTTCAATCGCCTCGTATTGCGGACGCAGCAGACTCAGTACGCGGCGGGTGGCGTGTTCGTTCAGGCGTGTGATCAGGCGCAGTACCTGATCCGCCTCGGCCCCTTGGCCGACGACCGCCTCGATCAGGCGCGGTACCTGGCGCAGCCGCTCGGCAATGGCCGCCACGCTGTCGGCGCGGCGGATCTCGCGCACCAGGCCGTCCAGGGTCAGGGGCTGGCTGGTCAGCAGGTCGCGCTCGCCGAGCACGCCGACCAGGCGACCGTCGCGTACCACGCACAGGTGCGTCATCCCGTGTTCGGTCATCGCCTCGATACCCTCGAAGCCCGGTGCGCTCTCCTCCAGTGCGACCGGGTCGGGCGTCATCACCGCGTCCAGCGGGGTGTCCAGACCGACATCCTCCAGCGCGACCCGTGCCAGCAGGTCATGCAGGGTGAAGATGCCGACCGGGCGCCGTTCGTCGTCCACCGCGACCACGGAGCCCACGCGCTCGTCGCGCATGGTGGTCAGTACCTCGCGCAGGCGCGTGTCCGGGCGGCAGGTCACGGGGCCGCGGGCAATGCGCAGGGCAAGCGGGGTGTTCAGCTGCCCGGCTGCGCCCCCGTCACGGCTGGACAGGGTGTCTAGGCCCTGTTGCAGTCGGTCCAGCAGGTTGGCCAGGCGTCGTGTGCAGAAGTCGTTGAAGACGCGGGACCGGGAACGCAGGCGATCGAAGTCCTCCAGGTCCAGCTCCAGGCAGACCGTGTCCTCGACCGCGCGATGCACTGTGTGGACGGCGCGGCGGCCGAGCAGGGCGCCGATCGGGAAACACTCGCCGGGGATCAGTTCCCAGGCCTTGCCCGAGAGCTGCTCGTCTTCGCTGGGGGTCTCGCCACGGATACGGCCCTGGCGGATGATGTGGAAGCGGCGTGCGGGGCCGGCATCCGGGTCGGTGATACGGGCCCCGCGTGCGTAGAAGCGGCTCTCCAGACGCGGCAGCAGGAAGTCCAGCGCGTCGGGTTCGAGCTGGTCGAACGGGGCGTGGGCGCTGAGGAACTCCCGGGTGCTGTCAAGCGCATCGGTCATGGCGGTGGCGCATTTCCCTGGGTGAACGGGTTCACGAAATCACCCATTCCTAGCAAAAAGTACGCCAAGAGTGGCCAGTATTGGGAATCAGTCGTTTGGATGTACGACTTTCTTGATGCGTGTTACGCAAGGTAACACCCGTGTTTCGTTGCGTGACACGATCACCTGGCGCAACAACAAAGCCGTCCGCGATGACGCTGCCGGAAGGTTGTATTCTCGAGATGAAGGTTCGACTGCAGCGCCCGTTACAGGAGGTGTGGCTCCCCATGAGTCAGGGTTTGCTGGGGGATGCGCTGGGCATGTCCGCGGTGCATGTGATCCGGTCGTTCAGCCTGCTGCGAAAGTGGGATCTCGTTCGCACCGGTGACGGGGCAATCCGCATCCATGATCTGGACGGGCTGGTGCGTTTCTCCGGGTTCAATCCGGCCGATGCGGACTGCGAGGCAAACGGGGTGCGGCAGCACTGATCTCGCGCCCCATGGCCCGAAAACGAAACGCCCGACGCGAGGCCGGGCGTTGTCGAGGCTTCACTTCGCCTCGAGCGCGGATGCGCGGTTCAATCAGGGGCTCCCTAAAGCGGGGGGCGGCGCCCCGTGATGAAGAAGATGACCGCCAGGATCAGGCCCACCACGAACAGAATCCAGGCGATGTTGGTCGCCGCCCCGGCAATGCCGCTCAGGCCCAGCACGCCGGCCACGATCCCGACGATCAAGAACATCAGTGCCCATCCCAGCATCGTCCACTCCTTTTTCGGTTGTACTCGCGCCTGAAGTCTAGGGCATGGTCCGCGCTTTTGCGCGGGCCGAGGCCAGCAGCTTGTCTCGGTTCTCACTTTTTGATCTTCGGAGCAGCATTTGTCTACACGTTAATGTCATCTTTGGATGGTCGGCATAGCCTTTCGTACCCACCGACGAAAACGCACATTAAACGCAGCAGGGCGAAGCATGAATAGAGATCAGAGGATCGGCCGTAGTGAGCGCCTGAAAGCGCGTTTGAAACAGGAATGGGGCCGCCTGACTGACGATGAAGTAATGGAGGCCGAAGGCAATGTGGAAGAGCTGGCCGCCCGAATCCGCGAAAAGTACGGCGAGAGCCGGGAAAAGATCGCGGCCAGGATCAACGAGCTGATGGACGAGGTGCGTAATGAAGAGAACCCATAGGGATCCTGGTCTCCGCTGGGCTGGCATGGGCCTGGCAGCCGCCGGGCTGCTGTTCCTGGCGGCCTGCTCCGATCCGGATACGGCGGACGACGCCGGTAACGGCTTCGACGAGACGGTTGAAGATGCAGTGGATGCGGTCGAGGAATCCGGCGACGAAGCGCGCGGATGGATTGAAGATGAGCGCGACGACGATGACGACGTGCAGCGCGAAGAAGAAGAGAACGAAGAGCAGTACGAAGATGACTACTACGACGAACACCGGGATGGCAATCCCATTCGTTTTGATTAGCTCGTAGTGAGTCAACCCAGAAGGCTGGGGCGCGGGTGGCCACGAGCGGGTGGTCATCCGCGCCCCAGCTTTTTTTGCGTTTATGGGGAACGCCATCATATCAGTGCGCCTCCGCATGTGTGCGAGGGACATCGTGAGCCAAGGTGCCGTGTGCACTGGGTCAATGATTCTTCGGCTCATCGTAATGTCCGGTCGTTTAATATGATTGGGTTCAATAATCGAACCTTTCGAAGTGCCTTGATTGCGTCAAGAATCATCTCCGTTCGTTTTTCGTTTTCCGTTTTCGGACAGGAATTGCAAATGCTAAGGAGATGAAGATGAAACGATATCTGATTGCCAGTGTTGCGGTGTCGACGCTCGTTCTGTTCGGTTCCCAGAACGTGCTGGCGCAGCAGCAGGGTCAGCAACAGGACCGGGAGCGCACGGGAGAAGAGCGCGACCGCACGACAGGTGTATATATGGGGCTGGGTACCGGTTTCAGTTCACTGAAGAACGATAGCGACGAGGTCGCCGATTTCATCGGTTCCGGGACGTCGGATTACAGCATCGATGACGATGACAATGTCTGGCGCGGGTTTGTGGGTTATAACTTCAATGAGTACTTCGCGGTCGAAGGATTTTATACCGACCTCGGCGAGGTCCACCTCCGCGGGGACGAGGACGGTGCGCACTCGACTGTCCGTTCCACGGCCTACGGCGCCAGCGTCCTTGGCAAGCTGCCGATCGGGCCGTATGTGGAGGCCTTCGCGAAGGTCGGTGCGGCGAAATGGGACGCAGATGTGCGCGGAAACCTGGGAGACGAGGGTCGTACACTGCGCAGTCAGGACGGGTTCGATCCGGTCTACGGTGTCGGGATGCAGGTCAACCTGAATGCATTCCTGATTCGTGCCGAGTACGAGCGCTATGACTTCGACAGCGACTACCAGGTCGACGCCTTTACGGCTTCGCTGGGCTGGCGCTTCTAGTCCAGTGCAGGCCGCTACGGAGGCCTGACGGGTATTGGCGATCGAGCAGCTCCGGACCGCCGGATCCCAGGGCAACACGGGCACGCCGCCCCGGCGCTTTGCACAGGGGCGGCGTTTTGTCGTTTGCGGACGGGCTTTTGTTCAAGCGGCCTCGGCCTCCGCCAGTCCCTCCTGGCGGCCCGGGCGGGACTCCTTCAGGGTCACCAGTTCCTCGGCGCTGGTCGGGTGCAACGGGATGGTCAGGTCCAGGTCGCGCTTGGTCGCGCCCATGCGCACGGCCACGGCAAAGCCCTGCAGCATCTCGTCCACGTGCGCGCCGATCATGTGGATGCCGACGACCTTTTCATTCTCTTCGGCACAGACCAGCTTCATCGCAACCGGCGGGACGTCTCCCTCGGCAAATGCGCGGTCCAGACCGCCGAACTGGGTTTCGTAGACGCGCACCGACTTACCGAACCGTTCCACGGCCTGCGGCTCGGTCAGCCCGACCATGCCGGCGGTCGGGTGGGTAAAGGTGACCGTCGGGATCTGGTCGTAGTCCACCGGCACCGGCTTCCTCTCCGGGGCATACCAGTGGTCTGCCAGTCGGCGACCGGCCGCGATCGCAACCGGGGTCAGCGGGCCCTTGCCAATGATGTCACCCAGGGCGTAGATGCCGTCGACGTTTGTCGCCTGCCACTCGTCCACCGGGACGGTGCCGTCAGGGGCGAGTTCGACCCCGGCGTCTTCGAGTCCCATATCGCCGGTGACGGGCTTGCGGCCCACCGCCCACAGCACCTTCTCGTACGGGCCCAGCTCCTGGCCACCCTCGAGCTTGACGGTCACCGCGCCGGGCTTGCCGCCCAGGCCGGCGACCTTCACGCCCAGATGGCGACCCATGCCCTGGTGCTCCATGTGCTGGTCCAGTACGTGCGAGATCATCGGGTCGAACATCTCCAGTACGCGGTCTTCCATCGCGACCACGTCGGTCTTCACGCCCAGGGAGCGCAGCATCCCGGCCATTTCCAGGCCGATGTAGCCGGCGCCGATCACCGCGATGGAGGCCGGCAACTCGGTCCACTCGAAGAAGTCGTCCGAGGTTGCACCCAGTTCGGCGCCGTCCAGCGGCGGCACGATCGGGGCGCCGCCCATCGCCAGCACGATGCGTTCGGCGGTGTATTCGGTGCCGCTGTCAGTGACCACCGTGTTCCTGTCGGCCAGTCGGGCCCGCTCGGGGATGTGGGTTACGTCCAGCTTTTCCAGGTACCCGGCCCAGAACTGGTTCAGGTCCTTCAGCATGGCCTGGCGCTGGTTCGCCAGATCGGCGTAGCGGATGCCCTTGATCTCGACATCCACGCCGAATTCATGCGCCCCGCGGGCTTGAGCGGCGTGTTCTGCGGCATACCAGGTAAGCTTTTTCGGCACGCAGCCTTCGTTCACGCAGGTGCCGCCGAGCGGTTTCGGATCGAACACGGCCACGCGTGCGCCGTGCGGCGCGGCGCGCTCGGCCACTGCCAAGCCGCCGCTGCCGCCGCCGATCACGATGATGTCGTAGTGTTCCATTTCGATTCCTTGAAGGTTTCGGTGAAAGTGTTACATAACGGCCGCGTTTCGCGCGGGCGCCAGGATCTGCCATCCGTGTCCGGACGTCCGTCTGTGCGGGCATCCGGACACGGATGGCCACCCATGTTCCGGGTGACCACCCGGGGCGGGACAGAACCCGCCCCGAGGGGCAGAGACGGCTTACGCCGCCCGCTTTTCGCGGGAGATCCACTCCTGCAGATCGTCCGAGCCGCCGATGCGGTGGCCGCCGACGAACACCTGCGGCACGGTCATCGCACCGGTGGCGGCGCGCAGGCTGCGCAGGCTGGCGTCGCGACCCAGTACGATCTCTTCATAGTCGAGACCGGCGTTCTCCAGCATCTCCTTGGCGCTGGCGCAGTACGGGCAGCCCGGCTTGGTGAAGACGACCACGTCTTCGGGGCAGGCCGCATCCGGCGCGACATGGGCGAGCATGGTGTCGGCATCGGAGACCACGAAGGGGTCGCCCGGCTCGTCCGGTTCGATGAACTGCTTCTCGATCACGCCGTCGCGCACCAGCATGGAGTAGCGCCAGGAGCGCCAGCCGAAGCCGAGGTCGCTCTTGTCGACCAGCATGCCCATCTGCTCGGTGAACTCGCCGTTGCCGTCGGCGATGAAGGTCACGCGGTCGGCCTGCTGGTCGGCCTGCCAGGCCTCCATCACGAAGCCGTCATTGACCGAGATGCAGACGATCTCGTCGATGCCGTGCTTCTTGAACACCGGCGCCAGCTCGTTGTAGCGCGGCACGTGGGCCGAGGAGCAGGTCGGGGTGAACGCGCCCGGCAGGGCGAAAACGACCACGTTGCGACCCTTGAACAGGTCTTCCGAGCGCACGTCGTTCCAGTCGTTGTCCTTGCGGCAGCGGAAGGTGACTTCCGGTACGCGCTGGCCTTCACGATTCTCGAGTTCCATAGGGGGTCCTCCTTCTTAATCTTGTCGTCAGTCAGGGATGCAGATTTCTGTTCGGTCGGGGTAGTTCCCGACTACGGGGATCAGGCTAAGGGCTGATCGTTGATTGATCCAGTTTTATGTTTCTATTGCGTCATTAGTTTACGACTATTGGGTATGCTTGACGTCACCCGGACAAACCCGGAAGCTTGCGATCCCGATTTCGAGTTCATCTCGATTCGTGGACCGCGTTATGGTGGTCCGTATCAGTCCCCTCGCGACGACAGGCTGTGAACCCCGCCAGGCCCGGAAGGGAGCAACGGTAGCAGCTGCGTCGGGCGCCGGGGTGTGGCGGGTGCGGGCCACCACCTTTTCCCTGCGGCCCCGATTCCTGCGGTGATGGCCCCGCACGCGGGCACGCGCAAGACTGCACTGACGGGGGAGGCATGAGTCACCAGGTTCTGGCCCGCAAATGGCGCCCCGGTCGTTTCGAGGACCTGGTCGGGCAACCGCATGTGGTACGTGCCCTGGCCAATGCCCTGAGCGGGGATCGTCTGCACCATGCCTACCTGTTTGCCGGGACGCGCGGCGTGGGCAAGACCACGATCGCCCGCATCCTCGCGCGCTGCCTGAACTGCGAATCAGGCGTCACGCCGACCCCCTGCGGTGAATGCCGCTCCTGTGTCGAGATCGCGGAGGGCCGGCATCTGGATCTCATCGAGGTCGATGCCGCGTCGCGCACCCGGGTGGACGATACCCGCGAGCTGCTGGACAACGTCTCGTATGCGCCGACCGCAGGCCGGTTCAAGGTGTACCTGATTGACGAGGTACACATGCTCTCCGAGAAAAGTTTCAACGCATTGTTGAAAACGCTGGAGGAGCCGCCGGATCACGTCAAATTCCTGCTCGCCACCACGGATCCGCAGAAGCTGCCGGTCACCGTGCTGTCACGCTGCCTGCAGTTCAACCTCAAGCCGATGCCGCCGGCGCTGATTGCCGAGCACCTGACGCGCATCCTCGAGGCCGAAGGCCTGCAGGCCGAACCGGGCGCACTGCTGCGTCTGGGCGAGGCGGCCGAGGGCTCCATGCGCGATGCGCTGAGCCTGACCGACCAGGCCATCGCCTACGGTGGCGATCGCCTGACCGAGGCCGATGCCTGCGACATGCTGGGCCTGCTGCCGCGAACCCGCCTGACCGGGCTGCTGGATGCGGTATTTGCCGGCGATGGACCGGGCCTGATGCGGGGGCTGCAGGAACTCAAGGAATTGGGCCCCGACTGGGCTCGCCTGCTGGACGAGCTCGCAGGCCTGGCGCATCGCGTAGCGGTGGAGCAGGTGGTTCGTGGTGATGGCGTGGATACGGACGAGGATGCTGCCCGACTCTGGGCGCGCGAGACCGCCGCACGGGTGGATCCGGAGAGCGTGCAGCTGACCTACCAGATCCTGATCCACGGTGCCCGCGATCTGCCCTGGGCGCCGGATGCGCAGATGGGGGTGGAAATGACCCTGCTGCGCCTGCTGGCCTTTCGGCCGGAAGCGCCCGGTGAGGGCGCTGTCCCCAACGAGCGCCCGGGCGGGACCCTGGCCGCGCCGCGATCCGGCCAGGGTGGGGATTCGGCCGCGGCCCGGCCGGACACCACGGGGGCGCGACCGACTCCGCCCCCCGTGCCAGAATCGTCGCGCGAACGGGTACAGGAACAGGTGCGCGAGCCGGAACCCGGCCCGGCTATCGGGCCGACCGCCGCGCAATCGCCCCGGGACGCCGAGCCCGCCACGTCCCCGGCGCCAGCGGCCGCTGCGCCGTCCGTGGTCCGGGAGCCGGATTCCGGGGCCTTTGACTGGTATCGCTTTACGGAAGGCCTGCCGACCGGGACGGTGCGCGAACTCGCGCGGCACGGCGAGTTGAAGAAGCTGGATGACGAAGGCGTCGTGATCGCCCTGGCTCCGGGTACGCTGTATACCGAGCGGACCCGGGTGCGCCTGAAGGAGGCTCTGGAAGAACGCCTCGGGCACTCGGTCCGGCTGGAGATTGTCGACCAGACACAGCCATCGGAGGCCACGCCCGCCGCGCGGCTTGCGGCAGACGCAGCCGAGCGTCAGGCTAGCGCCGAGACGACGATGCGCGAGGACCCGGTGGTACAGGCCCTGGGCGAGGCCTTCGGGGCCGAACTGGGCACGGTGCGCATTCGTGAGGACTGTGGGGGCGACTCCCCGTCGGGCGAGGCGCCGCCTGCGGCGCACTAAATTGAACGATTGACCCCCGCGCGAGGCGTGGGGCAGGAGAGTGAAAACATGATGAAAGGTGGCATGGGTGGCCTGATGAAACAGGCCCAGAAGATGCAGGAAGACATGCAGAAGGTGCAGGCCGAACTGGCCGAGATGGAGATCGAGGGCCAGGCGGGTGGCGGTCTGGTCAGCGTTGTCATGACCGGCAAGTACGCGGTGCGTCGGGTCAAGATCGACCCCAGCCTGCTGGATGACGACCGCGACATGATCGAGGACCTGGTGGCCGCGGCCATCAATGACGCCGTGCAGAAGGTCGAGTCCACCACCCAGGAGCGCATGGGCAGCCTGACCCAGGGCATGGGCCTGCCGGCCGGGATGAAGCTGCCGTTCTGACCGCGTCTGTCCCGATCCCGAATGGACGCTGAACTCGACGAGCTGGTGCAGGCGCTGCGATGCCTGCCGGGCATCGGTGCCAAATCCGCGCGGCGCATGGCGCTGCACTTGCTGGAGCGTGACCGTGACGGTGCGCGCCGGCTGGCGCGCGCAGTCGATCAGGCGGTCGAGCGCGTCGGGCACTGCCAGGTGTGCCGTACGCTGACCACGGCCGAGGTCTGTTCTCGTTGCGCCGATCCCGAACGCGACCCGGGCGTGGTCTGCGTGGTCGAGAGTCCGGGCGATGTGATGGCCATCGAGTCGGCGACCGACTTCACCGGCCGCTTCCACGTCCTGCTGGGCCGGCTGTCGCCGCTGGACGGTATTGGCCCCGAAGAGCTGGGGCTGGATCGGCTGGAAGCGCGTCTGCAGGAGGATGGCGTGCGCGAGCTGATCCTGGCGACCAATACCTCGGTCGAGGGCGAGGTCACCGCGCACTACCTGGCCGAAATGGCCGCGCGTCACGGCATTCGTGCCACGCGCATCGCGCAGGGGATCCCTACCGGCGGCGAGCTCGAGTACATCGATGCGGGCACCCTTGCGCATGCCCTGTCCGGGCGTCGCGAGTACTGAGCCGCCTGCGCCGTTGGCGCGTTGAAGCCATTACCATTCCCTGATATAAATCCGCGCGTCGTTTAGGAGAAGAAGATGGCCGACTGCATCTTTTGCAAGATCGTCGCGGGGGAGATCCCGGCGAAGGTCGTGTTCGAGGACGACCAGGTTCTGGCCTTCGAAGACCTGAATCCCCAGGCCCCGACGCATGTGCTGGTGATCCCGAAACAGCACATCGCCACCCTGAACGAACTCACCGCCGAGACGGCGCCGGTCATTGGGCACATGGCGCATGTTGCGGCACAGATCGCACGCGATCGCGGATTTGCGGAAAACGGTTATCGAACCGTGATGAACTGCAACCAAGACGGTGGCCAGACGGTCTACCATGTACACATGCACGTACTGGGCGGTCGCGCGCTGAGCTGGCCCCCGGGCTGATCGAGAGAACACAACACGGACGATACGGCGTGACGCGACGGAATCATCACGGTGAAGCCAGGCAAGCAGCGCGAGGCAACAGCCCGAGGCTGGTGCCTGCTCGCGTGCCGTACGCGCTGGCACCGCTAGCGCTGGCCGTGTGGTTCGGCTTCGCCGCGACCAGCGTGGCGCACGCCGATGACCGTTATTCCCTGACGTATACCCCCACGAGTACCGAGTCGACGCTTGGCGACCCGGATCGTGTCGATGAAGCCGAGTACGAATCCGAGCGCGGGACCGTGGTGGACCCGGTGGGCATGGAGCCGGTCGGTGGTGCGGGCCGCTCTGCGCCGAACGTCCTGCCGATGACCGACCCGGAGCCCGCCTCGGCGAGTCGCGACTGGCGCTATCAGCTGACGTTGCGCACCGAGACCACCGGTGG
The DNA here is from genome assembly GCF_000377265.1 of Thioalkalivibrio sp. ARh3. Classification (NCBI taxonomy): domain Bacteria; kingdom Pseudomonadati; phylum Pseudomonadota; class Gammaproteobacteria; order Chromatiales; family Ectothiorhodospiraceae; genus Thioalkalivibrio; species Thioalkalivibrio sp. ARh3. The sequence continues at coordinate 854,385 of NZ_KB897947.1, forward strand.
CCTGCCCGGTGAGGAGTCCAGTATGGGCGTCCTCTCCAGCCGCCTGTTCGAGGTGGAAGGGGCCTATCACCAGGAGCTGGGTGCCGGATTCGGCTATGGCCTGAATCTGGGGCTGGGCATGGAGACCCGTCCGGGATGGTCCGACCTGGGCCCGGAGAGCGAGTCCACGGCCTATTTCACCGACTTCAGCTTTGGGCCGACCTTTGCGTCCGGCCGCTTTGACAGCCAGTTCCGGGTCGGCGTGCGCCAGTCGCTGGCGGGCGAGGATGATGCACTGGGTTTTGGCTACGGGACCCGTCATCGCGAGCTCGGTCGTAGCGCGGGTTATCTCAGCATCGACAGCCGTCTGCGTCTGCAGAACCAGTCCGAACTGTCGCTGAGCCTGTACTACGACGACTACTCGCTGAATACCTCAAGCGACTGGATGTCCGACCGCCTCGATTTCGAGAGCACCCGCGACCCGTCATCCTCGGTGGTCGGCGTGGAGATGGGACTGACGTTCTAGTCGTTCTGCCGGGGTTGCTCGGAGAATCAGTGTTTCTCCAGCGTCTCCAATAGCGCATTCCAGGCATCGAGCCGTGCAGCAGGCAGGGGGCCTTGATCAACGGCGTCCCGTACCGCGCAGTCGGGTTCGGTCTGGTGGCGGCAGTTGCGGAAACGGCAACCCTCGCCAAGCGCCTCGATATCCGGAAACCCGCGCACCAGCGCGTCGATGGATTCCAGTTCCGGCGTAAAGTCGCGCACGCCCGGCGAGTCGATCCAGGCACCACCCCCCGTCAGTGGATACCACTGCGCCGTGACCGTCGTGTGGCGGCCCTCGCCGGATGCGGCGAGATCCCCTGTTTCCGGAAGCTTGATCTCGCCGCTGCCATGGCGCTCCAGCAGCGCGGCGATCAGCGAGGACTTGCCCACACCCGACTGCCCGATCAGGATATTGGTATGCCCCCGGGCGGCCTCGGCCAGGGCGTCCAGTCCGTAGCCGCTGCGGGCACTGACATGCAGGGGGTCCAGGTCCAGATGGGCGTAGGGGGCCAGCCACTCCGAGGGCGCGGCAGGTCCCGTGTCCTGCTTGTTCACCAGGATCCGTGGCCGTGCCGGCAGGTTGTACACCGCGACCAGGAAGCGGTCGATCAGGTAGCGCGCCGGCATTGGAGAGGGTGCGATCACGATCCAGACGGTGTCGATGTTGGCCGCGATGACCTTGCGTCGGCCAAAGCCGTCCTGGCGCACCAGGGTGTTATCCCGGGGCAGGCGCCGCTGAACCTGCTCGCCGCCCGCGTCCAGCTCCACGCGATCACCACAGGCGAGATCCTTCAGGCGCCGGTGCAGGCGGATTCGGCGCGGCTCCGCGTCCTCCGGCGCCGCGATGTCGGCCATCTGGTTGTGCCGGGCATGAACCCGACCGGTCCGGCTCAAGAGTGCGGACCGGTCGGTGCCGGTTTCGTGCCAGTCAGCGGGCTAGTCGAACAACGCATCGATGCGGGCGGCGCAGATAAAGTCGTTTTCCGTCAGACCGCCCACCGCGTGGGTCGAGAACTGCACCGAGCAGCGGTTGTAGCCCACCGCCATGTCCGGGTGGTGGTCCTCGATATGTGCGATCCAGGCCACCGCGTTCACGAATGCCATGGTCTCGTGGAAGTTCTTGAACTTGAAGCTTCGCTGGATGCTGTGGCCGGCCTCGTCGATGCCCCAGTGGCCGTCCAGCTGGCCGAGACCGCGCTCGGCGTCCTCGCGTGACATCGGCTCGGTAAATCCTTCGCAGGCCTGGCAGTGCTTGGTCTTTAGATCACTCATCGAACTGGTAGTACTCCGAATTGAGGTAGGCCACCACCGCGTTGATCTCGTCGTCAAACCAGTTGGTGCCCAGTTGCGCGTTGCAGTTGTTCACCTGCCGCACGAGGTGGTCGTAGTCGCCGACAATCCGATTGTCGCGCGTGTACAGGTCGGTACCGTCGCCACCGACCATGTCGGCATGACAGCTGATGCAGTTGTCCTGATGCAGGTTGTTGCCCTTCTGGATGTCATCCGCGTGCACGGTACCCAGGGGCAGTCCGAGTCCCAGTGTCAGGGCGGCAAGGCTTGTGGTGATCAGTCGCATGATTCCCTCCTCTGTGGGGATGGGTCCAGCGGGGCCGCAGGGCCCCGGGAAGACGCCGATCGAATGGCATGGCTGCGCAATACCGTCAGCGGCGACCTGAACCATGATGATAGACTTCGAGCGCACAGGAAAGGAGCGGGCATGGCAGCGAGCGCCGAAAACCTGATCTGGATCGACCTCGAGATGACCGGGCTGGATCCCCAGAACGACCGCATCATCGAGGTAGCGACCATCATCACCGACAAGGAGCTGAATATCCTGGCGGAGGGGCCGGTCCTCGCGATCTACCAGCCGCCCGATGTGCTGGATGCGATGGACGAATGGAATCGGAGCACGCATGGGGCCTCCGGCCTGATCGAGCGCATCCGTCACAGCAGTACGGATGCGGCCGCCGCCGAGCGCGAGACCATCGACTTCCTGTCCGACTATGTTCCGAAGGGGGCCTCGCCGATGTGCGGGAACTCCATCTGCCAGGATCGGCGTTTCATGGCGCGCCTGATGCCGGAGCTGGAGGCCTATTTCCACTACCGCAACCTGGACGTCTCCACGCTCAAGGAGCTGGCCCGGCGCTGGGCACCGGACGTTCTCTCGAAGCTGCAGAAGAACGCCTCGCACCAGGCGCTGCAGGACATCCGCGACTCCATCGACGAACTCCGCGTCTACCGCGAGCATTTCATCCAGCTGCCGCCCGCCGCCGCCCACGACTGACCGCGCTTCGTCGCGCCCTGCGCTCTAGGGCTGGGCCTGGTTCGTCTTTCAGTGTTTACGGTGGTTTCGGTCCGCCGCCCGCCAAGCGCTCACTCGCGAGCGCACCCCGAGTTACTTCTTTGCTCGTGCAAAGAAGTAACCAAGAAACACGCCCGGGATTCGCCCGGGGACCTTGCTCCGGACGCGCCAGGCCGGCGGCGCTGAAACTCGCTGCGCTGTCGCTCCGCTCAGACAGTCAGCGCCTTCTCCCGGCCTGTCACGCCCTCCACAAGGGGCTCATATCGGGAGGGAAGGTCAAAACCAGTCGTGTTCCAGCGCTTCTGGCTATCCCGTATGCCGTAGGGTGCCGTTGAGCGCAGCGAAACGCACCGCTCCGACGTCGGGGTTAATCCTGATGCGATTCGCTGCGCTCATCACATCCTACGATGGGTCTTGGCGCCCGCTGGCGGGCGCGGCACGCCAGGGCCGCAGGCCGCGCGTGCCCAGGATGTCGGAATACCTTGCCTCCATCCATTGGCACGAGCGTCAGGACCGCCGTTGTCTTGACCTTATCCCCCCGTATGAAGCCCCTTGCGGAAGGGTCCTCGGGCCGGAAGAGAGGCGCTGACTGTCTGAGCGGAGCGTAGCGCAGCGAGTTTCAGCGCCGCCGGCCCGAGGGCCCTGGAGCAAGGTCCCCGGGCGGAATCCGGGTGCCCTTCTTTGGGTACTTTCTTGGGCAAGCAAGAAAGTACCTCGCGGCGCGCTCGCGAGTGAGCGCACGGCAGTATGCGGACCGAAGGCACGTAAACCCCGGATGCCGAACCAGGCCCAGCCTCATCGGCGCTGGCAATTGACCACAGGCGGGGCTGCATAGTAAGGCACTGGTGCGGAAACCGGCCGGCAGGCGGAGGCTAGTAGAAACGGCCGAGGGCGCCGCGAACCTGCACCTCGGTCTCCGGCGTCAGGTGCGCCCCCAGCTCCAGCGGATGATCCGGCAGCAGCAGGACCACCGACGAGCCGAGGTTGAAGCGCCCCATCTCGGCCCCGCGCTCGAGCGTGATGTCGCGATCCGGGTATTCGCTGCAGCTGTAGGGCTGCCCGGCCGGGGGCGTCACCTCGCCCGCCCAGACCGTCTCGATCGAGCCGACGTTCTGGGCCCCGATCAGGGCGACGGCCATCGGCCCGAAATGCGTGTCGAAGCAGGCCACCACGCGCTCGTTGCGGGCATACAGGCGCGGGACATGGCGCACGATGCGCGGTGCGACCGAGAACAGCCGACCGGGCACATGCAGCATGTGGGTCAGCGTGCCGGTCAGCGGCATGTGCAGCCGGTGGTAATGCCGCGGCGACAGATAGAGCGTCACGAAGTGGCCATGCCGAAACGGTTCGGCAAGGTCTTCTTCCCCGCCCAGAAGCTCCAGCACCGTGTAGTGATGGCCCTTGGCCTGAAAGATCTGGCCGGCCTCGATGCGTCCGGCCGCGCTGACCCGGGAATCGGCGGGGCTGACGACCGTGTTGTCGTCACCCGCCAGGGGGCGGGCGTCCTCGCGCAGCGCCCGCGTGAACAGGGCATTGAAACTGGGGTAGGCCGCAATGTCGGGTTCCACCGCCTCGTCCATGTTCAGCCCGTAATGGCGCACGAACCAGCGCAGTAGCGGCTGGACGCGCGGGCTTTCGATCCGCGCCAGGCGGTGCACCACCCGGGACATCGCGTGCTGCGGCAGCAGGTGGGAAGTTCGGGCCAGCCAGGGATCAATGGCACTCATCGGGATACTCGGTTCGGGCGCACGGGATGATAGCGAGCCGGTATGATGACGGCCCCCACGCCAATGGGAAAGGCCCAGATGGAATCCACCACAGGACTGCGCACGCTGCGCGACTTCATCCGCTTTGGCGCGAGCCAGTTTCGCGCGGCCGGGCTGAGCTTCGGCCACGGGACGGACAACGCCTTCGACGAGGCCGCCTGGCTGGTGCTGCATGCGCTGCATCTGCCGCTGGATCTGCCCGAGAGTTGGTGGTCGTCGAACCTGAGCGAGGCCGAACGCACGCGGGTGATTGCGGTGCTGCGCACGCGCATCGAGACACGCAAGCCGGCGGCCTATCTGACCGGCGAGGCCTGGTTTGCCGGGCTGCCGTTCTTTGTCGACGAGCATGTACTGGTGCCGCGCTCGCCCCTGGCGGAGTTGATCGCGGTCGGCTTCGAGCCGTGGATCGAGGCCGAGTCGGTCGAGCGCGTGCTGGATCTGTGCACGGGTGGCGGCTGCATCGGCATCGCCACGGCGCTGGCCCTGCCGCAGGCACAGGTCGATCTGAGTGACGTCTCCGAACCGGCGCTGGCCGTCGCGGCGCGCAACATCGAGCGCCATGACGTCGGCGACCGCGTGCAGCTGCGGCACTCCGATGTCTTCGAGGCGCTGGGGCCGGAGGATCGCTACGACCTGATCGTGAGCAATCCGCCCTATGTCGATGCCCGCGACATGGCCGAGTTGCCGCAAGAGTACCGCCACGAACCCGAACTGGGCCTGGCCGCCGGCGAGGACGGGCTCGACCTCGTGCGCCGCATCCTGGCGGATGCGCGCCGCCATCTGACCGAGGACGGCGCGCTGATCGTCGAGGTCGGCAACAGCCAGCCTGCGGTGGAGGAGGCCTTCCCTGACCTGCCCCTGATCTGGCTGGAGTTCGAATCCGGCGGCCACGGGGTCTTCCTCGCGTATGCCCGGGATCTTCCGTAGTCTTCGCGGGCTGGGAATGAACAGAAACGAAGGGAACACGGCAATGATTCGAGTGGCAGTGGCAGGCGCCGCCGGGCGCATGGGGCAAAACCTGGTGCAGGCCGTCGAGGATCACCCCGAAGGCACGCTGGGGGCAGCGAGCGAGCGGCCGGGCAGCGAGTATCTCGGTACGCCGGTGGGATCTGCGGCCCCGGTCCAGCTGGTCGAGGACCTGGCGACCGTGGCCGATGACTTCGACGTGCTGATCGACTTCACCAGCCCCGCGGCGACCATGCAGCACCTGGATCTGTGCCGCGCGCACGGCAAGGCGCTGGTGATCGGTACCACGGGCCTGGATGCCGCGCAGGAGCAGCGGCTGCGTGACGCGGCCGGGGCGATGCGCATCGTCTATGCGCCGAACATGAGCGTCGGTGTGAACCTGACCTTCAAGCTGGTGGAGCTGGCCGCCCGCGCACTGGGCGACAGCGTGGATGTCGAGATCCTCGAGGCGCACCACCGGCACAAGGTGGATGCCCCCTCGGGCACGGCCCTGAAGCTCGGCCGGGTGGTGGCCGAGGTCCTGGGGCGCGACCTGGAGCACGACGCCGTCTACGGCCGCGAGGGCCAGACCGGGGCGCGTGACCGGCGCACCATCGGGTTCGCGACCGTGCGTGCCGGCGACATCGTGGGCGAACACACCGCGCTGTTCGCCGGCGAGGGGGAACGCATCGAGATCACCCACAAGGCCTCCAACCGCGGGATTTTCGCCTCGGGGGCGGTGCGTGCGGCGGTATGGCTGGCTGGTGCCGAACACGGCCTGTACGACATGCAGGACGTACTGGGGCTGCGGGAGCTCTAAGATCCAGCTGCTTTAGGGAGACGCTGATTTAATCGCACGTCCGCGTTGGTGCCCCCTGTTTTCCGAGACAAGGCGCGTCGCGCAGCGGGTAGTGGTTCTACCCGCAAGCGGCGCAACGAAGGATCGGGGAACAGGGGGCACCAACCCCACAAGCCATTGAACGCAGGGGCTCGGCCGCTTTTGCGCGCGCACAGCGTTGCGGCTCCTTTGTGCAGAATGACTGCACGGCAGTCACCGCGCCTTGTTCGCACGCAAAAGCGACTCGAGCGCGGACGTGCGATTAAGTCAGCGTCTCCCTAGCTACGCGGCTTGAAGCCGGGCGGGTGGCGCGCGATCCAGACGGCGAAGTCCTGCACGACCGGCTCGGCGAGCAGTGCCTCCGCGGTGTTCAGACGCTCGGCCAGGGTCTGCTCGTCAAAGTGCTTGTGGATGTGGTCGTGGCAGGGGCGACAAACCCAGAGGATCCGCTGTTCGCGCTCGCTGCGACTGAACAGGCGCCGGATGCGCTTGCGCCGGTGTTGCTTGCGCGGGATCAGGTGATGTCGTGTCAGGTCGTCCATCGACCGGCCGCACAGTTCGCAGGCCGGTGGCGGGCCGGGCACCCCGGGCATCATGGCTTCGCCCTGACTCACGGCATGTCGTGCGCGCCCCCGGCGGGAGGCGACGTGCGTCCATCCATGCGGCAGCGCGGGGGCGGCTCGGTGATCGCGTAGGCCGGATCGCCCAGGTCCATGATGCAGGGCGCACCCTCGGGATCGACGATCCGCTGCAGCATGCCGCCGAGGGCATCGAGGCTGTCGCGCCGGGGCAGTTCGCCGATTGCACGCGAGGTAATCGGCTCCCAGTCGCCGTTGCGCTCCTCCGCGATCTCGAAGCCGAACGGGAAGAAGCCGGGGACCCCCAGGCGGATGTCGGTGACCACGAGCCGGTCGGGGCCCTCGTCATGCGTGGCGCGATGAAAGCGCAGGAAATCGCCGGAGAACCACTGCAGGCGCTGCCCGTCGTCCAGGGCCAGCGCGGCCTCGCGAAGCTCCTGGTCGCCGCGTTCGAAGCGTTCGAAGTCGGGCCGGATCGGCTCGTCGAAGATGCCGACCCAGGCATCCAGGAACTCGTCGTCGTTGATGACCGTGATCCGCCACAGCAGCAGGTTGAACGGCGTCGGCTGGATCAGGCGCGGCTGGTCGTCCAGCTCCATTGCGGCCAGCGCGGGCTGGATGCGGTGGTCGATCCACGCCTTCAGTGCGAGGCCGGAGCCAGCATAGACGGTCGACAGCACGAGCCCGGCGACCAGCAGGCGCGGGGCGAAGCGGTAGAACAGCGCGCCGACCGCCGCGACCAGCAGCGGCAGGGTGTAGAACGGGTCGATCACGAAGATCGAGCCCGTGGACAGGGGGCCGACCGGCAGCGGCCAGAGCACCTGGGTGCCGTAGGTGGTCAGCAGGTCGTTCAGCGAGTGCGTGGCCCAGATCAGGAAGAAGAACAGCCACCAGCGGCCAAAGCCGATCTCCCGCGTCGCCGGGATCTTTGCGAGCAGCCCCGCGACGCCGGTAGCCACCAGCAACTGCACCAGCCAGGAGTGGGTAAAGCCCCGGTGGTGGATGAACTCGGATACCGCGTCCCCGTAAGCTATGAACGCGTCCAGGTCGGGCAGCAGCGCGACACCGGCCCCCAGCACTACGGCCTTGCGCCCCAGGCGGGAGCCGAGGGTGAGGCCGCCGATCACGGCGCCGAGACTGGCGTGGGTAATGGGGTCCATGCGCGATATTCCTTCGTTTAGGGAAACGTTGATCTATCAGCGTTTCGTTGCGGCACAGGGACGTGCCGCCGGAATCGACCACCGCAGGTGGTTGATTCCGAAGCAAGCTGCAAACCGCGTTTGTAGCGCCGCGTGCGCTGAAAAAGCCAGGATGGCTTTATTCAGCGCTTCCTTGGCGGCTCGACGATTACGGAGCCTGCGACCGGGCCGCGGGGCGCGAGTTCGGGCGATCAAACCAGAGCGGTGGACATGACTCAAGCCACAGTGGCGAAAGACTGGCATTTCTGGGTGGACCGGGGCGGGACGTTCACCGACCTGGTCGCACGTGATCCGGCGGGGCGCCTGCACACCCGCAAACTGCTGTCGGAGAACCCGGAGGCCTACCGCGATGCGGCCGTGCAGGGAATTCGCGATCTGCTGGAGCTCCCGGCCGAAGCATCCATTCCGGAGGGCGTGGTACACGAGGTGCGCATGGGCACAACCGTGGCCACCAACGCCCTGCTCGAGCGCAAGGGGGAGCCCACGCTGCTGGTGATCACCGAGGGGCTGGAGGATGCGCTGGCGATCGGCCATCAGGCGCGCCCCGAGCTGTTCGCCCGCGAGATCCGCCTGCCGACACCGGTCTACGCGCGGGTGGAGCCGGTGCGCGAGCGGGTGAATGCGGCCGGCGAGGTCCTCATCCCGGTCGATCTGGACGCGCTGCGGCCGCGGCTGCGGGCGGCGCTGGCAGACGGCATCCGCTGCGTGGCCATTGTCTGTCTGCATGGCTATCGCTACCCGGCGCACGAGCAGGCGATCGCCTCGGTGGCGCGTGAACTGGGCTTTGCCGAGGTCGCGACCAGCCACGCGACCAGCCCACTGATCAAGCTCGTCCCGCGCGGCGAGACCACGGTGGTCGACGCCTATCTCTCGCCGGTGCTCCGCCGCTATGTCGAACAGGTCGCGGGCGAGCTGGGCCGCGTGCCCCTGCGCTTCATGCAGTCGCATGGCGGGCTGGTGGACGCGGCGCGGTTTCGCGGTCGCGACGCGATCCTGTCGGGCCCGGCCGGGGGGATCGTCGGGGCACTCAAGACCGCCCGCCCGCTCGGCTTCGAACGCCTGATCACCTTCGACATGGGTGGCACGTCCACCGATGTGGCCCATCTGGCGGGGACGCTGGAGCGCCGCCAGGAGAGCGAGGTGGCCGGTGCACGGCTGCGTGTGCCCATGCTCGATATCCATACGGTCGCGGCCGGCGGCGGATCGATCTGCCGCTTCGATGGCATCCGTCTGCGCGTGGGACCCGAGTCCGCCGGCGCCCAGCCCGGACCCGCCTGCTACGGCCAGGGCGGGCCGCTGACCGTGACCGACTGCAACCTGCTGCTGGGACGGCTGCGCCCGGAGTATTTCCCGGCGGTGTTCGGGCCGGATCGCGACCGTCCTCTGGATCCGGAACCGGTGCGCCGACAGTTCGTGGAGCTGGCCGCCGAGGTGGCGGCCGCGACGGGAGAACCCGCGACCCCGGAGGGCCTGGCCGAGGGCGCGCTGCAGATCGCGGTGGAGCATATGGCCCAGGCGATCAAGACCATCTCGGTGCAGCGCGGGCATGACGTCTCGCGTTATGCGCTGGTCTGTTTCGGTGGCGCCGGGGGGCAGCACGCCTGCCGCGTGGCGGAGCAGCTGGGCATGCGGCACATCCTGTTTCATCCGCTCGGTGGCGTGCTGTCCGCCTACGGCATGGGGCTGGGCGAGTTGCGCGCCCTGCGCGAACGCAGCCTCGAGTGGCCGCTAACCGATCAGCACGCCGGGGCGATCGAGTCTGCCCTGGCGGAACAGGCCGAGGCCGCCCGCGCCGCGCTGGCGGAGCAGGGTGTGGCGGCGGAGGACATGCGCATCGAGCGGCGGCTGCACCTGCGCCTGGCCGGATCGGACACCGCGCTGGAGGTGCCGGCGGGCGAGCCCGCGGCGTTGATGGCCGCCTTTTCCGAGGCCTACCGCGCGCGCTACGGCTTTGCCCCACCGGATCGCGAGCTGGTGGTGGCGATCGCGACGGCCGAGGCGATCGCCACCCCAAGGGAGACCGCATCGGAGCGCATGGCGGCAGCGGCGGCCCAGGGGCCTGCGCCGGAGGCGGATACGGTCGCGATGGTCATCGACGGCGAACAACGCCATGTGCCGCTGTACCGGCGGGAGTCCCTGCAGCCCGGCATGACCCTGGCCGGTCCGGCCATCGTGATCGAGCCGACCGCGACGCTGGTGCTGGAGCCCGGCTGGGCCGGGTGCATCGAGGCGGACGGGACCCTGCGGCTGGATCGCGAGCGGGGCAGCGCGCGGCGTCCGGGCGCGGCGGCAACAAGCCCCGAGGCCGTCCCGCGCGATCCGATCCTGCTGGAGGTGTTCAACAACCGCTTCATGGCGATCGCCGACCAGATGGGCTTCACCCTGCGCAACACTGCGCACTCGGTGAACATCAAGGAGCGCCTGGATTTCTCCTGTGCGCTGTTCGACGCCAAGGGCCGTCTGGTCGCCAATGCCCCGCACATGCCGGTCCATCTCGGCTCCATGGGGGCCAGCGTACGGGCGGTGGTGGAGGCGTTCGCCGGCGACCTGCGCCCGGGCGATGCCTTCGTGCTGAACGACCCCTACAACGGCGGCACCCACCTGCCGGACATTACCGTGGTCACGCCAGTGTTCCTGGATAGCGACGAACAGGTGACCGAGGATGCGTCTGCAGCGGCCGGCGCCCCCGCGTTCTTCGTCGCCTCGCGCGGGCACCACGCGGATGTCGGCGGCATTACCCCGGGCTCCATGCCCGCGTTCTCCACCTGCCTGGAGGAGGAGGGCGTGCTGATCCCGCCCACCCGGCTGGTGCGCGACGGGGTATTCGACAGCGACCGCCTGCGCGCGCTGCTGGGCGAGGGGCCATGGCCGGCGCGCAACCCCGATCAGAACCTCGCCGACCTCGAGGCCCAGGTCGCGGCCAACCGCAAGGGACTGGAGGAGCTGGGCCGGCTACTGGATGAATACGGCGCGGCCATGGTGACCGCCTACATGGGCCACGTGCTGGACAACGCGGCCGAGGCCGTGGAGCGGCTGATCCCGAAACTCGAGGCCGGCCGGTTTGCGTACGCGATGGACAATGGCGCCGAAGTGCAGGTGCGTGTCGCGCCTGATCCCGCTGTCCGGCGCCTGCGTATCGACTTCACTGGCACCAGCGCGGTACGCGGGGACAACTTCAACGCACCGAGCTCCATCGTGCGCGCGGCGGTGCTGTATGTGCTGCGCACCCTGCTGGAGGATGCGATCCCGCTGAACGATGGCTGCCTGGCGCCGGTCGACCTGGTCATTCCGGAGGACGGCCTGCTGAACCCGGCGCCGCCCGCCGCGGTGGTGGCCGGCAATGTCGAGACGTCGCAGGTGGTCACCGATGCCCTGTTCGGGGCGCTGGGCGTGCAGGCGGCGGCCCAGGGCACGATGAACAACCTGACCTTCGGCAACGCCGACTACCAGTACTACGAGACGATCGCCGGCGGGGCCGGCGCGGGGCCGGATTACGCCGGGGCCAGTGCGGTGCAGACGCACATGACCAACTCGCGGCTGACCGATCCCGAGGTGCTGGAGAGCCGCTTCCCGGTACGGGTGGAACGCTTCGCCTATCGGTGTGGTTCTGGCGGGCACGGGCGTTATGCAGGCGGCGACGGGGTGATCCGTCGGCTCGGTTTCGACCAGGCCATGGAGGTCGTGCTGTTGTCCAACCGTCGCCGGGTGCCGCCGTTCGGGATCGCCGGTGGCGGGCCGGGCGCGCCGGGGGAGGACGTGATCCTGCGCGCGGACGGCACGCAGGAGCCGATGTCCGCCTGCGATCGCCGCCATGTAGAGCCAGGCGATGCGATCGAGATACGCACACCCGGCGGCGGTGGCTACGGAGACCGTCGCAGCGACGCGTAGGGGTTGAATCGGGGGAACCGGTCACACTTCCCGGGGTCCATGTTGCACTCAAGGGGAGATGCGGCATGCAGCGGATGATGGAGTGGGCGGAGCAGGGACGCATGCCGGACATGCTGGTGCGCGCGGGGATCCGCCTGCTGCTGGCGGAGCGCCTGGCCGAGGTCTCCGGCACGGTCGAGGAGACCATGGAGCGGCGCTACGCCCTGATGGAATCCATGCGCGCTTCTCCCGTTGCCCTGTCCACCGATATCGCCAACGAACAGCACTACGAGATCCCCTCCGCCTATTTCGAGCAGTGCCTGGGCCCGCGGCTCAAGTACTCCAGCGCCTGGTGGCCGGAGGGCGTCGACACCCTCGAGGCGGCCGAGGTCGCGATGCTGCGCCTGACCTGCGAGCGCGCGGGGATTGCCGATGGCCAGCGGGTGCTCGAGCTGGGATGCGGCTGGGGGTCGCTGTCGCTGTGGATGGCCGAGCAGTACCCTGGCGCACAGATCACCGCCGTCTCCAACTCCAATACCCAGCGGGCCTTTATCGAGGCCCGGCGTGATGCCCTCGGGCTCGCGAATCTCGAGGTCCTGACCGCGGACATGAACACGTTCGCCCCGCCGGAGCCGGGCTTTGACCGGGCGATCTCGATCGAGATGTTCGAGCACATGCGCAACTGGCCGGAACTGCTGCGGCGCATTGCCGGGTGGCTCACTCCCGGCGGGCGGTTCTTCATGCATGTGTTCGCCCATCGCGAACACGCCTATGTGTTCGAGTCCGAGGGCGAGCACGACTGGATGGGGCGGTACTTCTTCCGCGACGGCCTGATGCCGTCGGACGACCTCGCGCGGCACTTTCAGGAGGACCTGCGGGTGATCCGACAGTGGCGTGTTGGTGGGCAGCATTACGCCCGCACGCTCAACGCCTGGCTGGCCCGCCAGGATCGTGCCCGCGACACGCTGATGCCCCTGTTCGAGACCGCCTATGGTGCACAGCAGGCGGCACTCTGGTTCCAGCGCTGGCGGATCTTCTACATGGCCTGCGCGGAGCTGTTCGACTACAGCGGCGGGGACGAGTGGTTCGTCTCCCATGTGCTGTTCGAGCGGCCGGGGGACTGAGCGCGATGGAAGCACTGATGGTGTTTCTCTGGGGGCTTCTGGCCAGCCTGCTCCTGATGACCCTGGTCTGGGCCGGCAGCGTATGGCGCCACGACGCCAGCCTGGTCGACCGCTTCTGGGGCCTGGGCTTCGTGGTCGTGACGCTGGTCTGGTGGGGGCTTGCGGGCTGGCCGGCGCAGGGCCTCTGGATCGTGATCCCGGTGCTGGTGTGGGGGCTGCGGCTGTCGCTGTTCATCACCTGGCGCAACTGGGGTCACGGCGAGGACGGGCGCTACACCGATATGCGCGAGGGGCTGTCGGACCGGGCCTTTGGTGCGCGCAGCCTGGTCACGATCTTCTGGCTGCAGGGCGCGCTGGTCGCCGTGATTGGCCTGCCGATGCTGGCGGTGACGAATGCCGCGAGCATCTGGTGGCCGCTGGCCGCGCTGGGCGTGGCGGTCTGGGCGCTGGGCACGCTGTATGAATCGGTCGCGGACGCGCAGATGGCGCGTTTCCGGGCCGACCCGGCGCGTCGGCGCGAGGTTATGGACCAGGGTTTATGGCGCTACAGCCGGCACCCGAACTACTTCGGCGAGATCGTCGTCTGGGTGGGCTACGGCTTGTTCGCGCTGGCTGCCGGGGGCTGGTGGGCGGTGCCGTCGGCGGTCCTGATGATCGTGCTGATCCTGCGTGTGTCGGGCGTCACGTTACTGGAAAAACGTCTGCATGTCTCGCGGCCGGGCTATGCGGACTACGCGCGGCGCACCAATACGCTGATCCCGGGGCCGCCACGATCTTAAGGAAACACTGATCCGCCGCCGATTTTGGCGGTACTCCCTTGCTGTACTTTCCCCGTCCGCGCTATAAAGCGCGCATCTTTCCGGTCTTCCGACGCGCGTCGGAGGCCGTGTTTCCCGATTGCCGATCTCACAGCAGGGCCCTACGCACGCATGAGCGCCACGCCGAGTCCCGTCCAGACCATTGAACTGAAAGGGCGCATGATGCTGGTGTCGGTGCTGCGTGTGTTCCAGACCGACCCCCGGCAACTCGGGGAGCAGTTGGTCGCGCACCGCGAGCAGGCCCCGGATCTGATGCGCGACATGCCCATCGTGCTGGACCTCGAACCGGTGGCCGAGGCCCCCGAGAGCGATCTGCAGGCGACCATCGAGCAGGTGCGTGCCGAGGGCTTCAAGCTGATCGGCCTGCATGCTGGCGAGGTCGCCGAGCGCCTGCAGAGCTATTCCGAACTGTTCGACGTGCTGCCCGTTCTGCAACTAGGTGGCCGCGGTGGCGCGCCCAGTGGCGAGGTGCCCCTGGATGAAAGCGAGCCCCCGGAGCCGGCGCCGAGCAAGAAGGGCAAGAAATCCGCGGACAGGTTGGCCGAGGCCGCCCCCGCGGTCCACAGCGCGACCCGTGTGGTGGATCGCCCGGTCCGTTCCGGGCAGCAGATCTACGCCCGAGGCGGCGACCTGCTGGTGACCGGGGCGGTGTCCGCCGGGGCTGAACTGCTGGCGGATGGCCACATCCATGTGCTGGGTCCTCTGCGCGGGCGGGCACTCGCCGGTGTGCGGGGCCTGGACACGGCACGGATCTTCTGCCGGCGACTGGATGCAGAGCTTTTGTCTATCGCGGGACATTACCGGGTGGCCGAGGATATCGCCGAGTCCGAGCGCGGCGAGAACCGGCTGGTGACACTCGCGGGCGAAAGCCTCAAGATCGCTGAAATCTGAGCGAGCGGCGTGAGGGCCACAGGGTCCGGTCCACGTCATCGCGCGACGACTAAGGGAAACGCTGATGAATGTACACACTCGCGTTGGTACCCCAGGTTTTCCGAGACAAGGCGCGTCGTGCGGCGGGTAGTGGTTCTACCCGCAACCGGCGCAACGCAGGATCGGGGAGCCTGGGGTACCAACCCCACGAACCATTCAAAGCAGGGGCTCGGCCGCCAGTTGTTATCGAAAACGGGCGCGCGAACGGCGTTGCGGCTCGCTTATGTAGCTCGGCTACACTGCGCTCACCGCGCCTTGTTCGCACGCAAAAGCGACTCGAGCGCGAGTGCGTACATTCATTAGCGTTTCCCTAAGGAGAAGCAGCCACCATGGCACGCATCGTAGTGATTACCTCGGGCAAGGGCGGGGTCGGCAAGACCACCACCTCTGCCGCGATCGCCACCGGTCTGGCCCTGCGCGGCCACAAGACGGCCGTGATCGATTTTGACGTCGGCCTGCGCAACCTGGATCTGATCATGGGCTGCGAGCGCCGCGTGGTGTATGACTTTGTCAACGTGATCAATGGCGACGCCAACCTGAAACAGGCGCTGATCCGCGACAAGCGCGCAGACAACCTGTACATCCTTCCGGCCTCGCAGACGCGCGACAAGGACGCCCTGACGCAGGACGGTGTGGAGCGCGTGCTGAACGAGCTGTCCGAGGACTTCGAGTACATCATCTGCGACAGCCCGGCGGGGATCGAGCGGGGCGCGCTGATGGCGGCCTATTTCGCCGACGAGGCTATCGTGGTCACTAACCCCGAGGTCTCCTCGGTGCGCGACTCCGACCGCATCCTCGGCATCCTCGCCAGCAAGACCCGGCAGGTGGAACAGGGCGGCGAGCCGATCCAGGGGCGTCTGCTGCTGACCCGCTATGCCGCGGAGCGCGCCGCGCGCGGCGAGATGCTCAGTATCGAGGATGTCGGGGAGATCCTGGCCATCGATCTGCTGGGTGTGATCCCCGAATCGCAGGCCGTGCTGAACGCCTCGAACGCCGGTCTTCCGGTGGTGCTGGACGAGGAATCCGACGCCGGGCAGGCCTACCAGGATGCAGTGGATCGATTCCTGGGCGAGGAGCGGCCCCTGCGCTTTGTCGATGTACCGAAGAAGGGCTTCTTCGGACGTCTGTTCGGGAGCTGATCATGGGTATCTTCGATTACTTCCGCCAGCCGCGGCAGAAAAGCGCCAGCGTTGCCAAGGAACGCCTGCAGATCATCGTGGCGCGGGAGCGCGCGGCCCGGGGCGGCCCGGATTATCTGCCCGCGATGCAGCAGGAGCTTTTGCAGGTGATCCGCAAGTACGTGAAGGTCAACGACGACGCCGTGCAGATGAACGTCGACCGCGAGGGCGACTGCGAGGTCCTGGAGTTGAATATCACGCTGCCCGACGATCGGGGCTAGCATATGTTCAGCCCGTCTCTCTCTGTAGGAGCTCAGCCCCCTGAGCGATGGGGAGCCAGTCCCGGCCCCCATCGGCCAGAGGGCTGGCCTCCTACGGTGGGTTGCCCTGGCCCCCATCGGCTTAACATCGGCATAAGGCACATGATCCGTCCATGAGAATCCTGGTCACCGGCAGCGCCGGTTTCATTGGCAGTGCCCTCTCCCTGCGCCTGCTGGAGCGCGGCGACGAGGTCATTGGCGTTGACAACCTCAACGACTATTACGATGTCTCGCTGAAAGAGGCGCGCCTGGCGCGCACGCAGGACCACCCGGGCTATACCGAGGTCCGCGAGGACATCGCCGACCGCGCCGCGATGGACCGGGTGTTTCGCGAGCACCGCCCGGAGCGGGTGGTGAACCTGGCGGCCCAGGCCGGGGTGCGCTATTCGCTGGAGAACCCGGCGGCCTATGTCGACACCAACCTGGTCGGCTTCGGCAACATCCTGGAGGGCTGCCGGCACAACGGCGTGGAGCACCTGGTCTACGCCAGCTCCAGCTCGGTCTACGGCGCGAACACCACGATGCCGTTCTCGGTGCACGACAACGTCGACCACCCGCTGAGCCTCTACGCCGCGAGCAAGAAGGCCAACGAGCTGATGGCGCATACCTATGCGCACCTGTACCAGCTCCCGGTGACGGGGCTGCGCTTCTTTACCGTCTACGGCCCGTGGGGCCGTCCGGACATGGCGCTGTTCCTGTTCACGAAGAAGATCCTGGCGGGCGAGCCCATCGACGTCTTCAACTACGGCCATCATCGGCGCGACTTCACCTACATCGACGATATCGTCGAGGGCGTGATCCGCGCGTTGGATCGTCCGGCACGGGCCAATCCCGCGTGGACCGGGGCCGAGCCCGACTCGGCGACGAGTGCGGCACCCTACCGGCTGTACAACATCGGCAACCACGAGCCGGTGGAGCTGATGCGCTACATCGAGGTGCTGGAAGACTGCCTGGGCAAGAAGGCCGAGAAGAATCTTCTGCCGCTGCAGCCGGGGGACGTGCCGGACACCTACGCCGACGTCGAGGCTCTGCGCGAGGACGTGGGCTATGCCCCCGCGACCGCGGTGGAAGACGGTATCGCCCGCTTTGTCGAGTGGTATCGCGAGTACTACCGCGTCTGATCAGTCACCCGTGCGCGCCGCGCCAGGGAAACACTGATCAATGTACACGCTCGCGTTGGTACCCCAGGTTTTCCGAGGCAAGGCGCGTCGTGCAGCGGGTAGTGGTTCTACCCGCAAGCGGCGCAACGCAGGATCGGGGAACCTGGGGTTCCAACCCCGAAGGGGCTCGGCCGCCCGTTGTTGATCAAAAACGGGCGCGGGAACGGCGTTGCGGCTCCCTTGTGCAGAATGACTGCACGGCGGTCACCGCGCCTTGTTCGCACGCAAAAGCGACTCGAGCGCGAGTGTGGACATTGATCAGTGTTTCCCTAGCCCCAGTACCCCTGCCGGAACCACTGGCCGCTGCGCAGGCAGCGGTACAGCCACAGCCTGCGACCCTGCCGGTCGCGCGTGACCGCGTAATCGCGGCGCACATCCTGCCCGCGGTCCCACCAGCCATCCTCCAGTCGACCCAGCCCGTGCGCCTGCAGCGGGGGCGGGACCGGCTGCGGGTCCTGTAGCCACAGCGCCGTGCCACAGGTTTTTTGTGCGGGTGTCGGCAGTGGGGGCGAGGTCGCCGCGTCGAGATCGTGTCGCGCGTCCTGGGCGGCCTCGGGACGCGGGATGCCGCTGGCGGTCAGCCGGACGATCGCCTGCTCGCCCAGGCGCGCACTCAGGCGGGCCAGCACGGCCGGCAACTGCGCGTCCGGCGGCGGGTGACCCGGGGTCTCGGCCAGCAGACTGGCGCCCTGTGCGGGCGGGTCGAGCAGCCGTGTGGCCCGCAGGCGCAGCCCGATGACCGGTGCGGGCAGGGCCTCGCGTTCCAGCCGGGTCTGCCACAGGGACAGCCAGTCCTCGGCGCGGATACCGGGGTGGCCGCGCTCCAGCGTTATTCGGGTAGGGGTGATCCGCGTATGTTCCTCGCGGTGTTTCAGCTCCAGCGTCATGCCCTGCAGGCTGCGGTTCAGGCCGCGCAGCTGGGCCTCGGCCTGGCGCAGCAGGCGCTTGAGCGGGAAGGCCAGGGCCCCGGTCGCGTGAATCTCGTGTTCCAGGCGCAGCGACAGGTCCAGTTCCGGGGGCGGATCGAAGCGCGGCAGGGTCTCCGTGCGCCGCCCCAGCAGCCGATCCAGCAGTGCCAGCAACTCCGGGCCGTGACGGCGCGCGAGCTCGGGGCGCGCCAACCGCAGCAGGTCGCCGAGCTGGCGCAGGCCGATGGCCCGCAGGCCCTCCCGGGTCGCGGCGGACAGCGGCAGGGCCTCCAGCGGGACGGGTGACAGGGTGCGGCGCAGGGCCTCGGCGTCCTCGGGGATTGCGGGATTGCGCAGGGTGGCCAGCAGACGCGCGGCGGCCGGGCTGCGCGCCACGCCGATGCGCGGGTGGAAGCCCAGGCCCTTCAGGGTCTCCCGTACCCGCTCCCGCAGGGTGGCGAGCCCGCCGAACAGGCGCCGGCTGCGTCCGACCTCCAGCAGGATGCGCCGGGCCTCCGGTTCCGGGTGTACGTGATCGGAGAACTGCAGCAGTACGCCGGCCAGCATGGCGATCTGCGCGGTCTGGGCCTGCGGGTCGTGCTCGACGAGTTCCGGGGTGTCGAGGATGGCGAGGGCATCGGCCAGCGCCATACCCGGTTGGGCCCCGGCGCGCCGCGCTGCGCGGTTGGTGGCATGCACGCGCGGCGCAGCGCCGGCCTCGACCACCAGCAGGGGGCGCTCGGTCAGCCGTGAACGGTCCGCCTCGGCGCGCGCCAGGGTCTCCAGCGCCAGGTGCGGCAGCTCGACCGCCATCCACTGTTCGTTTGCTGAGCGTGGTTTGACCCGCGGGGCGGGGCCGGACTCCGGGGGCGTAACCGAGGGAGGGATCAGGGCTGGCTGGCGCCATGCGCGGGCCGGGCGAGAGGCCTGCGGGTGTGGGACGGCGTGTGTTCGCTCGGGATCGCCCATATCAGGGTACCGGGATATGCAGGGCCTGGCCGGAACGGGCCCAGTCGCCGAAGCCCTTCAGGCAGTGCAGCTCCAGGCCGTCGGTGGCGGGCTGCCAGCGCAGGCGCTGGTGGGCCGGGGAGGGCTGCTCCGCGGCGCGCGGCGGGCGGTACAGGATGGCGCAGGCCTGGCTTTCGGCTGCGGCCAGGCGCAGCCGGCGCAGCAGCGCGGTTTCCACCGGGCCGCCCAGCCAGGCCAGCAGGACGCCGAAGGCCGGATCGCGCAGGCATTGTTCACCGGCCCAGAGGGTGTCGCGGTCGTGCTCGGTGCGGATCATCAGAACCCGTTCCGGCGGGATGCCAAGCGGCTGCCAGCCGGGCAGCCAGGGCGTGGCGGGTGGCGCCAGCAGGGCAATCCAGTATCCCTCGCGGCCGCAGGCGGCGAGCATGGGGACCAGCAGGCGAGTCTCGCCGCAGCCAAAGGGGGCGCCCAGGAGTTCGATCAGCTGGCCGCGCGGCCAGCCGCCCCCCAGGGCCCGGTCCAGCGCCGGGTGGCCGCTCGGCCAGACCGGGGCATTTTTGGCGGGGGCGGCGCTGCGCCCGCGCCACAGCGCCGGGTGATCGAGCAGGGCATCAATGGCAGGCATTACTGCGATTCAAGATCGCGCAGTACGCCGACCCCGATACCCTCGATCGCCAGCTCCTGGCGCTCCAGGTCGATCTCGATCGGGGCGAAGTCGGGGTTCTCCGGCAGCAGGTGCACGCGGGCACCGTCCTGCTCGAAGCGCTTGACCGTCACCTCATCCTCGATGCGGGCCACGACGATCTGGCCGGGGTGGGCCTCCGGGGTCTGGCGGACGGCCAGCAGGTCGCCATCGAGGATGCCGGCGTCGCGCATGCTCTCGCCATGCACGCGCAGCAGGTAGTCCGGGCGGGCCCGGAACAGGCTGTCGTCGATCCGGTAGTGGCGTTCGATATGCTCGGTGGCGAGGATCGGCGAGCCGGCCGCCACGCGCCCGACCAGAGGCAGTTCGGCCGGGCGGGCCGCATGCGCACCGGCCAGGCGGATACCGCGCGCGGCCCCGCCCACCAGCTCGATCGCGCCCTTTTTCTCCAGGGCCTTCAGGTGGCATTCGGCCGCATAGGGCGAGCGGAAACCAAAGGCACGTGCGATCTCGCTGCGCGTCGGGGCCGTGCCCTGGGTGGCGACGGTCTCGATGATGTAGTCGAGGATGGCCTGCTGGCGCGCGGTCAGGGACACGGCGAATACTCCACGGGTAGCTGTTTATAAATACAGTATTCCGTGGCCGGGGCCGAGGCAAGTGCGAGGGCTTGTCGCGCGCATTGAGAACGGCGGATTCTTGTCCGGGGGCACCCCCTGGAGGTCGGTTCCAGGGTGATCATGCGATGATGGCCCGCACGTGGGTCCGAAGGACATAAAGGGGTTCGATGGACTGGATTTTTCCGCTGATCCTGATTGGCGCCGGGCTGATCGTGGTCTCGGTGCTGACGTCGGCGCTGTCGTTCCGGCTGGGTGCACCGCTGTTGCTCGTGTTCCTGGGGATCGGCCTGCTCGCTGGCGAAGACGGCCTCGGGCTCGAGTTCGATGACCCCAATACCGCGTTTCTGATCGGCAGCCTTGCGCTGGCGGTGATCCTGTTCGACTCCGGTTTTGGCACCCGGCTGCGGACCCTGCGCCGCGCGGCGGGTCCGGCCATCGTACTGGCCACGGTTGGGGTGGTCCTGACCACGCTGCTGCTGGGTGCGGCCGCACACTGGCTGCTGGATCTGCCCTGGGGCTATGCGCTTCTGCTGGGGGCGTTAATCAGTTCCACGGATGCCGCGGCGGTGTTCTTCCTGCTGCGGGTGGGCGGGGTGAAGATCAATCGTCGCGTGCGCTCCATCCTGGAAGTGGAGTCGGGCTCCAACGACCCGATGGCGATCTTCCTGACCGTGGTCTTCATCGAGTGGATCCTGTCCGGCACCACGGTCGGTGGCCTGGCCACGCTGTTCGCCACGGAATTCCTGTGGCAGATGGGGCTGGGTCTCCTGCTCGGCGTGGTGGGCGGCTATCTGCTGGTGGAACTGGTCAATCGCCTGCCGCTGGAGGAGGGGCTTTACCCGATCGCGGTGATGGCCGGCGCGGTCAGCCTGTTTGCCCTGGCGGGCTGGCTGGGGGGGAGCGGGTTCCTGGCCGCCTATGTGGCGGGCATCGTGGCGGGCAACCGCAAGATGCGGGGCGCGGCGAAGCTGCACCGACAGCAGCAGGGTCTGACCTGGCTGGCGCAGATCAGCATGTTCCTGATCCTGGGGTTGCTGGCCACGCCCTCGGAGTTTCCGTCGCTGGCGCTGCCGGCCCTGGCGCTGGGTCTGGTGCTGATCCTGATTGCCCGGCCGCTGGCGGTCTGGCTGTGCCTGCTGCCCTTTCGCCAGGACTGGCGCAGCACCGCGTTCGTCTCCTGGGTGGGCCTGCGCGGGGCGGTGTCGATCCTGCTGGCGATCCTGCCGATGGTGGCCGGCGTCGAGGGCGGAGAGGTGTTCTTCAACATCGTGTTCATGATGGTGCTGGTCTCGCTACTGGTGCAGGGCTGGACGATTCGCCCGGTGGCCGAGCGGCTCGGGCTGGTAGTGCCGCCGGAGATGGGCCCGGTGGAACGCGTGCAGCTGGAACTGCCCGGCAGTCCGCGGCATGAACTGGCGGTGTACCGCGTGATCGAGGACAGTCCAGTGCTGCGCGGGGCGCGTCTGCCACGCTGGGCGCGCCCGTCGCTGGTGGTGCGCGAGGGGCGTTCGGTGCGCTATCAGCAGGCCGGGCGCCTGACGCCGGGGGACTATCTCTACATCTTCGTGGTGCCGGAGTACGTGCCGCTACTGGACCGCCTGTTCGCCAGCCCGCGTATCCCGGGTCATGACGATCCCGAGTTCTTCGGCGAGTTGCCGTTGAACTCGGAAAAATCGCTGGCCGATCTGTGCCAGATATACGGGGTGTCCTGCGAAGAGGTGGATGCGCAGCTGACCATCGGCGAATATCTGGCGCAGGAGCTCCCGGGAGAACCGGTCGTGGGTGACCGGGTGAGCTTCGGTTCCGCGGACCTGATCGTGCGCGAGGTCGACGAGGCCGGGCAGGTCACGCAGGCGGGTCTGGCCTTCCTGCGCCACGGGGCCGGGGGGGACGGGCTCACTCTGCCCTGGTACGGCTGGTGGCGGGCACTGCGCGGGCGTCGTGCCCCGAAGAGCCAGGGCTAATCAAAAGCCTTGCATTGGGCAGCGCTTTTTACGGCGAGCCCTGCTCCAGTGTCTTGCGCAGGTGTTCGATCTGCTCCGGCTTGATCCCGGCGATGTCCTTGATCGGCAGGGTAAACGCGAAGCCGTTCCCCACCTCGCTCAGCGCGAGTTCTTCGTCCAGGCGCTTCAGCAGGCGTTCGGCGAGACTGGCCTCCAGGACCATCAGCAGCACGTTGCGGGCCGCGGAGTCCTTCAGATCCATGATCGGTGACCGGCGCAACTGGGCAATGCCCCGGCCCTCGAGTAGTGTCAGGCCGGCCGCGCCCTCGCGGCGGGCGGTCTCGATGGCGCGGTCGGCCCGGTTGCGCGGGACCACGGCGGCGAGCAGTACGAATTGCATGGCGTTCCTCGCGCAGGAGATCAGTGTTTCCTTAGGGTTGGGCAGGGCCACCGACGAACTGCATGCCCGCCAGGGCCTGGGCATCCAGCGTGAAGGCCAGACCGTTGTACGGCTGCAGCAGGTCCAGTTCCAGGTTCAGGCGGCGGGCGATGCGCTCGGCGCGTTCCTCGTCCAGCTCCCAGATGCAGACCGACTCCCGGCCCTGGTAGGTCACGCCGAGAAAGGTCATGTGGTCCGGGAAGCCGAGCCCCGCACCGTGCATCACCGTGCCGTCCATGCTGCCTTCCTCGGCGGCGATCGCCAGCGCCAGATCCTCGCGGTCCTGATCGACGATGGCTACCAGAAATGTTTCGGCCATTATGGTGACCCCTGTTTGTTGGGTTCGCGTGCCTGGTGCCGGTGAGTATCTCAGCAACGCCTGCCGGGTGCCCAGACCCATGCCGTTGATCCGGCAGCGACTGCAGACCAAAACGAAGTCCTGTTCGCCGTACCATACCCGGAATGTCGCAAGGGAGACACGGATCCATGTACGACCCCTTTGCCTGCCCGGTTGGTAGGCCACCGGCATCGAGCATGCCGCACAAGGCGCTGGATGTCGGTTTTACGCTGGATTGGGCCAGTGCCGAGGCCCGGCATCGCGACTGTCTGTTTCTGCCGTGGCTGGTGCCGGCACAGGACGCCTGGCCGGGTGCCGTCGGGTCACAACTGGCCGGCGCGAAGGTTGGCGAGGCAGTGGAAGTTCCGGGGGAGCCGCTGGTCCCGGGGTGGGACCCGGCAGGGGAGGTAGAACTGCCGTCGGTGGCCTTCAATCAGCGCCTACGCCGGCGTCGGGTGGTGGAACCCCGTGCCGGGCGTTTCTATCCGCGGGCGTTCATCGCCGGCCACGCTGGTATCGAGGCCGGCGACCGCGAGCTGTTCCGCATCGGCGCGCTGGACGACGCGCGGCTGGTCGCGGACCTGAACCACCCGCTCTCGGGCGTGGACCTGCAACTGCGCGCCCGGGTAATGGCGTTTTACGAGCAGGGGCGCGACGACGATCGTGTGGTGGACGTGGCGCGGCTGCTGACCGTGCGCGGCCCGGGGATGCAGGCGCGCTGGCACGGGCGGCCGACGGCCTTCTGGTCCGGAGATGCCTGCGAGCGCGAGGATTCCGCGCCCGATCGCGAGTTCTACGCCAGTCCACGACTGGTGCATCACCTGGATGCCACGGCCCGCGCCCGGATCGCGGCGCTGTACGCCACGCTGATCCCCTCGGGCGCGCGGGTGCTGGACCTGATGAGCAGCTGGGCATCGCACCTCGATCAGGTGCGAGGGCCCGAGGCGGTTGTCGGGCTGGGCATGAACCACGAGGAGCTGGCCGCCAACGCGACCCTGGATCAGGGCCTGGTGCACGACCTGAACCGGCAGCCGGCGATTCCGCTGCCGTCCGCGAGTTTCGACGCGGTGGTGTGTACCGCCTCGGTGGAGTACCTGACGCGCCCACAGGCGGTATTCGCCTCGGTGCGCGAGGTGTTGCGCCCGGGCGGGGTGTTCGTGGTGACGTTCTCCGATCGCTGCTTTCCGACCAAGGCGATCGCGGTCTGGGAGCAGTTGTACGACTTCGAGCATATGGGGCTGGTGCTCGATTTGTTCCTGCGCGCAGGGTTCGACGACCTTTCCACGCTCTCGTTGCGCGGCCTGCCGCGCCCGCCGGACGATCCGTATGCCCGGCGGCTGGATTATGCCGATCCGGTGTTCGCGGTCTGGGGGTGGCGGCGGGAGTGAGGGAGCTTCGCGGGCAAGCCCGCTCCCACAATGGCGGGGCTCATTGTGTGTGGGTAAAAAGACAACCGGACCGGACTCGGTTCGCAGGCTTGGCTGGCCTGGCACCACGAACGCCGTCTTAACCGGTAAACTGCGCGATGATTCGCAATGCCCGCGTCGCGGGCCGAACACGATGGGGAGCGCATGGCCGCAAGCAAGGCCAAATCCGGGGGCAAGGGCAGGAAGACGGCAGAGCCGGCCGCGGCACCGAGCCTGAGCGGGCAGCTGCTGCGCGGGCTGCGCGAGGGTGCGTTGCTGATCTTCGGCATGCTGGCACTTTATCTGCTGGTCGCCCTGGTCAGCTATCACCCGGGCGATGCGGCCTGGTCCACCACCGGCGATGGCGAGAGCCTGCGCAACCTCGGCGGCACCACTGGCGCCTGGTTTGCGGATATCGCGTTTCACCTGCTGGGCTATCTGGCCTATCTGATCCCGCTGGCGGTCGGCGGCATCGGCTGGTGGCTGTTCCGGCATCGCCGCGAGGCGCGGATCGCCAGCCCGATGGAGCTGACGGTGCGCGGGGTCGCGCTGATCGTGGCACTGATCTCGGGCGCGGCGCTGGCCGCGCTGCACCTGCTTCCCGGCGGGATGCCGGTGCACGCGGGCGGCATCCTCGGAGACCTGTTCGCCGGCTGGGCCGTGGCCGGGCTGAGCCTGGTCGGGGCGACGCTGGTGCTGCTGGCGCTGTTCCTGGCGGGTGTGACGCTGTTTACCGGGCTGTCCTGGTTCCTGCTGATGGATCGACTGGGTCAGTTGACGATTCGTGGCTTCGAGCGCCTGCGCGCCCAGCTGGATTCGGCCCGGGACCGCCGCATCGGCGCGCGCGAACGCGCCGAACGCGAGACGCGGGTGGAAAAGGAGCGCAAGCGCACCGAGAAGCGCGCGCCCTCGCGTGTGGAGCCGCGCATCGAGGCGCCCGCGCCCAGCCCGCGCGTACAGAAGGAAAAGCAGGTCCCGCTGTTCACCGAAGGGTCCGGGGCCGATCCGCGTCCACCGCTGTCCCTGCTGGACGAGCCGCCGCCCCCGCCGGATGGCTTTTCGGAGGAGTCGTTGCAGGCCCTGTCGCGCCTGGTCGAGCTGAAGCTGAAGGACTTTGGCGTGGAGGTCGAGGTGGTCGCGGTGCAGCCGGGCCCGGTGATCACGCGCTTCGAGTTGCAGCCGGCGGCCGGGGTCAAGGCCTCGCGCATCTCCGGGCTGTCCACTGATTTGGCGCGCTCGCTGTCGGTGATGGCGGTGCGCATCGTCGAGGTGATCCCGGGCAAGTCCACCGTGGGCCTGGAGATCCCCAACGAGAACCGCGAGATCGTGGCCCTGTCGGAGATCCTGCGCTCGGAGCTGTTCGACTCGAACAAGTCGCCGCTGACCATGGCGCTCGGCAAGGACATCGGTGGCGGCCCGGTGATGGCGGATCTGGCGAAGATGCCGCACCTGCTGGTGGCCGGGACGACCGGCTCCGGGAAGTCGGTCGGCGTGAACGCGATGCTGCTGTCGCTGCTGTACAAGTCCACGCCGGACGACGTGCGCCTGATCCTGATCGACCCGAAGATGCTGGAGCTGTCGGTGTACGAGGGGATCCCGCATCTGCTGTGCCCGGTGGTCACCGACATGAAGGATGCCTCTAACGCCCTGCGCTGGGCGGTGGCGGAGATGGAGCGGCGCTACAAGCTGATGTCGGCGATGGGCGTGCGCAACATCGGCGGCTTCAACAAGAAGGTGCGCGATGCCGAGGCCGCCGGCGAACCGCTGAAGGACCCGCTGTTCAAGCCGGAAGAGGCGCTGACCGAGACCGGGGCGCCGGATCTGGAGCCGTTGCCGTTCATCGTGATCGTGGTCGACGAGTTCGCCGACATGATGATGGTGGTGGGCAAGAAGGTGGAGGAGCTGATCGCGCGTCTGGCGCAGAAGGCGCGCGCCGCCGGCATCCACCTGATCCTGGCTACCCAGCGCCCGTCGGTGGATGTGATCACCGGCCTGATCAAGGCGAACATCCCCAGCCGCATTGCCTTCCAGGTGTCCTCGCGGGTGGACTCGCGCACCATCCTCGACCAGATGGGGGCCGAGCACCTGCTGGGCCACGGCGACATGCTCTACCTGCCGCCGGGCAAGGCGATGCCGGAGCGCGTGCATGGTGCCTTCGTTGGTGACAACGAGGTTCACCAGGTGGTGGAGTACCTGAAATCCACCGGCGAACCGGACTACAACGAGGCGATCCTCGACGAGCCGGAGGCCGGGGCCGCCGCGATCCCGGGGCTGGAGGCGCCGGGCGAGGGCGAGGCGGAGACCGACCCGCTCTACGACCAGGCCGTGCAGATCGTGATCGAGACGCGCAAGGCCTCGATCTCGTTCATCCAGCGCCGCTTGAAGATCGGCTACAACCGCGCCGCGCGCATGGTCGAGGACATGGAGGCCGCCGGACTGGTGAGCCCGGTGCAGTCCAATGGCAATCGCGAGGTCCTGGTCCCGGGGCCGAACGACTGACGCTCGGCCGGGTCCATCTACTGGATCCTGTGATCTAGCTCGCTCTTTCTGTGGTGGCATTCACGCCCGGTTAATGCGCCCGGGCGCAGGATCGTCGTAAACATGCAACTGGAGTCCGCATGAACACTCGTTTCCTTCCGCGTCTGGCGATGGCCCTCGTGGCTGTGGCCTTCCTGGCATCCGGCCCCGTAGTGGCGGCCGAGCGCGGCCCTGCGCCGGATGCGCGCGCGGCGCTGGACCGTTTTGTCGAGGGGCTGGAGACCTTCACCGCCGAATTCACGCAGACGGTGCGCGACGAGACGGGCTATGTGCTGCAGGAGTCGGATGGTTCGATGCAACTGGGCATGCCCAACCGCCTGCGCTGGGAGGTGACCGAGCCCTTCCCGCAGACGATTGTCTCCGATGGCGAGGACCTGTGGACCTATGACCCGGACCTGGCACAGGCGACCGTGCGCCCGCTGGGGGATGCCTTCGATGCGACACCGATCGCGGCCATCACCCAGCCGGAGCGGCTGGACGAACACTTCCGCATGGATGTGTTGCCGGTGGACGATGCCTCGGCCCTGCGCCTGCTGCTGATCCCGCGCAACGAGCAGGCGGACTTTACGCATCTCGAGCTGGACCTGACGCCGGATGGCGACCTGACCCGCATGGCCTTCCGCGACATCTTTGGTCAGGAGACCGAGATTCTCTTCGAGCAAAGCGAGCGCAATGCCCCGGTCGACGAGGCTGCGTTTACCTTCGATCCGCCGTCCGGGGTGGATATCTATCGGCCGTAGAGACGTGCCTCCGTCTGGGGCGTGAACGCTACCTGACGTAGGGTGCGGTTGAGCATCGCGAAACGCACCATGCCCGACGCCGTGGGAACCCTTGATGGGATTCGCCTGGCTCATCCCATCCTACGGCGCGGGGTGGGGGCAGGAGTAGGGTGCGGTTGAGCACCGCGAAACGCACCATGCCCCGCGCCGTGGGAACCCTTGATGGGATTCGCCTGGCTCATCCCATCCTACGGAGCGGGGGGCGGGAGTAGGGTGCGGTTGAGCACCGCGAAACGCACCATGCCCGACGCCGTGGGAACCCTTGATGGGATTCGCTTGGCTCATCCCATCCTACGGCGCTGTGGGAGCGGCCTTGGCCGCGAACTTCAGGAGCGGGGCGTGCCCAGCGACTGCTCGATGCGGTCGGCAATCGCGGTGATGCGGGCCGGGCCGGTCTGTTCGGCGCGCTTGAGCTGTTCCTTGCAGTCGAGCATCTCGTGGGCGAGGTTCAGCGCCACCATCACGGCAATGCGCTCGGCGCCGACCACGCGGCCGGTGTCGCGCAGTTCGCGCATGCGCTCGTCGATCAGGGAGGCGGAGGCGAACAGGTCGGCGCGCTCCTCGGGCGGGCAGGCGATCTGGTATTCCTTGCCCAGGATCGAGACGCGTACGGGTTCGGACTGGCTCATTCGCTGTGCTCCATCGACCGCAGGCGGGCGATCATCGTCTCGACCCGGTGCCGGGCCTGTTCGTTGCGTTCCTTGAAGGCCGCGCGCTCGCTTTTCAGCTGACGAATCTGCTCGTGCAGCAGATGGTTCTCTTCGCGCAGGGCGGCATGTTCATCGAGCAGCCGCGTAATCGCGGTCTCGAGGCGCTCGACGGGATCGTGGCTGGAATCCTCGGACGACATGGCGACAGGCCCCGGTTCGGTGAAGGCGACCGCGCACGGCGCGCGACGCAGTCCATGGAGTCTAGGAGGCCCCCCCGCAAATCGTCAACTTGTGTGACCTTTTTGCGGGAGCGCCTTCACTATTGCCACACGTGCCCATCGGTGGAGAAGCGGCGAAATATGCGTGGACACGACGCATTGTTGCGGCTCGTGCACCGGGCTGGTCACAATAGGCTTTATCTCGTTTGCCCAGGAACCGCCGCGCCCATGACCCAGCCCCCCGAACCCGACCCGCAGGCCACCGTGATCGAGGGTACCGCCCACAACGGCAAGCCCTGCCGCATCGTGGACAACACGGGGGCGATCCCGCGTGCGGAGCTGGAGCAGTTGCTGGCGGACCTGATCGCGGAGAAGCGCTTCGGCCTGAATGCGCTGTCGGCCACCGGATCCAGCGCAATCAAGCTGGGCGAGCCGCAGTTCACCCACCTGCAGGTGGGTGACGACCTCTACCGCTTCCTGCTGTTTCCGTACGAAGCCCGTCTGGAGTCCTTCTGATGGCTGCCCCCACTGGCGAATCGACCAAGGCGCGCGGCGGCCTCGAGTCCGATCCAACTGCCCTGGCGGAGCAGCTCGCCCACGGCCTGCGCCGCATGGGCTTCGCGCAGACCCCGGCCTCCGCCCACGGGCTGTTCACCGGCTGCGTGGTCGCGGACCCCGGCGCGGATGTCGAGGCGCTGGAACAAAGCCTGGGCGAGGCGCTGCCGTTGACTGACGCCGCGCCGGACGACTTCCGCGCGACGGTGGAGGCGATCCGGCGGGCATTGCTGGCGCAGCTGTACGATGTCGAGCTCGGCTTCGGGCCGCTGCTGCCGGAGGACGAGCCGATCGAGGCGCGGGCCCAGGCCCTGTCCGAGTGGGTCGACGGCTTTATCTCCGGCTTCGGGCAGATGCCCCGGCTGCAGCAGATGAAGCCCTCGGCCGAGGCCAGCGAGATCCTGCGCGACTTCGCCGAGATCGCGCGCATCGAGCTGGAGCCGGAGGACGACGAAGACAACGCCGCCGCCTTCGAGGAACTCAACGAATACGTGCGCGTCGGTGTATTGCTGATCGCCGACGAGCTCGCCCCGGACGACCCGAAACGGATCCCGATGCAATGAATGCCCCCACGCGCCCCCCGCTGCCCGGCAAGACCCCGACCATCACCCTGGCCGAGTTCGCCCGGCGGCGTCAGCGCCTGATGCGCGGCGTGGGGGGCGACTCGATCATCGTGGTGCCCGCGGCGCACGAGCAGGTACGCAATCGCGATGTCGACTACCCGTTTCGCCAGAACAGTGACTTCCTCTATCTGACGGGCTTCCCGGAGCCGGATGCGGTCGCCGTGTTCGTCCCCGGACGCGCGGCCGGGGAGTACATCCTGTTCTGCCGCGACCGCGACCCCAAGCAGGAGACCTGGCAGGGGCGGCGCGCCGGACCGGACGGGGCGATGGAGCAGTACGGCGCGGAGTGCGCGTTCCCGATCGAGGACATCGACGAGATCCTGCCGGGCCTGATGGAGAACCGGCGCGTGCTGTGCGCCCCGTTCGGGCGCGACGAGGCGCTGGACCAGCGGCTGTTCGGCTGGGTCAACCAGGTCCGCGCGAAGGCGCGCAACGGCGTGCGGGCCCCGCATGAATATGTCGCGGTCGAGCACTATGTGCACGAACAGCGCCTGTTCAAGAAGGCCCCGGAGCTGCGCATGATGCGCCACGCGGCCGCAATCTCCTGCCAGGCCCACATCCGCGCGATGCAGGCGGCCCGCCCGGGCGTGACCGAGTTCATGGTCGAGGCCGAACTGCTGCACGAATTCCACCGCCATGGCACCGAGCCGGCGTATCCCTCGATCGTCGGTGGTGGCGAGAACGGCTGCATCCTGCACTACATCGAGAATCGCGATGTCCTGAACGACGGCGACCTGCTGCTGATCGACGCCGGCTGCGAGGTGCAGGGCTACGCCTCCGACATCACCCGCACCTTCCCGGTCTCCGGGCGCTTCAGCGACACCCAGCGCGAGGTCTACGAGTGCGTACTGGCCGCCCAGCACGCGGCCATCGAGCAGACCCGCCCCGGCAACCACTGGAACGACCCGCACGACGCCGCGGTGCGCGAGCTGACCCGCGGGCTCAAGGAGCTGGGCGTGCTCAAGGGCCGGCTCGACAAGCTGCTCAAGGACCACGCCTACCGGCCTTTCTATATGCACCGCACCGGACACTGGCTGGGTCTGGATGTGCACGACGTCGGCGACTACCGGGTAGGCGACGCCTGGCGCCTGCTGGAGCCGGGCATGGTGACCACCGTGGAGCCGGGGCTCTACTTCGGCCCGTACTCCGAGGCCCCAAAGGCCCTGCGCGGCATCGGCATCCGCATCGAGGACGACGTCGCCGTCACCCGCGACGGACACGAAGTCCTGACCGCCGCCTGCCCCAAGACCCCCGCCGACATCGAAGCCTGCACGGCCGGCAACCTCCCGGGCTGGACCTGACCATGCACCATCATCAATACCCGGCACCGGACCACCTCCCTGTGGGAACCGACCTTGTAGGAGCGGGCCTTGTGGGAGCGGGCTTGCCCGCGAACAACGAAGCGCACCGATCCCCGGCCGGCGCCCACACCCCTGATGCGATTCGCTGCGCTCATCCGCATCCTACGAAGGCGCTGCGGGACCGGTCCTTGTGGGAGCGAGCTTTGTGGGAGCGGGCTTGCCCGCGAACTGCCGCGCAAAGACAGGGTGTTGGGCTGAGATGAGCACCCAAACCCCCGACATCGCCATCATCGGCGGCGGGCCGGTCGGTAGCCTGGCGGCCGCGACGCTCTCGCGGGCCGGCTACTCCGTGGCCCTGTTCGAGCGGGGCGCTGCGCCGAACGCTGGTACCACGCGCCCCGATACCCGCGGCTATGCCCTGGCCGCCGGCTCCGTCCAGCTGCTGGACGACCTCGGCTACTGGTCCTCCGTGGCCGAACAGGCCACCCCTATACGTTCCATCGTGGTCAGCCGCCGCGGCGGGCTGGGGCGGGTCCACCTGAACGCGCGCGACCACGGCCGCGCTGCGCTCGGCCAGGTCGTCCCGGCCGCCGCCCTCGACCCGATGCTGAACGAGGCCTGCCGCGCGGCCGGTGTGGACCTGCACTACGACTCGACCCTGGCCGGCCTCGATCCGGCCGAGGGCGACCGGCGGACACTGCACATCCAGGGAGCAAAGGGCGAGGCGGCTTGGTCCGCCCGGCTGATCCTCGCCGCAGATGGCGTGAGCTCCCCGACCCGCAAGGCCCTGGGCCTGCCGGTGCAGCGACTGCGCTACGACGCCGATGCTTTGGTGTTCGACGTACGCCCGGACCGCCCGCACAACGGCCAGGCCTTCGAGCGCTTCACCGACGAGGGCCCGCTGGCCCTGCTGCCGCAGGCCGATGGCCGCATGAACGTCGTCTGGGTGGCGCCGCCGCAGACCTGCGAGCAGCGCCTGGAGAGGAACGAGGCCGAGCGCCGGCGCGAGCTACAGGCCCGCTTCGGCTGGACCCTCGGGCGTCTGCGTCCGGCGGGGCCGGTCGTGCGTTTCCCGCTGGAGCGCGTCCACGCCCCGGAGCCGGTCGCCGAGCGTGCGCTGCTGCTGGGCAATGCCGCGCACTCCGTGCATCCAGTCGCGGGGCAGGGGCTCAACTTGTCGCTGCGCGACGTGGCGGGCCTGCTCGGTGCGCTGCGCACGGGGCGGCAGGCGGATGGAACCCCGACGTTTGCCGCCGACCCGGGTGCGGCGGCGGTGCTGGAGGCCTATGCGAAAGATCGGCGACAGGATGTGGGCAGCGTGGTCGCGGCCACCGATTTCCTCGCCCGGGGCCTGCTGCATGCCGCCGGGTTGCGCGGCCACGGGCTGGGGGCTGGCATGATGGCGGTCGATCGCCTGCGCCCGGCGCGCGATATGCTGGCCCGCTCCGCAATGGGGCTGGGTCCGCTTCCGCGCCACACGCTCGCCCATCTACCCGCAGCCGGGCAGGGCACGCCATGACGAAAGACGCCCACAACGAAACGCTGGACGTGCTGGTCGTGGGCGCGGGCGCCGTCGGCGGGGCGATTGCCCTGGGCGCCGCGCGGCAGGGCCTGCGGGTCGGCGTGCTGGAACGCAACGCCGCACCCCAGTTCGATCCGGAGACGACGCCGGTCACACGGGTCGCCACGCTCAACTCCGCCTCCATGGCCTTTCTCGGCGAACTGGGTGTGCGCGAGGCGCTGGAGCAGCGCCGCGCCCATGCGTTCTCTGGTATGTACGTCTGGGATGCGACCGGCCCCGGCCATATCCGCTTCGAGGCCGATGCGCTGGGCGTACCCGCGCTCGGCTGGACGGTCGAGCTCGCCGCGCTCGAGTCGGTGCTCTGGGCCGAACTCGAGGCCGCGGGCGTTGCCCTGTATCCGCAGACCGAATGGAAAGCCCTCGATCGCCGCCCGGATCGGGTCGATGTGTACGCCGATCACCGACAGCCGATCGCCTCGGCCCGCCTGCTGGTCGCGGCCGACGGGGCGCGTTCCCATGTCCGCGACTACGTCGGTATCCCGTTTACCGGCCACGACTACGACGCGAGCGGCATCGTCGCGACCATCACCACCGAGCACCCGCACCAGGACACCGCCTGGCAGCGCTTCGTCGAGGACCGCATTATCGCGCTCCTGCCGCTGGCGGACGGGCGCTGCTCCATCGTCTGGTCGCAGCCGGAGTGGCCGGCCGCCGAAGACACCCTGGCCCTGGACGACGCCGCCTTTTGTGCGACGCTTGAACAGGAGACCGATGGCTGCCTGGGCGCGATTACCGCCACGTCCCCGCGCGCCAGCTTCCCGCTCACCGCGCGCCACGCCAAAACCTACCACTCGGGACGCGTGGTACTGGCCGGCGACGCCGCCCACACCATCCACCCGCTGGCGGGGCAGGGCCTGAACCTGGGTCTGGCCGACGCCCGCAAACTGGTCGACGGGCTGCGCGGCCCCGCCCGCCGCGACCCGGGCGCCGAGACCGTCCTGCGCGCCTACACCCGCGCCCGCCGCCCGGAAAACGCCCTCATGCAACGCGCGATGGACGGCTTCAAGCTCCTGTTCGGCACCCAGGCCGCCGGGCTCCCCGAACTGCGCGGCCTCGGCCTGCGCCTGGTCGACCAGGCCGCCCCCATCAAGCGCCGCCTGGCCCTGCGCGCCTTCGGCCTCGACTAGCCCCGTAGCCCTGGCCCGACCCCTGTAGGAGGCCAGCCCTCTGGCCGATTGGGGGTCCGGCCAATGCCCAATCGGCCAGAGGGCTGGCCTCCTACGCCTCCGGTCACCCCCTCTGCATCCGCCCCGCTTCCGGACCGCTGCAACTGTCGGCTTTCCGCAACAAAAGCACCGACCTGGCCGTCCACCTTTCCTTTGTTGCACATCTGCAACGCTGTCTTGACTGCCGTATCTCATCCCCGAACCCGCCTGATCGCGTACGTTTCTACAACATAAGATCTAGCTTATATGGGGTACGGGTCACACTGGAGTGGTCGCCGCGAGGGTTCTCGTTCTCTCGTCTATTCAGGGGGTTGCGGCACCATGTTGCCCCGTCTTGCGCGCGTCTCCATGGCCTTTTTCGGGTTGCTGCGGGGCAAACTTCCAACGGCGTCGACATTTTTTCGCCACAAGGGGTTGAAATGCGACACCGTGGTGTATATAAAACACCTGTCATTCGCGGGATACGCCCAGCGAATGCAGGCGTAGAAACACACCAATTCTCCTGGGAGATACGCAACATGAAAAAACAGATTCTCGCAGTCGCCGTTGCCGGCGCCTTCGCGGTCCCGGCCTTCGCCGCCGCGGACTCCAACGTCACCCTGTTCGGCCAGCTGCAGACGCAGATCGTCCACCACAGCGGTGGCGACCTCGATTCCGGCTTCCGTATGCACGACGGTGGCTTTGTCGGTGGTTCGCCGGAAGGTCGTCTGTTTGGCGCCAATCCGAACCGCATCGGTGTGATGGCTAGCCATGACCTGGGCAACGGCATGAAGGCCTTCCTCAAGGTCGAGCAGGACGTCGACACCCGCCAAGGCATGAACCGTGGCGCCCGTGACCAGTTCGTCGGCCTCGAAGGCGACTTCGGCCGCATCCAGGCTGGCCGCATGGCTTCTCCGTACGTGACCGCCGGCAAGGACCCGCTGAACGCGACCTTCATGCAGGCCCGTACCAACGGTGGCCGCCTGAACCCGCAGACCTTTGGTGGCCTGGGTGAAGGTTCCTACCTGAATGAAGGGATCGCGTACAGCAACAGCTTCGGCATTGTCAGCCTCAATGTTGGCGCGTTTGTCGACAACACCGACGACAGCAACAGTGCTCTGGCCGGTCGCCTGAACTTCGACCTGGATCCGGTTGAACTTTACATCGCCCATAACCACGCGAATGACTACCGTGCGTCTCTCGGTGGTGATTTCCGTGCCACCAAGGTCGGTGTGGACTGGAGCACCGGTCCGTTCCGTCTGGTTGGCGAAGTGACCGACTTCAAGGCAGACGACGCCGCTGGCAACAACTGGCTTGATGGAAACACCTACTTCCTGTCGGGTACCTACACGATGGGCCGTAACGACTTCGTGCTGAACCTGGGTCATACCCGTAACAGCAACGATGTGGGCGGTGACGGCAACATTGACTACGCCGCGATCGCTGTCAAGCACAACTTCAGCAACCGTGTGATGGGCTTCGCTGGCGTGTCGTACTCCGACTATGACAACGATAGCCCGGCTATGACCCGTAGCATCGACGGCGGTGTGTTCACCGGTGATGCCGGTAGCTCCACCTCCTTCACCGGCGTGGGTGCTGGTCTTCGGGTGTCCTTCTAAGCCCGAGCACTGCTTACAAGCGGTATAACAACAAGCATCAAGCTTGTTTTACGGGGCCCCCAGGGGCCCCGTTTTTTATGCACGACCTTCGGCCCCGTTTGGGGCTTTTTTGTGTCTGGCGTTCTCGGGTGTTGTACGGGTCCCCAGTCAACATTGGCATTCCCGCTCAACGCATCGGGTCCCTGTCATCGCTGCGGGGACGGTCGCTCTTCGTCATCCCGGCCCCAGCGAAGCGGAGAGCCGGGATCCCCGGCATCGCGACTGGCAAACGGTGAGTTTACTCGCTAGTGGAGAGATCCCGGATAACCGCTGCGCGGTTTCCGGTATGGCGGTCAGTGGGCGTTGGGGGCAGCGTGCGGGACCCGTGCGCCATCGAAGGCTCGGCGTCCCTTGGGGGGTGCTCAGTCGACAGGGTCGACTCGTATCTGAAGGGACAGGGCGTCGCGTTCGCGGGTGGTGCGACGGGAGGCAATGCCGCGTTCCTCGAGGTCGATGGTGCGGCCGACCCCGGCGAGGTCGTGCCATGTGCCGGGCTCGATGGTGATGGAGGACTCGACGAACTGGCGTTCCACGCGGCCCAGGGTGGCGGCGGGCGGTTGTTCGTGGAGCTGATAGATATCCACGCGGATGCGACCGTCCGGCTGGGCTTGGGGCTGCACGCGGAATCCGCGGCCGGTGTCGCGGAAAACCGGTTCCATGCCGAAGCCGGCGCGACCGGCGAATACGCGGAAGCCGTGGGCCTCGGTCTCGCCGACCAGGATCACGGCCTCGGTGCCTTCGCGCAGGCGGATCTGCTGGGTCTGGTCGTCGCGGGGGGCGGTGGTCCAGCGCCGGGCGGTACCGCGGGCCTGGGTCCCGTCCGGGCCGGATTCGATGTCGATCCCTGCTTCGGTTTCCTGGCGCGGGCGCTCGCTGCTTCGGCGTACCGACAGGACAAGATCCTGGGTGCTGTGGTCGAGCTCGGCCACGACTTCTCGGATCTGTTCGAGGGTCCGCGCGTCGGCGCGTACCAGGAGGCGGAAGCCATCGGCGCGCAGCGTGGCTGCATTCCCGAACAGGCCCTGTAGCTCGGGCAGGATTTCGGCGGCCGGTCTGTTCTGCAGGGGGAGCACAGCCACATCGGCCTGCGGGTCACGGGCCAGGGCGGGTGCCGAGGCTCCGGCCAGCAGCAGGCTCCCCGCCAGAATGCGCAGGGTGTGGCGTCTAGACCATGAGCCGGCGCAGTACGATCGCTTCATCGCTTAGACTCCAGTTCGCCTCGAAATCCAGGGCGGCTCGTTGGGTGCCCGCGCGATCATCGACGTTCCCGCGAAGGATCCGTTGCCCGCCGGCCTGAGTCAGCTGCATCCAGCCGCTGTGATCCGCGATCGCGGTCAGCGTGAGGGGGCTCTCCTCGGCGGCATCCAGCCGTCGCACGGTCACGGCGGTGGGCAGGCGCTTGATGCTCTCCACCAGTCCCGGGATGCGCTCGCGCAGCGCCAGATCGTCATCGACCAGGATGCGGATATCGGTGTGGCGGTGGCGCTGGGCGATGTTGGCCAGGTGCGAGCCCAGCTCCAACGCGCGGAACTCCGCCAGCAGCTCCACGCGCGCATGGAGCCAGAAGCGCCGCCGGGTCTGGTCGAGCAGTTCCCCCAGCAGGGCAGCCGCATCTTCTATTACGGGATCGGTGGTCGGTTCGGCCATGCAGTCGCCTCCGGGCAGGGTCTCTACTCAGCATAGGCAACTAGTGCCCTTCACGCATCTAGCCCGGGGTGCATGTCGAGAAACGAGCGACCATCGCGGCACGATTGGAGACACGATGCGGTGTTTCCCCTGGCCATTGCATGCCGAGGGGGCGCTTGTTCATTCAAGGGCTCGCGTTGGGGTGCAGGGCAAGGCGGCTTGCCTGACGGACGCACTGACCAGGCGGGCTTGAAAGCCCGCCTGTTAACCGGCCCGGGCCTGGGCCAGGGGCTGGCGGATGCGGCGGAGCATGCGACGGTGGGGGATGCCGGCGTCCTCGAAGGTGTCGGAGATGATGAAGAAATCGTGCTGGGCGTAGAAGCCCAGGCGGGTGTTCTGGGCGTTCAGCCAGACCTCGCGCCAGCCGTGTCGTATGGCCGCCTCGACGGCGTAGTCGAGCAGGCGCGAGCCGATCCCGTGGCCGCGCCAGGGCTCGCGTACGGCCATGCGCCCGATCTGGCCGGAGGGCAGCATGCGGAGGGTGCCGATCGGTTCGCCACCGGGGCCGATGGCCAGCCAGTGCAATGCGGTTGCATCCAGTCCGTCGAACTCCAGGGCCTTTGGGACACCTTGTTCCTCGATAAAGACCTCGCGACGTACTGCGGAGATCGCTTCGGCGTCTGCGGGCCAGCTGGCCTCCCGGAACTGAATGCGATGTTGCATGGTGACCTCCCCAACCATTCGGGATTGTTGTTGAGCAAGCGCCGGTTTGCGCGAAGCCGGAAATTCGGATTCTAGTTCACGACTCTGGAACCGTCCTGTGAATTGCGTCCCAAGAAACTAGTGATTGAGTACCAAATTTCGCTCATCGGTGGGGAAAGATCGAACGATGATTGGACGATTAGCCGTTCAAGTGGGGCGCGATGTTCAGTGGCCGTGATGCCGCAGAACGACCTGCATGAGGTCGACCCGCTGCTGCTCGAAGCCCACCTCGCAGTAGGCAAGGTAGTAGCGCCACATGCGCAGGAACTCGGGGGTGTATCCCAGTGCCTCGATGACCGGTTCTGCCTGGCGCACTTGGCGATCCCAGCGGCGCAGGGTCTCGGCATAGTCCAGGCCGAAGAACCGCTGATCGCCGATCGCGAGGCCCGCTCTGCGCGCCGCCTCGTTGAAGCGGGGGACCGAGGGCAGCATGCCGCCCGGGAAGACATAGAGCTGGATGAAATCGGCATTGTTGCGGTAATACTCGAACGCGCCCTCGTCGATGGTGATGACCTGCAATGCGGCGCGCCCGCCGGGGCGCAGGCAGGTGCGAACGGTCTCGAAGAAGCTCGGCCACCATTGCTGGCCGACTGCCTCGAACATCTCGATCGAGACGACGTGATCGAACTGGCCGCGCAGATCCCGGTAGTCCTGCAGGCGCAGCTCGACACGGTCGGCGACGCCGGCGCGTTCGATCCGCTCGCGTGCATAGTCGAGCTGTTCCTGCGACAGGGTAATGGCCGTGACGCGATGGCCCCGTCGCGCGGCCAGTTCGGCAAAGCCGCCCCAGCCGCATCCGATCTCGAGGATGTGCGCGCCCGGGGCGGCATCGAGTTGCTCCAGTAGCCGCTCGTACTTGCGCTGCTGGGCGCTCTCGAGTGCCTCGTCGCCCTGGCTGAACAGGCCCGCGGAGTAGGTCATGCCCGGATCCAGCCAGAGCCGGTAGAAGTCGTTGCCGAGATCGTAGTGGAAGCGGATGTTGGCGCGACTGCCGCGGCGACTGTTGCGGTGCCACCAGTGGCGCAGGGCGTCGAACTGGCGCTGGATCACGGGGCGGGCCGCGAGATCGGCCAGTGCGGCCTCGTTGTCGGTGGCCAGGTGCAGCAGGCCCTTCAGGTCCGGCGTGCCCCAGTCGCCGGCGATGTAGCCCTCGGCAAAGCCGAGATCCCCGTGGCGCAGGATGCGCAGCAGCGCTCGCCAGGGCCGCTTGAGGTGCCAGATGGCTTCGCGGTCGGGGCGCGGGCCCCGCACGACCTCCCGTTCCCCGCGAGGGCCGACCAGCGTCAGTTGTCCCTGTTCGAGACCGCGCAGGGTCCGGGCGATCAGCTGCAGGGCCCAGTGCCGGCGGGTGGCGAACTCGGTGGTCGCGCTTCCTTGTTCGGCGGACATCAGTGTATCTCCTGTTGCGGCGGCGCGGGGCGCGAGTGATAGCGCCCGCCACGCAGCCAGATCTTGAGCGCCTGCCAGTGGATCAGCGGCAGGATCTTGAGGGTCATCCAGGGCTGGTGAAGCAGCGCGGCCAGCAGCGTTCGGTCGCTGAAGTTGCGAAGGCGGCCGTGCTGGGTCGCGACCAGGAACGGCGAACCCGCCCGGGTCTCGCGGATTGCCAGCCGCACCCTGGCGCCGCGTTCGAGCCGCGCGGGCGAGATGGCGAAGGCGTAACGCGCATCCATGTCGATGAACGGGGACACGTGAAAGGCCTTGTCCTTCTCCTGGCGTACCGGCGTGGTCATGGCGCGACCGTCTTCGTGCAGCAGGTAGTGGTGGTGCTCGCCGAAGGTGTTGCGGACTTCCAGCAGTACGCCGCGCAACCCGCCATCCGCGTGATAGGCGAACCAGACGCTGAGCGGATTGAACGCGTGTCCGAATACGCGCGGCATCGCGAGCAGGTGGATCGCGCCGCCCGCGAGCTCGATGCCGTGCTCGGCGAGAGAGGACTCGATCCAGGGCCGCCAGGGGCGTCCATCGCGGGGACCATGGTCGCGGGTATGCAGGCTGAACAGGTTGAAACGGTCCAGCGAGAAAAGCCGGCAGCGCGCCGCGGTGGCGTCCAGCCGATCGATGTCGTACAGCGCGGCGATGACCGGATAGCGAAAGCGGTACGCCGGCGGCGCGATGCGCTGATGCATGACCGATGTGTAGACCAGGGCCGCATCCATGCCGGTGCCTCAGATATCCTCGGGTCGTGCGGCGGGTGCCGCGGCCGGCGTTGCCCCGCCCCCGTTGATCGGCTTCGGGCCTTCGGGCATCGCAGCAGGTTTGGCGGTGGCCGGTGCCGCAGGCGCGGAATGCCATGGAGGTGCGATGCCCATCGCCTCGCCGATGGTGACGGCGGAGCGCAGGCCGTCCTCGTGGAAACCGTCGCCCATCCAGGCCCCGGCGAAATAGAGCCCGTCCTGTCCCTGGCGATCCATCAGACGCTGGCGAGCGGTCTCGGCGGGGGCATCCATCACCGGGTGTTCCCACAGGTGCTCGCCGAGCACCGTGGTGGGGTGGGGCTCGCGCCAGGGGTTCAGACTGATCACGTAGTCGCGGCGGCGTTGCAGTTCATGCAGGCGGTTCATCCAGTAGGAAACCGAGACCCGTTCGCCGGGCTGTGTGGTGCGCCCGCTCAGGTAGTTCCAGGAGGACCAGACTCGGCGCGAGCGGGGCATCAGGGCCGGGTCGGTATGGACGACCGCGCGGTTCTCCTGGAAGCGGCAGTCTGCCAGCAGGCGGTCGAGCGAGGGCATGGCCCGCCCCAGGAGGCGGCGGGCGTCGTTGGCATGACAGGCAAAGACGACCTGATCGAATCCCTCGGAGCGTTCCGCGGTCAGCACGCGCCACTGTCCGTCTTCGGGAATCACGGCGCGGACGGCCTCGTGGACCACGCTGCGTGGCTCGAGCTGCGCCGCCAGGCGTTGCACGTATTCGCGGCTGCCCCCGCGCACGGTGCGCCACTGCGGGCGGTTGCGCAGGTCCAGCAGCCCGTGGTTGCGAAAGAAACGCAGGAAGCTTGCGGCCGGGAATTCGCGGATGGATTCCGGCGGCGCGGACCAGATCGCGGCGGCCATCGGCAGCAGGTAGTCCTCGATGAAGCCCCGGCCGAAACGGTGCCGCGACAGGAAACGATTCAGGGTGCCCGCCGGGACCTCGCCGCGCTCGAACAGCCGGTGGCCCAGGCGGTTGAAGCGGAGGATGTCGGCTCCCATGCGCAGAAAACGGGGGCTGAGAAGGTTGCGCCGCTGGGCGAACAGGGTGTTCAGGTCGCTGCCGGCGTACTCCACACCATGGGGCTGGCGGGAACAGGAGAACGACATGTCAGTGGGCTGGGTTGGCACGTCCAGGTCGCTGAACAGCCGGGTCAGCAGCGGATAGTTGCGCTCGTTGTACACCACGAAACCGGTGTCGATCCGGGCAGGGCCCTCGGGATCGGATACCTCGATGGTGTGCGCGTGGCCTCCCAGTTCCGGGGCCGCCTCGAACAGGCATACCGGGTGGCGCGACTGCAGGATCCAGCTGCTGGCCAGCCCGGCGATGCCGCCGCCGATTACGGCGATGCGAGAGGTACTCATGGCGGCGACTCCGGTTCGTTCAAGGGGGGTGATGTACACCTTATACAGTACCTGTACAATGCCTGTAAATGGTGGCGGTCCTGATTAGTGCGTACGGTGGGGCTCAAGGGCCCCGGACGTGGAGGGTGTGACGATGCGTTCAGGTAGTCGGTTGCTGGGAGTGGTGTTGCTGGTCTGGGCTGGTGTGTGGTCCCACGTGGCGGCGGGCGAGGCTGGGGCGTCATGCCCCGCCAGTCTGGACTTCGAGCTGCGCCCATTGGCGGCCTCGGAGCCGGTGCGCCTTTGCGATCGCCATGCCGGGCAGGTGCTGCTGGTGGTCAATACGGCCAGCCAGTGTGGCTTTACGCCTCAGTACGAGGGTCTGGAGGCGCTGGATGCAGAGCTGCGGGATCGGGGGTTCCACGTGGTCGGTTTCCCCTCCGGTGACTTTGCCGGGCAGGAGTACGAGGACGAGGCGGATATCGCCGAGTTCTGCCGGTCCAATTACGGGATCCAGTTCCCGATGTACGAGAAGGTGCACGCCTCGCGGCGTCACGCGGTGCCCGGCACGCTTTATCACTACCTGGGGACGGCCGCCGGCGAGTTTCCGTCCTGGAATTTTCACAAGTACCTGATCGGGCGTGACGGCGAGGTGCTGGCCTCGTTCGGCACGCGAGTGACACCCGAGGACCGGCGCCTGCGCGCCGCGATTGAGGCCGCGCTATGAACGACACCGCACAGGGCATGAGCAGCTGGCCCAGGGAGCTACGCGAGGCACTGGAGGAGCACGAGGTCGTGGCGATCACCTCCGGGTTGTCCGACGTGCGCGAGGCCGAGGCCCTGCTGGATGCGATGCTGCCCGGTCAATGGGTGCGTCTGGAGTGGGGGATGGGATCCGCGCACAACCGCGAGCAGTTCCACGTCCTGCAGCAGGCGACAGGGGCCGATGTGCTGCCGTTTTTCGTGGCGCGGGACGGGCCGGTCGGAGGGCTCCCCGAGTTGCGCGAGTATCTGGGCGCGCGGGCGGTCACGGCCGGCGCCAGCCGGGGGCGGCATGGCGTGGCCGAAGCGGTACCGTCATCGCAGCAGGCCGCGGAAGGTTCGGCGCCGGTGCTCCAGGTGCTTGGATACGGTGGTCTGATCCCCTTTGTGGCGCTGGGCTTCGGCGCCTGGATGGCCCAGCCGGAATGGCAGGTTTTCGCGCTGGAGGCCCTGGCGTTTTATGGTGCGGTGATCCTGTCGTTCCTGGGGGCCATCCACTGGGGGCTTTATCTGGCGGATCGCGGCCACCGGGTGGGGCCCCTGTCGGCACCCGTGTGGGCGGTGGTACCGGCGATCCTTGCCTGGCTGGCGTTGCTGCAGCCCCTGCCCGAGGCGCTGATGACCCTGGCCGCCCTGTTTCTGGGCGTGCTCTGGGTGGATCGCCTGAGCCTGCGCGGCAGGTGTCTGCCGCGCGGCTATATGGGTCTGCGCATGGCGCTGACAGCGGGGGCCATCGTGTCGCTGGCCTCCGGACTGGCCGTTATTATGGCGGGCTGACACGCCTGCGCCCCCAAGGAACGCCGAAGATGGCACACAACAAGGACCTATCCATGCAAGCAGATCCCCGAACCGTGGATGAGCCCGAGGCCAGCAGTGCCGACGGGCGTCCGCTGCCGGCCCCCGAAGCGCTGGCCCGTCATTACCGCGAGATCCTCGCCGGCCTGAACGAAGACCCGAACCGGGAGGGCCTGCTGGATACGCCGATGCGGGCGGCCAAGGCGATGCAGTACTTGACCCGCGGGTATCACCAGGACCTCGACACCATCGTCAATGGGGCGTTGTTCAGTTCCGACAATGACGAGATGGTGCTGCTGCGCGACATCGAGCTGTATTCGCTGTGCGAGCATCATCTGCTGCCGATCATCGGCAAGGTGCATGTCGCCTATCTGCCCAATGGCAAGGTGATCGGGTTGTCCAAGATTGCGCGGATTGTCGATATGTACGCCGCGCGTCTGCAGATCCAGGAAAACCTGACGCGACAGATTGCCGAGGCCCTGATGCAGGTCACCAATGCCAAGGGTGTGGGTGTAGTGGTGGATGCCAAGCACATGTGCATGACCATGCGCGGGGTGGAAAAGCAGCACTCGTCGATGGCGACCTCGGTGATGCTGGGTGCCTTCCGCGAGGATGCGCGCACCCGCCGCGAGTTCCTGAATCTGATCCACAGCTCCCGCGACTGAACCCCGC
Organism: Thioalkalivibrio sp. ARh3; assembly: GCF_000377265.1. Classification (NCBI taxonomy): domain Bacteria; kingdom Pseudomonadati; phylum Pseudomonadota; class Gammaproteobacteria; order Chromatiales; family Ectothiorhodospiraceae; genus Thioalkalivibrio; species Thioalkalivibrio sp. ARh3. Next base: position 898,333 of record NZ_KB897947.1, read on the forward strand.
CGGCTGCATTTGCCCGGAACACGGGCAAAAAAATGGCCCGGTGGGAGTCCGGGCCGAACGTTCAGACAACCGTGTGATGGAGTCTTCTAGTCTGAACGGCGGACCTGCGGCTTCCGTTGCCAGGAACCGCTCTATCCGCTCTTGCCTCCATGGACAGGGGTGTGATGCACAGGTTCCGTTCGGATCCGGGTATCACGTCAACGCGTTCACATTTTGCGCCGCGTACAATGATTCTTATGCGCGGAGTGGAACAGATTCCCTGGCTTTATGACGCCCTGATGGGGCTGGCGGACGCGCTTGGGTTCCGGGGCTGGCGCCGGCGTCTCGTCGCGGGGGTGCGTGGAGGCGTGCTCGAGATCGGTTGCGGCACAGGGCGCAATGTCCCTCTTTATCCGGACGCGGCGCAGGTCGTTGCGCTTGATCCGGATCTGGCGGCCCTGCGTCGGGCGCGCAAGCGCGTCCCCGAAGCCTTGTTTGTGGTCGCGCGGGCCGAGGCATTGCCCTTTGCCGATGCGCAGTTCGACACGGTCGTCTCGGGGCTGGTGTTCTGTTCGGTTCAGGATCCGGACCGGGGACTGGGGGAGATCCGCCGTGTGTTGCACGCCGAGGGTCAGTTGCGCATGCTCGAGCACGTGCGGCACCGGCGCCCGAGCCTGGCCTGGGTGCAGGATCAGGTGCAGCCGGCCTGGACCTGCGTGACCGGCGGCTGCCACCCGAACCGCGACACCGAGGCGGCGGTGGAGCGCGCCGGGTTCGTGATCGAGGCAGAGGACCGCGAGGCGCGCGGGGTCATGCGGCGGTTCGCGGCCCATCCCCGCTTGCCGCGGGACGCTGGCTGAGGCAGTCAAAAAAATTTTCAGCGGACCCTAAAGTCTGCGCGCGTCTGGTCGTCACTTCAGGGGAGTCAGGCCCGAAATCGCATCGCGAATGCCCGGCGGGCCGGCTCCACATTCGAATCAGGAGTGAACGATGGATGCCAGTGCGATTGCCAGCCAGGCCACGCAGATGAGCCAGCAGAATATTGCCGCGCAAAAGGACGTCGCGGTGCAGAAGAAGGCCATGGAATCGGAAGAGATGGCGGCACAGGGCCTGTTGCAGGCCATGCCGAACATCAGCGAGATGCAGGCGACCTCCCAGGGCCTGCCCGACCACGTGGGCAATCACGTCGATACGAAGGCCTGATCGCCCATACGGTCGCCGCCCCGCCGGATTTCCCCGGCGGGGCGTTTTTCGTTATGGGTTCTGCGTGATGCGCGGGATCAGGCGGTTTCGGAGGCCTCGGCGCGGGATTCGTCCGTAGTGGGTTCCGGCTCGGTCGCCGTGTGCTGGTCGATCCAGTTCTTGGCGGCGATCAGCAGGCCCATGGCCATGAACGCGCCCGGCGGGAGCAGGGCGAGCAGGAAGCCGTGCTCGGATGGGTAGATCTGGATGGTCAGGTTATGGCCCCACTCGCCGAACAGCAGGTGGGCGTTGTCCATCAGCGTACCCTGGCCGAGGATCTCGCGCAGCGCGCCTAGCGCGATCAGTACACCGGTAAAGCCCAGGCCCATCATCAGCCCGTCCAGCGCGGCGCGCGGGACCGAGTTGCGCGAGGCGAAGGCCTCCGCGCGGCCGATGATCGCGCAGTTGGTCACGATCAGCGGGATGAAGATACCGAGGATCAGGAACAGGCCGTGGAACCAGGCATTCATCGCCAGTTCGATTGCGGTCACGATGGAGGCGATGATCAGCACGTAGACCGGGATGCGGATCTCCGGGCGGGCGTGGCGGCGGATGGTCGAGACCAGCACATTCGACAGCAGCAGCGTCAGGGTGGTCGCGATGCCCAGCCCGATGGCATTGACCATGGTCCCGGAGATTGCCAGCAGCGGGCACAGGCCGAGCAGCTGGACCAGGCCCGGGTTGTTGTTCCACAGGCCGTCGCGAATGATATCGGTCAGGGTCGGGTTCATCGGTCGTCCTGTTCCGTGTACATGGATCAGTCTTTCCCTATGGGTTCGACCATCGCGCCTGCGTCTTCCTTCGGCGCGCTCGCGAGCAGGTCGTCGCGGTAGTCGTCGAAGTATTCCAGTGTGCGGCGTACGGCGCGAACCACCGCACGCGGGGTAATGGTGGCCCCGGTGAACTGGTCGAACACGCCGCCATCGCGGCGCACGGCCCAGTTGTCGGGCTCGGGGTCGTTGAGCGAGCGGCCCTCGAAGCCGTGGATCCAGTCGGAGCGTTCGGCCTCGATGGCGTCACCCAGCCCCGGTGTCTCGCGGTGGCTGGAGACGCGCACGCCCAGCAGTTCGCCGTCGCGGTCCACCCCGATCAGCAGATGGATGTCACCGCTGTAGCCGTCGCGTGCCACGGCCGAGAACACGATACCCATGACGTTGTCGTCCGCGTCGCGGGCGAACCAGGCGGGCAGCTCCTTCCCGCCCAGCCGGTCGCTGCTGAGCGCCGCCGTATCGTGCACCGGGTCGTTCGCATAATCGAGGTCCCCTGTGAGATCCGCGATGCGGCTGCGGTTGACCTCCATGCGGTTGTCCGCGATGCGTGCCTCCGTGCCCTCCTGTACCAGCGCGACCAGCCCCGCGCCGGCCGCCGCGAAGCCGGCCAGCAGGACGGTGGCGATCAGGATATCGCGCGGCTTCAGGTCAAGCATGGCCGTCCCCTGGCGGCGGCCCGCCGCGAGTGCGCCCGAAGACGCGCGGTCGCGTCAGGTGGTCGAGCGTCGGGGCGACCATGTTCATCAGCAGTACGGCGAAGGCCACCGCATCCGGATAGCCGCCCCAGGTGCGGATCACGAAGATCAGCACGCCGATCCCGGCCCCGTAGAGGATGCGCCCGAGCGGGGTGGTGGAAGCGGAGACCGGATCGGTGGCGATGAAGAACGCGCCGATGATGACCGCCCCGGAGAACACGTGGAAGGCCGGCGAGGCGAACGAGTCGGGGTCCAGCAGCCAGAAGAAGCCGGCCGGGATGGCCACGCCCAGGATTACGGCCACCGGGATGTGCCAGTGGATGATGCGGCGGAACAGCAGATACAGCCCGCCCAGCAGGAAGAAGTTGCCGACCCATTCCCAGCCGGTCTCGGTGAAGGTGCCAAACAGCGGGCTGGCCGTGATCTCGCCCACCGTGCGCCCGGAGACCAGTCCCTCGCGCATGGCGTCCAGTGGTGTCGCGCGTGTGACGGCGTCCCACTCCTGGGCGCCGGGGAGGCTGCCGGTCAGCACGGTCTGCAGGCTCTGCCAGAGGGTGAGCGGGGATTCCGGCAGCGTGGTGGCGGCCGGCCAGAGCGCCATCTCGCGCGGGAACGAGACCAGCACCACGACATAGCCGACCATCGCCGGGTTGAACGGGTTGTAGCCCAGCCCGCCGTAGAGGTGCTTGGCGACGATGATCGCGAACGCAATGCCGATCAGCGTGACCCAGAAAGGCGCCAGCGGCGGGATCGCCAGTGCGAACAGCCAGCCGGTCACGATCGCGGAGTTGTCCGCCAGCGTGGCCATGACCGGCCGCTTGCGCGCGGCGACCATCGCCGCCTCGAAGGCCACCGCGAACAGCACGCCCAGCAGCACGTTGACCAGCACGCCCCAGCCGAAGAACCAGGTCATGGCCAGGGTGCCGGGCACCAGCGCCATCAGCACCTGCCGCATGACGCCGCCCACGGAGTGCGCCGGGATCACATGGGGGGAGGATTGCGTACGAAAGCGCATCAGCGGTCGTCCCCGTCCCGGGTGTTGTCTTTCGTGGAGGTTTCCTCGCCGCTCGTCTCCGGGCCGGACGCCTGATCGCTGTCCTGCGCGGGCTCTTCCGCGCGGGCCGCCTTTTTCTTCTGTGCGCGTTCCAGCGCCGCCTGGATCGCGGCCTGCTTGTCGCCGTCGCTTTCCTTGTTCTTCAGCGCGGCCTTCTTCTTCGCCAGGCGTTCGGCCTTCTCGCGCTCCTCGCGCTCGATGCGCTCCTGGCGGAATTCGTAGCGCTCGCGCGCGATGTCCGACTTCTGGCGTTCCTTCTCCCGCGCCCAGATCTCGTTCTTGGCATAGCGGTAGTACTGCACCAGCGGGATGTTGCTGGGGCAGACATAGGCGCAGCAGCCGCATTCGATGCAGTCGAACAGCCCGTAGTCCTGGATTGCGTCGAAGTCCTTGGCCTTCGCCTGCCAGTAGAGTTGCTGCGGGAGCAGCTGCGCCGGGCAGACGGCCGCGCACTCGGCGCAGCGGATGCAGGGCATGACCGGGCCGGGCGAGGGCGTATCCTGGGGGCGCGTGGCGAGCAGGCAGTTGGTGGCCTTGATCACCGGGATGGAGTCGTCATGGACCGCGAAGCCCATCATCGGACCGCCCATGACCAGCCGGTCCACGCCTTCGGCATAGCCGCCGGCCGCCTCGATCACGTCGGCGAACGGGGTGCCCAGCAGCGCCTCCACGTTGCGCGGGTGTTTTACCCCGGGGCCGGTGACAGTGACGATGCGCGACAGTAGCGGGCGGCCCTGGATCACCGTGTCGCAGATTGCCTTGAAGGTGCCCGGGTTGTGGCAGACCATGCCGAGGTCCGCGGGCAGCCCGCCGCTCGGGACCTCCTGGCCGGTCAGCACCTTGATCAGCTGGCGTTCGCCACCCGTGGGGTAGATCGAAGGGACCGACACCAGCTCGATCAGGTCGCGCAGCTCGGTCGGCAGGGTCTCGGTCAGTGCCCGCATGGCCTCGGGCATGTTGTCCTCGACCGCGAACAGCACCCGCTCCACACCCAGCAGGCGGGCGGTGATCCGGATGCCTTCGAATACCGCCTCGGGCGCGGTACGCAGCAGCATGTCGTCGGCACTGATATAGGGCTCGCATTCCGCCCCGTTGACCACCAGCGTATGGATGCGCTGGCCGGCGCGCGGGTTCAGCTTGACCGCCGTGGGGAAGGCCGCGCCGCCCAGCCCGACGATCCCGCCGGCGCGCAGGCGCTGGCGCAGTGCGCGCAGGTCGCGGGTGTCCCAGTCCAGCCAGGGCTCCATGCGGGCATCGCCCCATTCGTCGCGCCCGTCGGGTTCGATGACCACGCAGGGGGCATTGAGGCCCGAGGGGTGGGGTACGGGGTAGAGGTCGATGTCGACCACCTTGCCGGAGGTGGGCGCGTGCACATGCGCGGCGATGTAGCCCTTGGACTGGCCGATGCGCTGGCCCTTGGTTACGTGATCGCCGACCTGGACACAGGCCTCGGTCGCCTCGCCGATATGCTGGCCGAGCGGTACCGTCAGCTTCGCGGGCACGCCCATCACCAGCACCGGCTCGGCGGTACTGGCCTCGGTCTCATCGGCCAGTTTCAGGCCTCCATGGAAGCGGTGCAGCTGCATCGGCGTATTCTAACGTTTCGCGGAAAAGCGGCTTAATGGCCGCTGCGCGAGACGTCCGCAATCGCGTGTATGGGCCGCTCGATGGGCGAGGGTTCCGGTTCCTCCCAGCGCCACTCGGTGATGTCGGTCTGGATCGGCACCATGCTGATGCAGTCGACCGGGCAGGGCTCGATGCACAGTTCGCAGCCGGTGCACTCCTCCTCGATTACGGTATGCATCTGCTTGGCCGCGCCGAGAATCGCATCCACCGGGCAGGCCTGGATGCACAGGGTGCAGCCGATGCAGATGTTCTCGTCGATGACGGCGACGGCCTTTTCCTGTTCCTCTTCTTCCAGGGGTGTCGGCTCGCGATCGAGCAAGTCGGCCAGGGCCTGCACCGTGGCCTGCCCACCGGGCGGGCAGCGGTTGATGTCCGCCTCGCCGGCGGCGATCGCCTCGGCATAGGGGCGGCAGCCGGGATAGGAGCACTGGCCGCACTGGGTTTGCGGGAGCAGGGCATCGATCTGGTCCACTACCGGGTCTTGTTCGACGCGAAAGCGCTGTGCGGCAAAGCCGAGGATCAGCCCGAACGCGGCGGCCAGACCGCCGATCGCGAGGATGGCGTAGACGACACTCACAGCCGCACCAGCCCGGAGAAGCCCATGAACGCCAGCGACATCAGGCCCGCCGTGACCATGGCCACCGCACTGCCACGGAACACCACGGGCACATCGGCCACCGCGATACGTTCGCGAATGGCGGAGAACAGGATCAGCACAATAGAGAAGCCGACCGCGGCGCCGAAGCCGTAGAGCGCGGATTCGACGAAGTTGTGCGCCTCCTGGACGTTGAGCAGGGCCACGCCCAGCACCGCGCAGTTGGTGGTGATCAGCGGCAGGAAGATGCCCAGCACGTTGTAGAGCAGGGGGCTGGTCTTGCGCACCACCAGCTCGGTGAACTGCACCACGGCGGCGATCACCAGGATGAACGCGATGGTGCGCAGGTACTCGAGCCCCAGCGGGGTCAGAAGGTATTCGTTGATCACGTAGGAACTGACCGCGGACAACGTCAGCACGAAGGTCGTGGCCAGGCCCATGCCGGTGGCCGTCTCGACCTTGCGCGAGACCCCCATGAACGGGCACAGGCCCAGAAACTTCACCAGTACGAAGTTGTTCACGAGGATCGTACTGATGAGGATCAGGACGTATTCCACGTTAATTCCGAGTCGTCAGGTCAACAAAATAGTATCAGGGACCGCTTATCCCGACTCAACCCTTGCGGGGTGCGGGTTTTGGGTGGGAGCAGGCCTGTCCGGGCCACTTCAGTGGTCGGGGCTTGGTGGAGTCATTCGCGGGCAAGCCCGCTCCCACATGGCCCGCTCCCACATGGCCCGCTCCCACAAGGCCCGCTCCCACAAGGCCCGCTCCCACAAGGCCCGCTCCCGGAAGGGCCCCAGTCAGGCCGATGCCCGACCGGCCCTCAAAGGAAAGAGTCTAGCCGCCTGCCGGGAGGAACGCGTCCAGGCTGTATCGTGGGTGATTGTCTGCGGCAGCCGGGTCATCGAATGGGCGGGCGGTCTGCAACCAGGCCTGGTGCGCGGCGTCCAGCTCCTCGCCGCGCACCGACAGCAGCATGATCGCCTCCGGCGCGATGCCGATCTCGTCCGCCAGGCGGCGGTAGCTGCCGGCATCGCGCCGCCCGCCGATGCGGGTATCGAACAGCCCGGTCAGGCGCTGTTCCACCTCCGGGTGTGGGCCGTGGCGCAGCCAGTCGCGCTGGACCGGGGCCGGGCTCGCGCCAAAGCTGTACAGGGCCACGCCGGCATCGTCCAGCGCGATCAGCGCCTGGGCCGTGTCATCCGACAGTTCCGGCCGCAGCATCGAGGCCTCCAGCGCATCCGCCCAGATCAGGCCCTGGAGTTGGCGCAGGGGCGTGATGTCCTGTCCGCCGCGGATCCAGGCGCGGATCTGCGCGAGCAGACCGTCGACGTCCAGCTCGCGGCCCGAATAGGCGAGGATGTCCGCGAGCACGCGCTGCACCGCGGTGCTCTCCGCGTGGCGCTCGAGAAAGCCCGGCAGGGCCTCCAGCGAATAGGGCTCAAGCGTGTCGCGCAGCACGCCGGGCGGTGCCAGGACCCCCTCGAACGCGAGGATCAGGGCCTGGGGCGCGGGATTCGGTGACGTGTTCATCGGCTCATCTGGTGTGCGAGCGTCTCGCACTGGAACATGAATTCGAAGGCCTCGACGCGGTGCAGCGCCAGCTCCACGCTTGCGCCCCAGGTATAGAGGCCGTGGCCGCCGATCAGGAAGCCGGCGAGATTGGGCTCGCGGGACATCGCGGCGTCGACGCGTGCGGCCAGCTGTTGCACGTCGGGTTCGTTCGCGAACACGGGAAGGTCCAGGCCCCGGGCGGGATTGTCCACGCCGGGCAGTTCCCGCAGGACCTCGTAGTCGCGCAGGGCGAGAGCGCCGGGGAACTGGCGCGACAGGACGGTCGCATGTACCGAGTGCGTATGCAGCACGGCGCCCAGCTGTGCGTCGTGACGGTACATGATGATGTGCAGAAAGGTCTCCGGGGCCGGCTCTTCGCTGCCGGCGACCACGTGGCCGTCGAGGTCGACCACCAGGAAGTCATGGCGATCGAGAAAGCTCTTCTCGCGATTGGGTGCGGTGACCGCGATATGCCGGTCATCCAGGCGCGCGGAGAAGTGTCCGGTGCGCGCGGGCAACCAGCCGCGCGCCGAGAGATCACGGCCTGCTTCGGCCAGCAGGCGTACCTGTGCCAGGAATTCGGGGCTTTGGTCCATGCGTCCGGGTATCGGCAAAAGAGCGGCAGCTTACGCGAGCCGTGGGTGCAAATCCATGACGCGGGCGGCCTATTTGACCCGCATTCCGGGTCGAGCGCCGTCGTCCGGGTTCAGGATGTACAGTTCCGAGCCGCCGGGGCCGGCCGCCAGGACCATGCCCTCGGATACGCCAAAGCGCATCTTGCGCGGCGCGAGGTTGGCCACCATCACGGTGTGGCGGCCGACCAGATCCTCCGGCGCGTAGGCGGACTTGATGCCGGCAAAGACCTGACGCGTCTCCGAGCCGATATCGAGGGTCAGCTTCAGCAGCTTGTCCGCGCCTTCCACGTGCTCGGCACTGGCGATGCGCGCGATGCGCAGGTCCACCTTCGCGAAGGTGTCGAAGTCGATGGTCTCGGCGATGGGGTCCACGTCGGGTTCCGCTTCGGCGATGGGGGCGGACTCGGGTTCGGGCGTGGCCAGGGTGGCCTTCGAGGCCTCCAGCAGCTTGTCGACGGTCTCGCCCTCGATGCGCGTCATCAGCGGCCTGAACTTCTCGATCGAGCGCCCGACCAGCGGTGCGCGCGTATCCCAGGCCAGGCTGTCCAGCCGCAGGAAGGCCGCGGCGTCGGCCGCCAGTCGCGGCAATACCGGGGCGAGATAGACGATCAGGATGCGGAACAGGTCCAGCCCCTGGGTGGAGATCGCCTGCACTTCGGCCTCGCGGCCTTCCTGCTTCGCCAGCACCCAGGGCTGGGCCTCGTCGATGTACTGGTTGGCCTGATCGGCCAGCGCCATGATGCGGCGGATGGCCTGGGCGTATTCGCGGTTCTCGAACGCGGCCGCGATGGCCTCGCCCTCGGCGACGAAGGCCTCGTGCAGGTCCGGACGCGGCAGCTCGGCCGCCAGCTCGCCGTTCGAGCGCTTGGTAATGAAGCCGGCGCAGCGGCTGGCGATGTTGACCAGCTTGCCGACCAGATCGGAGTTCACGCGCTGGACGAAGTCGTCCAGGTTGAGGTCGAGGTCGTCGACCCCGGCACCCAGCTTGGCCGCGAGGTAGTAGCGCAGCGACTCCGGGTTCAGGTGGTCCAGGTAGTCGCGCGCGCGGATGAAGGTCCCGCGCGACTTGGACATCTTCTGCCCGTTGACGGTCAGGAAGCCGTGGCAGAACACCGCGCTGGGCGTGCGAAAGCCCGCGCCGTGCAGCATGGCCGGCCAGAACAGCGTATGGAAATACGCGATGTCCTTGCCGATGAAGTGATACAGCTCGGCGTCGGAGTCCGCGCCCCACCAGGCGTCGAAGTCCAGGCCCTGCTGTTCCGCGTAGGCGCGAAAGCTCGCCATGTAGCCGATCGGCGCGTCCAGCCAGACGTAGAAGTACTTGCCCGGGGCGTCGGGGATCTCGAAGCCGAAGTAGGGGGCGTCGCGCGAGATGTCCCAGTCGGTCAGGCCCGCGTCGAACCACTCGTCCAGCTTGTTGCGGATCGCGTCCTGCAGGCGGCCGGAGCCGGTCCACTCGCGCAGGAAGGCCTCGAAGTCGCCGAGCCTGAAGAAGTAGTGCTCGGACTCGCGCGATTCCGGGCGGGCGCCGCTGATCGCGGAGACCGGGTCTTTCAGGTCCAGCGGGCTGTAGGTCGCGCCGCAGGCCTCGCAGGAATCGCCGTACTGCTCCTCGGCGCCACATCTCGGGCAGCTGCCCTTGATGAAGCGGTCAGGCAGGAACATCCCGGCCTCGGGGTCGTAGGCCTGGTCGATGGTGCGCGTCTCGATATGCCCGGCGTCGCGCAGTGCGGTGTAGATGCGGGCAGCGAGTTCGCGGTTCTCGTCCGAGTGTGTCGAGTGGTAGTGGTCGAAGCCGACCAGGAACTCACTGAAGTCGGCCTCGTGCTCCTGGCGCACCCGTGCGATCAGCTCCTCGGGCTCGATGCCCTCGGCGCGGGCCTTCAGCATGATCGGGGTGCCGTGCGCGTCATCCGCGCAGACGTAGATCACCTCGTGGCCGCGCGCACGCTGGAAGCGCACCCAGATATCGGTCTGGATGTACTCGACCAGGTGCCCCAGATGGATCGGCCCGTTGGCATAGGGCAGGGCGCTGGTGACCAGGATCTTGCGCGGCGTGTCAGTCATCGTCGGGCTCGTGCCTCGGTAGCGGCGGGCGGCGGAATGCAGGGGCGTTATTGTCGGGGCTGCCAGCCGGGTTGTCGAGGCGCGTCGCGCTTGCCGCGGCCTTTTCCACAGAAGCTGTGGATAACTCTGTGGGCAACACGGTGGAATTCATCGCCAGGCCTTGTCACGCAAGGACCCCGTACAGATTGGTCAAAAAACGTTCAATTTATTTTTTTCAATTATAAACAGCAAGATGCGGGTTCTTTGTAGAGCAGTTTCGGCGCTGTTGTCGCTATCTGGGGCGTTTGCCGGTCGTGCGAAGATTCATGTGTATAAAACGGGGCGGAAGGGTTGACAGAACGCTCGGCACCCCTCTCGAGGCATACGGCAAAGGACTGCCGACGTGTGGTGCCATTGGCGTGCCGATTTGCGCCCAGTAGAATCGCGCGATTACTCCCAACCGCTGGATGGAACGAACGCCATGTCCGAACTCTCGCGCGAGCAGATCGAAAACGCCCTGAAGACCGTTCAGGACAAGTACCTGGAACAGGACCTGGTGGCCGCCGGTGCGGTCAGGGATATCCGCGTTGAGGGCGCGCGTGCGGTCATCAGCATCGAGATGGGCTACTCGGCGGACGGCTATCACGACGAGCTGCGTGCCGCGATCCAGGGCGCGCTGGCCGGCGTGCCCGGTCTCGAGTCCTCCGAGGTCACCATCGGTACGAAGGTGACCGCCCACGCGGTGCAGAAGAGCCTGAAGCCGATGCCCGGCATCAAGAACATCATCGCCGTGGCCTCCGGCAAGGGCGGGGTGGGCAAGTCCACCACCGCGGTCAATCTGGCCCTGGGCCTGGCCGCCGAAGGCGCGCAGGTCGGAATCCTGGACGCGGACATCTACGGCCCCAGCCAGCCGCGCATGCTGGGGATCAAGGATCGTCCGGAGTCGAAAGACGGCAAGTCCATGGAACCGCTGGAGCGCCATGGCGTGCAGGCGATGTCCATTGGCTTCCTGATCGAGGAGGACACGCCGATGATCTGGCGCGGCCCGATGGTCACCCAGGCCCTGGAGCAGCTGCTGAACGAGACCAACTGGAAGGATCTCGACTACCTGGTGATCGATCTGCCGCCGGGTACCGGCGACATCCAGTTGACCCTGTCGCAGAAGATCCCGGTCTCCGGTGCGGTGATCGTCACCACGCCGCAGGACATCGCCCTGCTGGATGCGCGCAAGGGACTGCGCATGTTCGAGAAGGTGGAGGTGCCGGTACTGGGCATCATCGAGAACATGAGCATCCACATCTGCTCGAAGTGTGGCCACGAGGAGCACATCTTCGGCCAGGGCGGTGCCGAGGGCATGGCCGAGGAATACGGCGTGGACATGCTCGGCGCGCTGCCGCTGGACATTCACATCCGCGAGCAGGCCGATGGGGGCGAGCCGACCGTGGTCGCCGCACCGGACAGCCGCATCGCCGAGATCTACCGCGAGATCGCACGTCGCACGGGCGCCAAGCTCGCGGAGCAGGCGAAGGACTACAGCAGCAAGTTCCCCAACATCGTCATCCAGAACAACTGATTCGGCGATCACAACCAGGGACAGGGCAGATGAGCATCAAGTCGGACCGCTGGATCCGGGAGATGGCCGAGACGAAGGGCATGATCGAGCCCTTCGAGCCCGGTCAGGTCCGCTATCACGACGAGCAGCGCATCGTCTCCTACGGTACGTCCAGCTACGGCTACGACGTGCGCTGCTCGGACCATTTCAAGATCTTCACCAACATCAACTCGAGCATCGTCGACCCCAAGGGCTTCGACGAGGGCAGCTTTGTGGACGTGCATTCCGATGTCTGCATCATCCCGCCCAACTCGTTTGCGCTGGCGCATACGGTCGAGTACTTCCGCATCCCGCGCGACGTGCTGACCATCTGCCTCGGCAAGTCGACCTACGCGCGCTGCGGCATCATCGTCAACGTGACCCCGCTGGAACCCGAGTGGGAAGGCCACGTGACGCTGGAGTTCTCCAACACTACGCCGCTGCCGGCCAAGATCTACGCCAACGAGGGCGTGGCGCAGATGCTGTTCCTGCAGTCCGACGAGGTCTGCGAGACCTCCTACAAGGACCGCGGCGGCAAGTACCAGGGGCAGCGTGGTGTGACCTTGCCCCGTACCTGACCCCCACCGACCCGCGAAGGAGGCCACCATCCGCATCGTGATCGCGCTGGGCGGAAACGCCCTGCTGCAACGCGGCGAGACCCCGTCGGCCGAGGCCCAGCGGCGCAATGCCCGCGCCGCGGCGCGGGCTGTCGCCGAGGTCGCCAACGAGCACGAGGTCGTCGTGACCCACGGCAATGGTCCGCAGGTGGGCCTGCTGGCCAGCCAGGCGGAGGCCGATTCCATTCACTGGCCACTGGACGTGGTCGGCGCCGAGAGCCACGGGATGATCGGCTACATCCTTGCGCAGGAGCTGCACAACGCCCTGGGACATGACCGGATCGCCAGCCTCCTGACGCAGACCGAGGTGGACCCGGACGATCCGGCGTTCGCCCGCCCCGAAAAATTCATCGGCCCGGTCTGGGATGAATCCCGGGCGCATGCCCTGGCCGAGGCACGCGGCTGGGATATCGCCCGCGACGGTGACGGCTGGCGGCGCGTGGTCGCCTCGCCGGAGCCGCAGAAGGTGCTGGGCGTGGAGGCCGTACGGACCCTGGTCGACGGCGGATCCCTCGCGATCTGCGCGGGCGGCGGCGGCGTGCCGGTCGCGCGTGATGATGAAGGTCGGCTGTACGGCATCGAGGCAGTGGTGGACAAGGACCTGACCGCCGCACGCCTGGCGGTGGAGCTGGGCGCGGACTGGCTCCTGATGCTGACGGACGTCGACGGCGTCTACTGGAACTGGGGCGAGCCCGATGCCACGCGCCTGAAGGCATTGCTGGTCAGTGCGGTCGCCCCTGAGACCTTCCCGGCCGGATCGATGGGCCCGAAGATGGAGGCCGCACGGCGCGTCGCGGAATACGGTGCCTGTGCCGGGATCGGGGCGCTCGAGGACGCTGCCGCGATTGTTGCGGGGCAGGCCGGGACGCGGATACTGCCGGCGAGGGTGTCGTAGGGTCCGGACCCGCGCGGGAATCAGCGTCTCGCCGTGGTGGATTGTTGCCAAGCCATTGGTCTCGCGGCAAGCTCGCCCGTTCACGCCCCTGTATCGCAAGGAAGAACACTATGTATCGCCATGCCCGCATCACTGGAGTCCTCGTTCTGCCGGTTGCCGCCGCGCTTGTGCTGGCCGGCTGCGGAGGCGAGGAAGAAGAGGTGAACCCGCCGCAAGGGCTGGAACAGCAGATGGCGCCGCAGGACATGTCCAGCGACGATGCCCGCCGCCCGACCAATCCCGGCCTGCCCGCGGCGGACGTGAAGAAGTCGGACGACTGAAGCCTCTGCGCCTTCTCCTGGACGGTTTCGCGTGCGCTGCGTGCTGGGAAAAATCGTCATTTCATATTAGGATGCTGGGCTATTTTGATTCCTGCTGGGTGATCCCGCCACGATCACGCACGAGCCCTTAGGTAAGGAAGTCGACCACCATGTCCGAGACCGCAAATTCCTCCACCGCCATCACCGGCGCCGAGATCTTCTGCCGCAGCCTGCAGGCCGAGGGTGTCGACGTCGTATTCGGGTATCCCGGCGGGGCGGTACTGCACATCTACGATGCGCTGTACCGCCAGGACAAGGTCTCGCACGTACTGGTGCGCCACGAACAGGGCGCGGTACATGCGGCCGAGGGCTATGCCAAATCCTCCGACAAGCCGGGGGTTGCGCTGGTCACCTCCGGCCCCGGCGCGACCAACGCGATTACCGGGATCGCCGATGCCTACATGGATTCGGTGCCGCTGGTCGTGTTCACCGGCCAGGTGCCGACCAGCCTGATCGGCAACGACGCCTTCCAGGAAGTGGATACCGTGGGGATTACCCGCCCCTGCGTGAAGCACAACTTCCTGGTCAAGGACGTGAAGGACCTGGCGACCACGATCAAGAAGGCCTTCTACGTGGCGACCACCGGTCGCCCCGGCCCCGTGGTCGTGGATATCCCGAAGGATGTGACCGCGGCGAGCTGCGAGTTCGAATACCCCGAGTCCATCCACATGCGCTCGTACAACCCGACCTTTGGCGGTTACACCGGCCAGATCGACAAGGCGGTGGACCTGATCCTGTCGGCGAAGCAGCCGATGATCTACACCGGCGGGGGCGTGATCCTGGGCAAGGGTTCCGAGGCGCTGACCGAGTTCACCCGCAAGCTCGGCTACCCGATCACCAACACCCTGATGGGGCTGGGCGGCTATCCGTCGTCGGACAAGCAGTTCCTGGGCATGCTGGGCATGCACGGGACCTACGAGGCCAACATGGCCATGCACCACGCCGACGTGCTGATCGCGATCGGCGCGCGCTTCGACGACCGTGTGACCGGCAACATCGAGAAGTTCTGCCCGCACGCGAAGATCGTGCATGTCGATGTCGACCCATCCTCGATTTCCAAGAACGTGAAGGTCGACGTGCCCATCGTTGGCGAGGTGGAGCCGGTGCTGCGCGCGCTGATCAAGGCGCTGGACGCGGCCAACGCGAAGCCGGACCCGGCGGCGCTGGATGCCTGGTGGAAGCAGATCCGCGAGTGGCAGTCGCAGGACTGCCTGAAATACGACCGCGAGTCCGAACTGATCAAGCCACAGTACGTGGTGCAGAAGTTCTGGGAGCTGACGCAGGGCGAAGCCTTCGTGACCTCGGACGTTGGCCAGCACCAGATGTGGGCCGCGCAGTTCTACGGCTTCGACAAGCCAAACCGCTGGATCAACTCGGGTGGCCTGGGGACGATGGGCGTCGGCCTGCCGTTCGCGATGGGCGTGCAGTTCGCCCACCCGGACGCGACGGTCGGCTGCATCACCGGCGAGGCCAGCATCCAGATGTGCATCCAGGAGCTGTCGACCTGCTACCAGTACCAGCTCCCGATCAAGATCCTGAACCTGAACAACCGCTACCTGGGCATGGTCCGGCAGTGGCAGGAATTCTTCTACCAGGGCCGTTACGCGATGTCCTACATGGACGCGCTGCCGGACTTCGTGAAGCTGGCCGAGGCGTATGGCCATGTCGGCATGCGTATCGACAAGCCGGGCGACGTCGAGGGCGCGATCAAGGAGGCCCTCGCGCAGAAGGAGCGCCTGGTGTTCCTGGACTTCATCACCGACCAGTCCGAGAACGTCTATCCGATGATCCCGGCCGGCGCCGGCCAGAACGAAATGATCCTGGTCTGAACCGGGTACAGGGAAGAGCCGTATGCGTCATATCATCAGTGTCCTGCTGGAAAACGAATCCGGTGCCCTCTCAAGGGTGGCCGGCCTGTTCTCCGCGCGTGGCTACAACATCGAATCGCTGACCGTCGCGCCGACCGACGACCCGTCGCTGTCGCGCATGACCATCGTCACCAGTGGCTCCGACGAGATCGTCGAGCAGATCACCAAGCAGCTGAACAAGCTGGTCGACGTGATCAAGCTGCTGGACATGACTGCGCATCCGCACATCGAGCGCGAGATGGCACTGGTCAAGGTACGCGTCGGCGAGGCCGCCGATCGGGAAGAGGTCAAGCGCCTGACCGATATCTTCCGCGGTCGCATCATCGACGTGACCCAACAGACCTACGTGATCGAGATCACCGGCGAGGGCTCCAAGCTGGATGCCTTCCTCGAGGCGGTCTCGCCGTTCCCGGTGCAGGAGGTCGTGCGCTCGGGCGTGATGGGCATCGCCCGCGGCGACGTCGCGCTGCAACTGTAATCGTCTTCGCTTTCGTCCGTGTCCGCCGGGCACGGGCTGTTAATTCGTCATGGGCCTCCTGGCGGGGCCCGTTGCCAAGGAAATGACTGCCATGAACCTGTATTACGACAAAGACGCCGACCTCTCCATCATCCAGGGCATGAAGGTCGCGATCATCGGCTATGGCTCGCAGGGGCACGCCCATGCGAACAACCTGAAGGATTCCGGTGTGGACGTCACCGTCGGCCTGCGTGGCGGGTCCAGCTCGCGTGCCAAGGCCGAGGAGGCGGGGCTGAAGGTCGCCGATGTCGATACCGCGACCGCCGGTGCCGATCTGATCATGGTACTGGCCCCGGACGAGTACCAGGCGGCCCTGTACCGTGACGTTCTGGAGCCCAACCTGAAGCAGGGCGCGACCCTGGCCTTCGCCCACGGCTTCGCGATCCACTACAACCAGATCGAGCCGCGCAAGGACCTGGACGTGATCATGATCGCGCCCAAGGCCCCGGGCCACACCGTCCGCTCCGAGTTCGTGCGTGGCGGCGGTATCCCCGACTTGATCGCGGTGCAGCAGGACGCCTCCGGCAAGGCCCGCGACATCGCGATGTCCTACGCCTCTGCGATCGGCGGCGGCCGCACCGGCATCATCGAGACCACCTTCAAGGACGAGACCGAGACCGACCTGTTCGGCGAGCAGGCCGTGCTGTGCGGCGGTGCGGTGGAGCTGGTCAAGGCGGGCTTCGAGACCCTGACCGAGGCCGGCTACGCCCCGGAGATGGCCTACTTCGAGTGCCTGCACGAACTGAAGCTGATCGTCGACCTGATGTACGAGGGCGGCATCGCCAACATGAACTACTCGATCTCCAACAACGCCGAGTACGGCGAGTACGTGACCGGCCCGCAGGTGATCAACGAGGAGTCGCGCTGGGCGATGCGCGAGGCGCTGAAGAACATCCAGAACGGCGAGTACGCCAAGCAGTTCATCCTGGAAGGCGCGATGAACTACCCGTCGATGACCGCCAACCGTCGCCTGAACGCGGCCCACGAGATCGAGCAGGTGGGCGAACGCCTGCGTGCGATGATGCCGTGGATCAAGGCCAACCAGCTGGTCGACAAGTCCCGCAACTGATCCGTCGGGGGCGGCCCGGGGCGCAGGCCCCGGGTCGCGCACCCGCGCCCCCTCCGAGAACCCCATGCTGTTTCCGCTCGCCCCCGAAGGCCGTCTGTTCGTGATCATCGCCGCCTGGATGGCGGTGATCTCGCTGCTGGTCGGAGAGGCCGAGCTGGGCCTGTTCATGGTGCTGCTGACCGTGGCGCTGATGGGGGTGTTTCGGGATCTGCGGCGCAAGGCGGCGGCCCCCGCACTGGGCGTGATCGCCCCGGCCGACGGCACGGTGGAGGCGGTCGACGAGACGACCGATCCGTTTACTGGCGAGCCCGCCCGGCGCATACGCATTCGCCAGCGGCGGCTTGGGGAATACAACGTTCATGCCCCGCAGGAATCGAAGGTGGTCGAGCGAAGCTGGCCGGGCAAGGAGACGGACAGCCCGCCGGACGGGCAGCTGGGTCACCGTCTGGCATTTGCGCTGACGACCGACGAGGGTACGCGTCTGACGCTCGCCCTGTCGGTCAATCACTGGCCACGGATGATCCGTCTGCAGAACGTGGTGCCAGGCAATCGCCTCGGGCGCGGCAAGCGCATGGGTTTTGCCGGATTCGGTGCTACCTTCGAAGTCTGGCTGCCGGCCGGGTCCCAGGTGTTGGCCCAGGTCGGCCAGAAGGTACTGGCGGGATCGACCGTGATTGGCGGTCTGCCGGAGTCCAGTGGTGACGAGGAAGCGACCGTGGAGGTGCTGGAGTGACGCCGGATGACGAGGGCTCAAGCGACATCGACGAGATGAACGGGGCCGACGACCGGCACGAGGGGCGTGCCCGGCGTCGTCGCGGCATCTTTCTGCTCCCCAACCTGTTCACCACCGGGGTCCTGTTCTCCGGGTTCTTCGCCATCGTCTCCGCGATCAATGGCGAATTCACGACCGCCGCGATCGCGGTGTTCGTCGCCATGGTCCTGGATACCCTCGATGGCCGCGTGGCGCGCATGACGGACACGCAAAGCGAGTTCGGTGCGCAGTACGACTCGCTGTCCGACCTGGTCTCCTTCGGGGTGGCCCCGGCCCTGGTCGTGTATCTGTGGCAGCTCCAGGATCTGGGCAATCTCGGCTGGGTCGCGGCCTTCTTCTTTGCCACTGCCGCGGCGTTGCGCCTGGCACGCTTCAACAGCCGACTGGCCGTGGTGGACAAGCGATTCTTCCAGGGGCTGCCGAGCCCCGCCGCCGCGGCTCTGGTGGTCGGGATGGTCTGGGTGCTGGAGGACCTCGGTATTCCGGCGGATCTGGCCGACCCGTACGTAGTCGCCATCCTGATCGTGACGGTGCTCGCGGGTGCAGCGATGGTCAGCAATCTGACCTATTTCAGTTTCAAGGACATGGACTTCAAGCATCGGGTGCCGTTCCTGGCGATTGTCGGGGTGGTGGGCGCACTGATGCTGCTGGCGCTGGATCCGCCCAAGGTCCTTTGGGCGGGCTTCGTGATCTATGCCCTCTCCGGGCCCCTGCTGACGCTGGAACGCTGGCGCCGCCATCGTCGTCGTACGCCCCCGGGGGACTGACGCGTGGACCTGTCGGCACGCAAACGCCGTATCCTGGCCGACATCGGGATCCCCGTCTGGCGCGCCCGGGACGGCGCCTTCCCGGGCGTTCCGGCGGCAGCACCGGCCGCCGAGCCGTCCGCTGCGCCGCTGGTGCCCGAGGTAGAGTCCAGCCAGGTGCCCAGCGCCCCCCTCGAGTCGTCCGAAGCGCCAGCGATCCCCGCGAGCGTGCCAGCCGAGGGCGGAGTCGAGTCCCTCGACTGGCCGGAACTCGAGGCGCGCGTACGCGATTGCACGGCCTGTGCCGAACTCGCCGGTCAGCGTACGCAGACGGTGTTTGGCGTGGGGGATCGCCGCGCCCGCTGGCTGCTCGTGGGCGAGGCCCCCGGGGCCGAGGAAGACCGCCGGGGCGAACCCTTCGTCGGACGTGCCGGCCAGTTGCTGGATAATATGCTCGCCGCACTGGGACTCGATCGGCGGCAGGATGTGTTTATCGCCAACGTGCTCAAGTGCCGCCCGCCGAACAACCGTGACCCCAGTCCGGAGGAATCCCGGGCCTGTCGCGGCTTCCTCAACCGGCAGATCGCGCTGGTGCAGCCGGAGGTGATTGTTGCGCTCGGGCGTATCGCCGCCCAGCATCTGCTGGAGACCGACCAGCCCTTGGGGCGCCTGCGTGGCAGCCTGCATCGGTATCGTGAGGTCCCGCTGGTCGTGACGTATCATCCCGCCTATCTGTTGCGGAAGCCGCAGGACAAGGCCAAGGCCTGGCAGGATCTGCAGCGTGCACGGGCCTGCCTGACGAGTGCGTCCGGAGGGTAACCCTTCGGACTGTAGGAGTTAGGGAATGCAGCGAACGCGTACACGCCTATATGCTCAGCCCAGGAATGAACTCAGGAGAGCCAGCCCGACGCCATGAGTGCCGAGCCGCAAGTACAACCCCGGATGCGCCGCATGCTGGCCGAGGATGTCGAGCGTGTAATGGCCATCGAGCGCGAGGCCTACCACTACCCCTGGACTGCGCGCATCTTCGAGGACTGCATCCGGGTCGGCTATGACTGCTGGGTGCTGGAGGTGGACGAGCGCCAGGTGGGGCACGCGGTGCTGACCGTGGCGGCCGGCGAGGCGCATCTGCTGAATATGACGGTCGATCGGCGCTGGCAGGGGTACGGGCTGGGTCGCTTTCTGCTGCGCCGCCTGCTCGACTATGCCTGCGACCAGAAGGCCGAGGCCCTGTTTCTGGAGGTGCGTCCGTCCAATGTCGCGGCGGTGCAGCTCTATCGCTCGGAGGGCTTCGCGCACATCGGGACCCGGCCGCGCTACTATCCGCTGCACAGCGGGCGCGAGGACGCCTGGGTGCTGAGTCGCCGGTGCGATGGCCCGGCCGGGGCCTGAACCCGAGGCTGTGTGACGGCCGGCACGTTTTCCCGCGTCTCGAGGCCGTTTTGCGGCCTGGGGTTCACGTCCCGCTGGCGCCGTTTTGCGCATGGTCAGGGTGCGGTCTATGATCGTAACCGGCATTGATGCCGGAATCCCCGTGAGGTAGTCCCATGTCCCGATCGTTGCGTGCCCTGTTTTTCTCGCTCCCCCTGACGCTGCCC
Organism: Thioalkalivibrio sp. ARh3; assembly: GCF_000377265.1. Taxonomy (NCBI): domain Bacteria; kingdom Pseudomonadati; phylum Pseudomonadota; class Gammaproteobacteria; order Chromatiales; family Ectothiorhodospiraceae; genus Thioalkalivibrio; species Thioalkalivibrio sp. ARh3. Next base: position 918,561 of record NZ_KB897947.1, read on the forward strand.
CTGGCCTTCGGCACCGGCGTGGCGCAGGCTCAGGACTATGGTTACGACGAGGTCGAACGCCAGCAGGAGCTGCTCGGCGTCTGGTACGAGATTCGCGAAGGCAATGCCCAGCGCGGCGATACGCGTGCCATGTTCGATGTGGGGATGGCCAATTACGTTGGCCGGGGTACCGACGTGGATTACGACGCGGCGCTGCACTGGTTCGCGCGTGCGGCGGACGACGATCATGCGGGCGCCCATTACTACCTTGGCTTCATGTTTGCCGCCGGTCGCGGGACGGCGGCGGATGGAGACAAGGCCCTTGAGCACTACACACGTTCGGCGGAACTGGGGTACGCGGACGCGCAATACTGGCTGGGCAGCCACTACGCCCGCAACGATCAGTCGCACAGCGAGGCCCTGGAGTGGCTGGGCAAGGCGGCACAGCAGGGGCAGGTCTCGGCCAAGTACTACTATGGCTTCCTGCATGAGAGGGGGCAGGGGACCAGTCCGGATCCCGCCGAGGCAGCCCGCTGGTATACCAAGGCTGCCGAGCGCGGTGATCGCAATTCGCAGATCGGCCTGGGTCGTCTTCATCAGAACGGGCAAGGGGTGGAACGCGACCTGGTCGAGGCCTATGTCTGGTATTCCCTGGCCGAGGACAACGAACGCATCGAGGCCGTCAAGACGCGCATGAATCAGCGCGACCTGGATCTTGCCCAGAGCCGACTGGACGAACAGTCCTCGGAGATTCAGCGGGCGGCCGCACGCTAGGGAAACACTGATCAATGTACACGCTCGCGTTGGTACCCCAGGTTTTCCGAGACTAGGCGCGTCGTGCAGCGGGTAGTGGTTCTACCCGCAAGCGGCGCAACGCAGGATCGGGGAACCTGGGGTGCCAACCCCGAAGGGGCTCGGCCGCCCGTTGTTGATCAAAAACGGGCGTGGGAACGGCGTTGCGGTTACCTTGTGCAGAATGGCTGCACGGCAGTCACTGCGCCTTGTTCGCACGCAAAAGCGACGAAGCAGCGAGCGTGTACATTAATCAGTGTTTCCCTGGCCTTCGTACGAGTCCTCAGGGCGCAGGTGAAAGATGGCCCCGGATCTTCTCCGGGGCCATCTGCATTGGGGGCAGGGGGAAACGCGAACGCCGTACGGTTTCGCGTTAAACTGCCGCGCTTCATTCATGCGGCCCAAGACCATGACCTTTCTCGAGGAAACCGCCCGGCGCCGGACCTTTGCGATCATCTCGCATCCGGACGCGGGCAAGACCACCATGACCGAAAAGCTCCTGCTGTACGGCGGCGCGATCCAGCTCGCCGGTACGGTCAAGGGGCGCAAGGCCTCGCGCCACGCCACCTCCGACTGGATGGAGATGGAAAAGCAGCGCGGCATCTCGGTGACCTCCTCGGTGATGCAGTATCCCTACAAGGGCCGCATCGTGAACCTGCTGGATACGCCGGGGCATGCGGACTTCTCCGAGGACACCTACCGCACGCTAACCGCCGTGGACTCCGCGCTGATGGTGATCGACGCCGCCAAGGGCGTGGAGGAGCGCACCATCAAGCTGATGGAGGTCTGCCGGCTGCGCGACACGCCGATCATGACCTTCGTCAACAAGATGGACCGCGAGGGCCGCGACCCGATCGAACTGCTCGACGAGGTCGAACAGGTGCTGAAGATCCAGTGCGCCCCGATCACCTGGCCGATCGGTTCCGGCAAGCGTTTTCGTGGTGTCTACCACCTGCGCCGCGACGCGGTGCACCTGTACGATCCGGAAGAGGGCGGTAAGCGGTCCACCGGCGAGATCATCGACGGCCTCGACAACCCGCGCCTGGACGAGGTGCTCGGCAACCAGGCGCAGGAACTGCGCGACGAACTGGAGCTGGTGCAGGGTGCCTCGCACGAGTTCGACCCCGAGGCCTACCTGCGCGGCGAACAGACCCCGGTGTTCTTCGGCTCCGCGATCAACAACTTCGGCATCGAGGAACTGCTGGACGACTTCGTCGAGTACGCCCCGGGTCCGCTGCCGCGGCCGACCCATTCGCGCCGGGTCGAGCCCACCGAGGAGAAGTTCACCGGCTTCGTGTTCAAGATCCAGGCGAACATGGACCCGAAGCACCGCGACCGCATCGCCTTCATGCGCATCTGCTCCGGTACCTTCGACAAGGGCGCGAAGCTGCGCCATGTGCGTATCGGACGCGACGTGAAGATCCCCGACGCCCTGACCTTCATGGCCTCCGACCGCGAACATGTGGAGACCGCCTATCCCGGCGACATCATCGGCATCCACAACCACGGCACCATCCGCATCGGCGACACCTTCACCCAGGGCGAGGAGCTGACCTTCACCGGCGTGCCCAACTTCGCCCCGGAGCTGTTCCGTCGCGCCCAGCTGAAGGACCCGCTGAAGATGAAGCAGCTGGCCAAGGGGCTGCAGGAGCTGTGCGAGGAGGGGGCGACCCAGCTGTACCGCCCGCTTACCAACAACGACCTGATCCTCGGCGCGGTCGGCGTGCTGCAGTTCGACGTGGTCGCCGAGCGCCTGCGTACCGAGTACAAGGTCGAGGCGCAGTTCGAGAACGTGAACGTCCAGACCGCGCGCTGGGTCGAATGTGACGATCCGAAGAAGCTCGAGGAGTTCAAGGCGAAGGCCGCGGCCAACCTGGCCATCGACCACGGCGGCGATCTGGTCTATATCGCCCCCACGCGGGTGAACCTGCAGATGGCGCAGGAGAAATGGCCGGAGATCCGCTTCGAGGCCACCCGCGAGCACGGCCAGCCAACGGAGTAGGGGCGACCCCGGAGCCCTGCGTTGGCACCGTCATCGCGAGGAGCGTAGCGACGTGGCGACCTCCATCCGAAACCAGTGGTTCGTGGCTTGACGCCAGCTTGCGACTGCTGCGGCGCCTGCGGTGCCTCGCAATAAAGGTGCATACGACTGACGCCGGAGGGCTGTATGGCACGAATACTTCGATGGATGCCCGTAGTGGCGGTGATGCTGGCGCTGGGGACAAGCGGTTGCGCGGTGCACAAGACCGAGACGCGAGCCGATGGACCGGAGCCGCGCCCGGGGACGGTCAAGCAGATGAACCCGTTTCTGCATTTCCTGGAGACCCGGCCAAGCCCCGAGGAGTTCGAACGCGTCTATCCGGACGTGACGCTCGTGCTGCCGGGCGAGATCGCGACCCACGAGTACCGCCAGGACAACTCGCGCTTTTTCGCCGAGCTGGACGACAAGGGCCGAATCAAGGACGGCGACTTTCGCTAAGCCATGGCCCTGCGCATCTCCAACAGCGTCGCGGTGCCCGAGGACGAGGTCGAGTTGACCGCGATCCGAGCCCGGGGCGCGGGTGGGCAGAACGTGAACAAGGTCGCCTCGGCCATCCATCTGCGCTTCGACATCCGCGCCTCCAGCCTGCCTGACGTTTACAAGCAGCGCCTGCTGCGCCGTCGTGACCAGCGCATCAGCAAGGATGGCGTGGTGGTAATCAAGGCGCAGCAGTACCGCACCCAGGAGGCCAACCGCGAGGATGCGCTGGATCGCCTGGCCGAACTCCTGCGCGAGGCCGGTCGTCCGATCAAGACACGCAAGCCGACCCGTCCCACCCGCGCGTCCAAGCTGCGCCGCCTCGAGGGCAAGACCCACCGTGGCCGCAAGAAGGCCCTGCGCGGCCGGGTCGATCCCGATTGAGGGGGTGGGCTGCGGCGATAGACGCCTAGGGAGACGCTGATTTAATCGCACGTCCGCGCTCGAGTCGCTTTTGCGTGCGAACAAGGCGCGGTGACTGCGGTGCAGTCGTTCTGCACAAGGGAACCGCAACGCTGTGCGCGCGCCCGTTTTTGATCAACAACGGGCGGCCGAGCCCCTGCTTTAAATGGATTGTGGGGTTGGTGCCCCCTGTTCCCCGATCCTGCGTTGCGCCCCGCATTCATCAAAAACGGGCGGGTAGAACCACTACCCGCTGCACGACGCGCCTTGTCTCGGAAAACAGGGGGCACCAACGCGGACGTGCGATTAAATCAGCGTCTCCCTAGTCGATCCCGAGATGCCGCGGCAGCTGTCCCAGCCGGCCCAGTGTCAGCACCGGCCGGGGCCGCCCGTGTTCCCAGGGCAGCGCGTCGGGATTGAACCAGGCGGCCTGAAACCCCGCGTTCAGGGCTCCCAGGACGTCGCTGGTGCTGTCATCCCCCACATGCAGGATCTGCTCGGCCTCGACGCTGGCCTGCTCGCGGGCCTGGGCGAAGATCACCGGGTCGGGCTTGGCCGCGCCGGCCTCGCCCGCCGCGATCGCAAAGTCGAAGTGGCGCCCCAGGGGGGTGCGAAAGACATCGGCATTGCCGTTGCTGATGGCGCCCAGTCGGAAGTGACGCGACAGCGTGGCGAGTACGCCGTCGGCCTCGGGGAACGGGGTCACCTCGTTGCGCGCATGCCAGAACACCTCGAATCCCTCTTCGGACAGCAGATCGGGACAGCAGCCGCAATCCGTGGCCAGCTCGCGGAGCCAGCGCTTGCGCAGGCCGGTCAGGTCGTGGCGCTCGTTTTGCGGGGCCGCGCGCATGAAGGCGGCACGCTCCGTGACCAGGGCCTGCGGATCAAAGCGCTCGCAGACCACCGGCGCATGCTCGCGCAGCCAGGCGTAGAAGCGCGCCTCCGCATGGTGGATCACCGGCATCACCGGCCACAGCGTGTCGTCGAGGTCGAACGTCAGGCAGCGTACGCCGGTCAGTGACGTCGGGTTGGGGGTGGAGGATCGCATCCTCAAAGCATAATGGCCCGGTACGGCCAATGCGGGATATCGTCAGCCAGGCTGGGGTTGCGGGCATCCCCTGCGGGCGGCATGTTGGGGGGCATACACGAACGGGAGCGCGACATGGAGACGGACAATGCCGGAGTGTGGCCGCGTTACGCCCTGAGCCAGCGGATCGTGCACTGGGCGGTCGCCGTGCTGGTGCTGGGTGCGCTGGCGCTGGGTGGGACCATCGGCTGGTATGGCTTCGAGGGGCTGCAGGAGCGCTTTGGCGAGGGCACGACCGACACCATCTACACCTGGCACAAGAGCTTCGGGGTGCTGGTTTTGCTGCTGATGCTGGTGCGTGTGGGCCTGCGGCTGCGTCACGGCAAGCCGCCCTACGCGGTTGCGTTGCCGCCCGCCCAGCGCATCGCGGCCGAGTCGGTCCACGGGCTGCTGTATCTGCTGCTGATCGTGATGCCGGTGATCGGCTGGTGGGCGACGGCGGCCGGCGGTTACCCGGTGCAGCTGGGTCCGTTGATCCTGCCGGGCCTGTTCCCGGAAAACGAGGCGCTGTCGGAGACCCTGTTCGCATGGCACCAGATCCTGGGGATCACCATTCTGGTGCTGGCGCTGGGTCATATCTCGGCGGCCCTGTACCACTGGCGTGTCCGTCGGGATGGTGTCCTGCAGCGGATGACGTTCGGTTCCCCGCGGCGCTGATGCGCGTCTGTCCGTGATCCGACTGCTGCTGACCCTCGCAGCGCTCAACGTCGTGCTGCTGGGGCTGGCCGTGCCCCGGTACGCGGGGATCGGGCCCTACTGGCTCGCCTGGGAGGCGGTCTTGCTGGTTGGCCTGTTCGCGCTGCTGCCCGCCGGGCGGCTGGTGCGCGCCCTGGCCTGGGGGGCGGGTTTCGTTCTGCTGGCGCTGGTGGTGCTGGCGCTGTTCGACGCCCTGACCCGCGTCAGCCTGGTGCGCCCCCTGAACGTGATGCAGGACTGGATCCTGCTGGATGCGGTCTGGCGGCTGGTGACCGGCAACCTGGATGCCTGGGTCACCGTGGGGCTGGTCGCCGTCCTGATCGCGGGGCTGGTCGCGGTGATCGCGGGCGCCGCTCGCGGCCTGTTCGCGTTGACCGTGCAGCCGGCGCAAGGACATCGGATACCCCTGTCTGTCGCGGTCGGGCTGTTCACGCTCGGGCTGGTGGGGGCGGTCGTCTCCGCACGGGGCGCGGCATTGCCGGGCACGGCCGCCCCCGGGCTCGTCTCGGTCCACGAGCAGATCGTGGCCGGGCAGGGGGCGCTGGTGGAGAACCGCACGTTTCGCGAGCGCCTGGAACAGACCCGCGAACAGGCCGAGGGGCGTCCCCTGCCGGGTCTGGCTGACGTGGACATGATCGTGGGGCTGGTGGAGTCCTACGGGGTCTCGGCCGTGTTCGACGAGCGCTATGCGCCGGGGATCGTGCCGAGCCTCGAGTCCATCGGCGAGGCACTCGAGGACGCGGACCTGCATGTGGTGACCGGCGTACTGGAGGCCCCGATCGCCGGGGGGCAGTCCTGGCTGGCCCAGGCCTCGCTGCTGACGGGTCTGCAGGTGCGTTACGCCGGGCATTACGATGCGTTGCAGGCGCAGACCCGCGACACCCTGGTGCAGGACTTTCAGGCGACCGGGCACGAGACCACCATGCTGGCGCCGGCGATCCAGCTCGACTGGCCGGAGGGGCAGTGGTTTCGCTGGGACCGGATCGTCGACAAGCACGGGTTCGACTACGCCGGGCCGCCGTTTTTCTGGGTGACCATGCCGGATCAGTACACCTGGTCGTTCTTCGAGCGCGAGATCCGCGGGCCCTCGGAGCGCCCGGTATTCGCGATGCTGGCCCTGATCAGTTCGCATGCGCCGTGGACGCCGATCCTGCCGGTGCTGGAGGACTGGGAGGCGATCGGGGACGGCGCGGTCTTCGACGAGTGGGCGGGCAAGGGGCCGAGCCCGGAGGCGCTGTGGCGGGACTTCGATCGCGTGCGCGAGTACTACGCGGAGTCCGTGCGCTATTCGCTGGAGGTGACCGGGGGCTATGCGGCGCGGTATGCCGACGAGGACACGTTGTTTTTCATGCTGGGCGATCACCAGCCGGCGGCCCTGGTAACCGGGCAGGAGGCCAGCTGGGCAGTGCCCGTGCACATCATCAGTGGCGATCCGGCCTTGCTGGAGCCGTTTCGCGAGTACGGGTTCGTCCCGGGCATGCAGCCGCCCTCGGAGCGCGCGGAACACGGTTTTGACGCCCTGCGCGACTGGCTGCGCGAGGCGTTCGGGACGCCGCCCGGTTCGGACTAATCTACGCCTTCCGGGGCTTCGTAGTCTTCCTCGAGCAGCTCGCGCATCTGGTCGACGACGCCGGGCTCGGTCCACTCGATCGCGCCGAACAGGTAGTAGCGCAGGTTGCCCTGGCGGTCGACGACATAGCTGGTGGGATAGGCCATCGCGCGCCAGTCGTTCAGGGACTCCTGGTCCGGATCGAGCAGGATGGTGAACTCGGTTTGCACCTCGTTCTCGATGAAGTCACGGATGGTCTCTTCGTCTTCGCCAAGATTTACCGCGAGGATGCGAAAGCCCTCTTCGCGCAGCTCGTCTTCCAGCAGCTGCATCGACGGCATTTCGTGCACACAGGGCGGGCACCAGCTGGCCCAGAAGTTGATCAGCACGACCTCGCCGCGATAGTCCTCCAGACGGTGCTCCTCGCCTTCCAGATCCGGGCGGATCAGCTCGGGGGCCGCGACCGGTTCGTCCAGCGCATCCAGCTGGACGTCGCTGCCGGTGGGCGTGTTCACGCTCAGGTCCAGGTCGTCGGGTGCGGCGGCGGTGCGCGCGGCCGGCAGGCGGCGCAACAGGTCCATGCCGTAGACGAGCTCCTGGTGAAAGATCTCGCGTGCCAGGAGCTCAGCCTCCATTGCATCGGGGCGGAAGAAGAACCGGTCACGCAGCTCGGGCAGCAGGCGCGCCCCGACGGAGCTGCCCCCGTCGCTCAGGGTCGAGCGGATCAGCCCGAGGTGCTGGAATTGCGGGGACAGCATCGGCTGGATGATGTAGATCGGCAGGTTGGTGACGCCGACGATGGGTTGCATCTCGGCCTCGTCGGTGTCCACGCCGGTATGCAGGTACGGGCTCATCATGATCAGCCCCGCGAGGTGTTCTGCTTCCGGGTGTTCTTCCTGCCAGTGATACAGGCCCGTGAGCAGCCAGGGCAGGGCGCGATCGTTGCCGAACACGAACACCGCGCGTTCGTCCTCCGCGTGCGCGGCCTCGATCAGGTCGCCCACGGTCTCGATCGGCATCTCGTCGAAGCTGGAGGCGGCCTCCGGCAGGAAATGCCCGGCGAACGGGTCCGCCAGCCAGACCTCGACAACGGCAGCCTGAAGCGCCAGGGCTTGCTGCCGGTGGCCGTCCAGCAGCCCGTGCTCGGACGGGAACCACAGCAGCACGGCCTCGCCATCGGCGGGGTAGCGCTCGACCGGGATCTCGGCCCCGCCCGCATCGATGCTGGTGGCAGCGGAGACCGCGCCGGTCTGGGCATCGTCCGGGGTCTCTTCGGCAATCTCCTGGGCCAGGGCGGGGCTGGCACACAGGGCGCCCGTCAGGAGCAGCGCATGGAGCCACAGGGGCAAACGGGTCATGGAGAGAGGTCTGGTTGAATGAGTTCAAGCCGTAGACGCAATACGGGTGCGTTTTGATCCCCTCATTGCGTGAACGTCAGGGCGTTTCCGGGCGCGGGGCGTCGGCGTAGGGGTAGTCGCTGGCCTCGAGGTTCTCCTGGAAGGTCTCCAGGCGCTCCACCGCCAGGTCGGTCCGGTTGAACTGCGCGATATGAAACAGGGCGTCGCCCTCGTTGATCAGGGGCAGATTGAGCTCGCCGATGATGATCCCCGAGGCCGGGGCGAGGACCTCGGTCTCCGTCTCGCCGAAGGGATCGGAGACGATCGCCAGGCGGGTCTGGTCGCGGACCACGCGTTCGCCCTGGCGCACGAAGCTGCGCAGGATGCCGCTTTGCGGGGCGCGCACCCAGCCGCTGGTGCGGGCCATGATCGGCTCGCGCGGGGTGCGGCGCCGGCTTGCCGGCAGCATGCCGAGATGCCGCATCACTTCGATGATGCCGTGCACACCGCCGCGGATGGACAGCTCGTCGAAGCGCAATGCCTCGCCGGCCTCGTACAGCAGGATCGGGGTATCCCGCTCCGCCGCGGCCTCGCGCAGGGAGCCGTCGCGCAGCGCGGAATTCAGGATCACCGGCGCGCCAAACGCGCGTGCCAGCGCCTGCGTCTCCGGGTGATCGAGGTTGGCGCGGATCTGCGGCAGATTTGAGCGATGGATCGCCCCGGTGTGCAGGTCGATCCCGTGGGTGCTGCGGTGGACGATCTCGCGCATGAACAGCCGCGCGACCCGGGCCCCTAGCGAGCCCTTGGGGGAGCCGGGGAAGCAGCGGTTCAGGTCGCGGCGGTCGGGCAGGTAACGGCTCTGGTTGATGAAACCGTGCATATTGACCACGGGAATGGCCAGCAGCGTGCCGCGCATGCGGCGCAGCGCCGGGACCTTCAGCAGGCGGCGGATGATCTCCACGCCGTTGATCTCGTCGCCATGGATGGCGGCGCTGACGAACAGCACCGGTCCCTTGCGCCGGCCGCACAGTACCTGCACGGGCATGTTGGTCGGGGTGTGGGTATACAGGGCGCTGAGCTGCAACTCCACCGTGCGCCGCTCACCGGGACGGACGGTCGTCCCGCCGATGGTGATCGCGTCGTTGCGGTCGGCCCGGGGTGTGGCCATCAGCCGCGGCCCTTGGTCTTGGTGCGGTTGGGCTTGGCGTTTTTCTCGATGAATTCGATGATCATGCCGGCGACGTCCTTCCCGGAGGCGTTTTCGATCCCCTCCAGACCCGGCGAGGAGTTGACCTCCATCACCACCGCGCCGTGGTTCGAGCGCAGGAGGTCGACGCCGCAGACGTTCAGCCCCATCACCTTGGCCGCGCGCACCGCCGTGGCCCGTTCCTCGGGGGTGATGCGGCACAGGCTGGCACTGCCGCCGCGATGCAGGTTGGAGCGAAACTCGCCTTCCTTCGCCTGGCGCTTCATCGAGGCGACGACCTTCTCGCCGATCACGAAACAGCGGATATCCGAGCCCTTGGCCTCCTTGATGTACTCCTGCACCAGGATGTGCTGCTTCAGACCCATGAAGGCCTGGATTACGCTCTCCGCCGCCTGCTTGGTCTCGGCCAGCACGACCCCCAGGCCCTGGGTGCCTTCCAGAAGCTTGATCACGCAGGGTGCGCCGCCGACGGTGGCGAGCAGGTCGTCGATATCGTCGGGGGAGTGGGCAAACCCGGTCACCGGGAGCCCGATGCCGCGGCGCGAGAGCAGCTGCAGGCTGCGCAGCTTGTCGCGCGAGCGTGAAATGGCCACCGACTCGTTCAGCGGATAGACGCTCATCATCTCGAATTGGCGCAGCACGGCGCTGCCGTAGAAGGTGATGGAGGCGCCGATACGCGGGATCACCGCGTTGAACTGGTCGAGCACATCGCCCTTGTAGTGGATCTGGGGCTTGTGCGCGGTGATGTTCATGTAGCAGCGCAGCGGGTCCACCACGCGGATTTCGTGGCCGCGTTGCTGGGCCGCCTCCACCAGACGCCGGGTGGAGTAGAGCTTGCTGTTGCGCGAGAGGATTCCGAGCTTCATTCGGGCGTGGATTCCGGTGTTGCAAGATGTGGAGCGGGACGGCCGAGCAGGAACGAGGCCTGAGGGTCCACCAGGAAGCGCCCCCGCATGGCCTCGCGCCCGAGCAGCATACGAAAGCGCATGGTATCGCGGCTGGTCAGGGAGAGTTCCAGAGGAACTACTCGATCACCGATTTTTGCCCGGGTCGCGATGAAGTAACGCTCGCCGGTATGGCCGCCGGAGTCCGTGACATTGCGGACATCCAGCACCGGGGCCTCGCACCAGACTTCGGTCTGGTCGTCGTGCTGATACGGGTGGATGCCGAAGCGCACCCACTCGCGCCCCGCTTGGGAAAAACTCTCGACATAGAAGGCATGCAGCGCGGAACTGCGTGCGCCGGTATCCACCTTGCACTTGATGGCCCCGAGGCCCAGATCCGGCAGGCCGACCCACTCGCGCCAGCCGAGCACATCTTCGGCACGTGCCGAGGGATTGAAATGAGGCGGGCGATCCATGAGTCCCCCGGCTGAATTGGGTCCGGCCCCCACTATAACGAATCGCCCGCGGGATGCTGACGCCCGGTGCCTCCCGATCCGTTCCCTTATAGCGCCCCGCCGCAACTGGAGCCCTGGCCGGCCGTGCAGCCGTAGCAGTGGTCGCCCACCGCGATCGGTGCCTGTGACAGGTATGAGGGCGTCAGCTCGCTGATGTGTACGGGGTGGCCATCGCCGGCGCCCAGAGGGATATTCAGCATCTGGTTGAAATCACAGTCGTGCACATAGCCTTGCCAGTCGACCGAAACGAGTGTCCGACACATGACGGCTGCAAGGTTGGACGACTGATGGGCGCTGCGCAGTGTCTGCATGTACGTGTTGTAACGGCCTTCACGCGCAAGTGTTTTGGCAAAGCGGTGGATCGGCATGTTGGTGATCGTGAACAGCGCGTTGAAGCGGATGCCGTACTCGCGCTCGAGATGCTCGTGGTAGGCGGCCTCCAGTTCGGCCTGCGGGGGCGGCAGACTGGGGCCCTGCGGGTTGTAGACCAGGTTGAGGGTGAGACCACTGTCGGGCAGGCCATAGCCCAGGGCATTGAGCTGCCTGAGGCCCGCGATACTGCGTTCGAACACGCCGTCGCCGCGCTGGGCATCGACGTTCTCTTCCAGATAGCAGGGCAGCGAGGCCACAATCTCGACGCCCTGTTCGGCCAGAAAGGCCGCCAGGTCCTCCTGCCCGGGCTCGCCGAGGACAGTCAGGTTGCAGCGATCCATCACGTGTATCCCGCGCTGGCGCGCGGCGCGGACCAGGTGGCGGAAACCGGGATTCAGTTCCGGGGCGCCGCCGGTCAGGTCGAGGGTCGGGATGTCACAGCGATCGCAGCAGGCGAGCAGTTCGTCGATCACCTCCGGCGGCATGACCTCGCGCCGGTTCGGTCCGGCGTTCACATGGCAGTGAAAGCAGGTCTGGTTGCAGACATAGCCGAGGTTGGCTTGCAGGGTCTCCAGCCGGGTGCGCGTCACGGCAGGGAAATCGTGGTAGGCAATCAGGGGCTCTTGCTGGGACATGACATCGGCTGCCGGCTGGGGCTGTATTGGTACAACGAGTATCTCCAAGCCTGAACCGTCCCGGTGCCCCGGGCAACGAAGCCGGATGCCGGGTGGGGTTCTGGTACCGTGGCTCGATGCTGGAGCGCCTTCAGGTCTGGATCTATCTCGCCGCCATTTTGATGGGGCTGGTGCTGGCCGGCCTCTGGCCGGGGTTTGGCGAGGGGCTGACCGCCTGGGTTTGGGCCGTGCTCGGGCTGTTGCTGTTTGTCACCTTCGCGCAAATCCCGTGGGAGGCGATCCGACTCGCCTTTAACGACCGTCGCTTCCTGGCTGCCGCGCTGGTAGGGAATTTCGTGCTGGTGCCTCTGGTATTGCTCGCGCTGCTGCCGCTGGCGCCCGACGACCCGGCGATACGACTGGGCATCCTGCTCGTGCTGCTGATGCCCTGCACCGACTGGTTCATTACCTTTGCCCGACAGGGCGGGGGCGATGGTGCGCGTGCCGCGGCGTTCACGCCGGTGAGTCTTGCGGCGCAGTTCCTGATGCTGCCGGTGTATCTGACTATCATCCTGGGCCCGGGCGAGGCCCTGGGCCTGATGTCGGCGACTGTGTTCGCCGCGGCGGCGCTGCTGATCGGGCTGCCGCTGCTGGCGGCCGTCCTGCTGGAGCAGGCGCTCAGGATGCGGGGTCGCGTGGAGGTCTGGCAGAACCGCTTCGCGATTGCCACCGTTCCGCTGCTGGCGCTGGTGGTGGGGCTGATCGCGCTGGTGGAGGCCCCGCTGGTGTTCGCGGGTGGGCGGGATCTGCTGGGCGTGATCCCGGTGTACGCGCTGTACCTGCTCGGGGCGGCAGCGCTGGCCTGGGGACTGGCCCGGGCCTTCGCCCTGCCCGGCGAGCAGGGGCGCACGCTGGCCTTCAGCCTGGGTACGCGCAACTCGTTTGTCGTGCTGCCGGTCGCCCTTGCACTGCCGGAGGTGCTGCACGCGGCGGTCATGGTCATCGTGCTGCAGTCGCTGGTCGAACTGTTTGGCATGCTCGTCTACCTGCGCTGGATGCCGCGCCTGTTTCCTCCCGCGCAGGGATGCTCGGCACAATCCGGGTCGAGCTGACTGGTCCGGGGTGCGGTCACCGGCCCACCGTGCGTCGGCCATGACCAGCCAGAGGGTCGGGTATCAGCCCGGGGTGATGCGCTCGCCAGGTGGGCCTTACTGCATCAGCAGGTAGCCCTCGTGCTGCAGTTCGATGATCTCGGCGTCGGCCATGGGCACCAGGTTCACGAAGCCATGGACGTCATCGTGATCAATGCCGCGCAGCCGTGCGGAGGCCTCGCACATCCGGAACTCCACCACGCCACCTTCGGTGAGGGACTTGGCCCGGCGCATGGTTTCCTCGCGTTCGTCAAACTCGTCGCGGGTGAAGAACGGGACCTCCTGGCCATGCAGGACCAGCACGATGTGGGCCTCGAACGGATCGGACTCGTAGACGTTGTTCAGCATGCTGACGCGGTCGAGTACGCTGTTCAGCTCGTCTTCGGTATCCACGTAGACGTCGTAGACCACCTTCCTCGGTTCGTATTCGCGGTCCATCATCTCGGCCGAGCCCCAGGGCATTTGGTCATCGGCGGCCGCCTTCAGCGGCAGGGCCAAGAAGGCCAGGCTGGCGAGCAGACACAACAGCAACGCAGGGGTGCGGGAACGGTCTTGCATGGTCATATCCTCCGAATCGGTTCTTTGCATGGTGGACGGCTGGTGATGGGGGCTTCTTCCCCCGAAGGTCGAGTCTGTCCGGCTCATAGGCGCGCCTCGGGGCCCTGAGCGCGCAGCACACGCTCGACGATGGACTCCATCGCCAGCGTGATGCGTCGGCTCAGACGCTGCGGCCGGGTATAGGTAATCTCGAACAGGTCGGCCTCGCGGCTGATCTCCAACAGCAGATCATCGCTGGTTCGCAGCTCGTCGGCCAGGCCCATCTCGTGCGCCTGTTCGCCGTACCAGTGCTCGCCGGTCGCCACTTTTTCCAGGTCCAGGGACGGGCGGTAGCGGGAAAGAAACGTCTTGAACTGGTCGTGGGCCTCTTCCAGCTGTTCGCGGAACTTGCGCCGGCCCTCGTCCGTGTTTTCCCCGAGTACGGTCAGGGTGCGCTTGTATTCACCTGCGGTCAGCAGCTCGACATCGATGTCGTGGCGCTCCAGCCAGCGGTGCAGGTTCGGAATCTGGGCCACGACCCCGATCGAGCCCAGCACCGCGAAGGGCGCGGCCACGATCCGGTGCGCCACCGCGGCCATCATGTACCCGCCGCTGGCCGCGACCCGATCCACGGCGACGGTCAGGTCCAGCCCGGCTTCGCGCAGACGGGCCAGTTGCGAGGCGGCCAGGCCGTACGACGGGACGAGCCCGCCCGGGCTTTCCAGGCACACGATCACCCGGTCCTGTTCGGGGCGGGCCAGGGTCAGGATTGCGGTCACCTCCTCGCGCAGGCTGTCGACGCTGGAGGCGCGGATGTCGCCGGTGAAGTGCAGCACATACACCCTGGGCCGTTCCTGGTCGTCGGAATCCTCGCCGGGGTGTTCGGTCGGGGTATCCGGCTTCGGGGGTTCGCTGGACGCGTCCTTGCCGGACGAGGAGTCACCACGGGGCCATCCAAGCTTCTTGCGCAGCCGCGCTCGCCAGCCTGCACTTCCCTCGACCGCGTGCCGAATGGTCTTCTCCATGCGTCGGTAGCGATCGTTCAGTTTGCGCACCGTCAGGCGGTCGGGCCGTTTTTCGCGGCTGCGGGCGAGTACGCCGGCAAAGGCCCCCATGAGTACCAGCAGCGCAACGACTGCGGTAACCACCTTGGCGAGAAAAAGTCCGTACTCCTGCAGCAGTTCCATCCGTGTCGTCCTGTTCCGTCGGCCGGCTTCCGGCATGCCATAATGCCAGCATGAGGATCGAAAGCGACGAAGACCCCCGTAGTGCAGGACTGTTTCTCGGGCGCGAGGGTTCCGCCAGTGCCACCCCGCCGGACCCGATCATCCACGCGGGATACGCCACCCTGAGCCTGCGCCAGATCGACGAATGGAACGGTGTGCCCAAGGGCACGGCGTTTCGCCTGTTCAAGGCACAAAAGGATCAGTTGCGCGAGGGGCAGGACTTTTTCTACATCCCCGAGGGCAAGGACCCGGAGCTGACCGAGACCCTGCGTCTGGATGGCCGGATCTATCCCTCCACCGTTCATGTGTTGCTGATGACCACGACAGCCTACGCGCGCATCCGCGAGGAGTGGCATCGGCGCATGCACAAGCCCGGCTGCGGGTGCCCCGGGGAGCATTAGGGAAACACTGATTAATGTACCCGATCGTGCTCGGATCGATGTTGCTGGCGGACAAGACACGGCCTCCGTCGTACAGCCTTTTGCCGGCACGGGAACGCCGCGGCGGATTGCGAAATCCCGGGTGTCGACGCAGGCGGGTCCATTGATCCGCGTCTCCCTGGAACAGTGGCGCATGCTGCAGGCGGTGGTGGCCGCCGGTGGTTTTGCCCGTGCCGCGGAACAGGTACACAAGAGCCCCTCCAGCGTGAACCATGCGGTGCAGAAGCTGGAGGAGCGCCTGGGTGTCGAGGTTTTCGAGGTGCAGGGCCGCAAGGCGGTCCTGACCCCGGCGGGCGAGGCGCTGCTGCGCCGTGCCGAGCACCTGCTGGAGGAGGCGGCCGAGATCGAGGCCCTGGCCGGCGCGCTCGCGGCCGGCGTGGAGTCCGAGGTCCGACTGGCGGTGGATCAGATCCTGCCGCGGGAACCGGTGATCCAGGCGCTGGAGCGCTTTTCCCGTGCCTATCCGTCCACGCGTGTCCAGCTGGAGGAGGTCGTCCTGACTGGTGGACCGGAACTCCTGCGTGAAGGCCGGGTGGACATCCTGATCGCGCCGGAACTGCCGGGTGGCTATCTGGGTACCTGGCTGGCGGACCAGGTCATGGTCTGCGTGGCACATCCGGAACACCCGCTAGCGGGTCGCCCAGGGCTGACGCGTCGGGACCTGCAGGCCCAGCGCCAGATCGTGGTTCGTGATTCCGGCGAACAGCAGGCCGGGGAGGGCGGCTGGGTCGACGCCGACCAGCGCTGGACCGTCTCACACATGGGCACCGCGCGCGAAATTCTGTGCTCCGGGATCGGCTTCGCCTGGCTGCCGCTGGATCGCATCGCGGAGGATCTTGCGCAGGGGCGTCTGGTCGAACTCAACCTAGAGGCGGGCACGCGCCACGAGGTGCCGTTCTACATGGCGCACGCGGATCGCGACCGCGCCGGGGCCGCCAGCCAGGCCCTGATGGAGGCCCTGGAGGCCGCCTTTGGCGGAAGCTCGTCAGAGCCCTTCGAACGGTAGGAGCCTGCTTGCAGGCGAAGCCCCTGCCCGCGCCGGGCAGGGACAGGCCGGCTCCAAACCCAAGCCACCCAACCAGCAAGGAAAGAATCGATGTGCGGGATCGCGGGAGAATTCGTCTGGGGTGAACGGCGCGCCTGCGGCGAGGCCGTGGCGCGCATGCTGCCCTGTCTGGAACGGCGCGGGCCGGATGCCGACGGGCTGTGGGCCTCCGGGCGGGTGGCGCTGGGGCACCGGCGCCTGTCGATCCTTGACCTGTCGCAGCGCGCGCACCAGCCGATGTTCGACCCGGAGACCGGGCTCGCGCTGGTGTTCAACGGTGCGATCTACAATTTCCGCGCCCTGCGCAGCGAGCTGGAGGGCCGCGGCCATCGCTTCTTCTCCACCGGCGATACCGAGGTCATCCTGCGCGGCTACGCCGAGTGGGGCGAGGGTATCGTCGCCCGGTTGCACGGGATGTTCGCCTTTGCACTGTATGACGGCCATGCCCAGCGCCTGCTGCTGGCACGCGACCGCATGGGCATCAAGCCGCTGTACCTGGCGCGCAGCGGCGACGGTATCCGCTTCGCCTCGAATACCCAGGCGCTGCTGGCGGCGGGCGACGTGGACACCGAGCTGGATGCCGAGGCGCTGCACATGCTGTTCTCGCTGCACGCGGTGGTGCCCGCGCCGCGCACCGTGCTGCGCGGCATCCGCAAGCTGGAACCGGGGCATTACCTGAGCATCGATGCGCGCGGCCAGGAGCGGTTGCACCGTTACTGGACACTGTATGCCCACCGCCCGAACGAGGCCGTGTCCGACGCCGAGTGGCAGGAGCGAATCGAGCACGGTCTGCGCAGCGCGGTGCGCAAGCGCCTGGAGGTGGCCGACGTGCCGGTGGGCGTGCTGCTCTCCGGCGGCTTGGATTCCTCCCTGCTGGTGGCGCTGGCGATGGAGGAGGGGGCGCAGGACCTGCGCACCTTCACCGTCGGGTTCGAGGACCAGCCGGAGGAGAAGGGCTCGGAGTTCGAATACTCCGACCCGGTCGCCGAGCGCTACGCCACCGACCACCAGGCAACCCTGATCCCCAACGACCAGGTGCTGGCCCGGTTGCCGGAGGCGGTGGGTGCGATGGCTGAGCCGATGTTCGGCCAGGATGCGGTGGCCTTCTACCTGCTCTCGGAACAGGTCTCGCAGCATGTGAAGGTGGTGCAGTCCGGCCAGGGCGCGGACGAGGTCTTCGGCGGCTACTTCTGGTACCCGCAGATGGCCGAGGACCGTCACGGCGGCTGGGTGGAGCGCTTTCGACGTCACTACTTCGACCGCGACCATGCCGAGATGGCCGAGATGCTGCGCCACCCGCCGGCGAACGACGTGACCGGCGACTGGCTGCGCGAGCAGTTCGCCGAGCTCGAGACCGACCGCGCGGATTCCTTCATCGACGCCGTGCTCGCACTGGATGTGACCACGCTGATCGTGGACGATCCGGTCAAGCGGGTGGACAACATGACCATGGCCTTCGGCCTGGAGGCGCGGGTCCCGTTCCTGGATCACGAGCTGGTGGAGACGGCCGCCGCGATGCCGCCGCACCTGAAGCTCGGTGACGGCGGCAAGGACGTGCTGCGCCGCATCGCCCGCGGGCGCCTGCCGGACGCCGTGCTGGACCGGCCCAAGGGGTACTTCCCGGTGCCGGCCCTGAAGTACGTGCGCGGCGATTTCCTCGAGTTTATGCGCGACATCCTCACCGCGCGCGCCTCCCGCGAGCGCGGGCTGTACCAACCGGCCTACATCGACAAGCTGCTGGACGCCCCGGACCAGTACTTCACCCGTATCCAGGGCTCCAAGCTCTGGCACGCGGCCCTGCTCGAATACTGGCTGCAGACCCACGTGGACCGGTAGGTGCGGCATGGAACGGGTGCGGATCCGGCGCGTCCACGATCCGGTTGATCCCGACGACGGGTACCGCGTGCTGGTCGATCGCCTGTGGCCGCGCGGGGTCAAGAAATCCACGCTCGCACTGCATGCCTGGGAAAAGTCCATCGCGCCGTCCGCGGACCTGCGCCGCTGGTTTGCGCATGACCCTTGTCGCTGGCGCGCGTTCTGCCGCCGTTATCAGGCGGAACTGGATGCGGCCCCCGAGGCCTTTGGCCGGTTGCTGGGGTATGCCCGCCACGGCTGCCTGACGCTGCTGACAGCCACGCGGGATGTGGAACACAGCCACGCGGTGGTGTTGCGCGATCTCCTTGCTGCCGAGCGGGCCGAGGAGGAGCGACCCGGCGAACGTGCTTCGCCGGTGTGCTTCGCGCCCGACGAGCCCGGGGCAGATCCGGATTGATCGCTCAGGACTCCTTCAGGCGAGGCATCAGCATGGTCAGGTTGCAGGGCATGGTGCGGTCGTCCAGTTGGGCCTGGATGATGCGGTCCCAGGCGGTGCGGCAGGCGCCGGTGGAGCCGGGCAGCACGAAGACATAAGTGCCGTTGGCCACGCCCGACAGGGCGCGGGACTGCAGGCTGGAGGTACCGATCTCTTCATAGGACAGCATGCGGAACAGCTCGCCGAAGCCCTCGATGGTCTTGTCCAGCAGCACCGAGGCGGCCTCCGGGGTGCCGTCGCGGCCGGTGATGCCGGTGCCGCCGGTGGTCAGCACCGCGTCGATCTCCGGGTCGGCAATCCAGCGGGAGAGTTCGGCGCGGATCGCGTAGATGTCGTCCCGGACCACGCGGCGCTCGGCCAGCCGGTGCCCTGCGCCCTCCAGTCGCTCCACCAGGGCATCGCCGGAGCGGTCCTCGGCCAGCGTTCGGCTGTCCGATACCGTGAGGACGGCGATGTTCAGCGGGGTCTGGACGGGGGTGGTTTCCGGGCTCTGGGCGGTCATGGGCAACGTCCTGTTGGTGTATCGTGAGCGCCCATCATAATGAATGCGGGTCCGGTCGCGGCAATGCGGCCGGGTCGAGACGTCTGGAGTCAGCAGGAATGTCGGAGCGGGTACAAAAGGTCCTGGCGGCGCGCGGCCTCGGTTCGCGGCGCGAGATCGAGGGCTGGATCGAGCGCGGCGAGGTGAAGGTCAACCAGCGCACGGCCAAGCTGGGCGACCAGGTCGGGCCGAATGACGTGATCCGCGTGCGCGGGCGCGTGATCCACATGGCGGAGCATGCCCATCGCTGGCTCGTGTATCACAAGCCGGTCGGCGAGATCTGCAGTCGCAGCGACCCCGAGGGCCGCAAGCCGGTGTTCGCCAGCCTGCCGCGCCTGAAGGGGCAGCGCTGGGTGGCGGTCGGGCGTCTCGACCTGAACACCTCGGGTCTTTTGCTTTTCACCACCGATGGCGAACTGGCCAATCGCCTGATGCACCCCAGCCATTCGCTGGAGCGCGAGTATGCGGTGCGGGTGCTGGGCGAGGTCCCCGACGATACGCGGCGCATGCTGCTGGAGGGGGTCGAGCTGGAGGATGGTCCCGCGCGCTTCGATGTCCTGGAAGAGCGCGGCGGCGACGGCGCCAACCACTGGTTTCATGTCGTGGTCAGCGAAGGCCGCAACCGTCTGGTGCGCCGCCTGTGGGATGCGGTCGGCGTGACCGTGAGCCGACTGATCCGGGTGCGCTACGGGCCGGTGGTGCTCGGGCGTGGTCTGAAGACGGGCGCTTCGCGAGATCTGGAGGTGCGTGAGGTCGAGGCCCTGTACGAGGCAGTCGAGCTGCCCGTGCCGGAGTCCATTCGCGAGCGGGGGCGGCGCCGCGGGCCGGGCCGCAACACCCGGCCCGCGCGCGGCAAGCGGGCCAAGTCGGGGGGGCGCGTACGCGAAGCGGATCGCTGGACCTCCACCAAGCCGGGGAGCGGCCCCGGCAAGGGCGGCAAGACCGGACGTTCGGGGCCGGGGCGTTCCGGGCGCAAGGGCGGGCCGCGCAAGCCGGGTGGTCGGGCGCGTTCCTGATGGCCTTGCGGGTGTCCGAGGTCCGGCAGCGCCTGCAGGGCGCCTACGGCGACCTGCAGTGGTGGCCGGCGGAGTCGGCGTTCGAGGTCATGGTGGGCGCGGTGCTCACGCAGAACACCAGCTGGACCAATGTCGAACGCGCGATCGCCAATCTGCGCGCGGCGGATGTGCTGGACCCGGAGTCCCTGTTGGAGCTCCCGCACGAGACGCTGGCCGAGCACATCCGCCCGAGCGGCTACTTCAACGTGAAGGCCGAGCGCCTGCGGCACCTGCTGCGCTTTCTGGAACAGCAGGGCGGGGTGGAAGCCCTGGCCCGCATGGAGACCGAGGCCCTGCGCTCGGCCCTTCTGGGTGTGAAGGGGGTCGGGCCGGAGACGGCGGACGACATCGTGCTGTATGCGTTCGAACGGCCGGTGTTCGTGGTCGATGCCTATACCCGGCGGCTGTTCGAACGGCTGGGCCTGCCGCATGCCCGCGGCGCCTACGACGACCTGCGGGCCTGGGTGGAATCGGAACTGGGGCCGGATGCGCAGGCCTTCAATGATCTGCATGCCCTGATCGTGGAACACGGCAAGCAGCGCTGCCGACCCAAGCCCGTCTGCCAGGACTGTCCCCTGAGCGACGTCTGCCCGGGGCGTGTGGCGAGCCAGTGATCAAGCGTCCCCGGCCACGAGCCGGTCGCGTCCCTGTTCCTTTGCGCGATACAGGCGCTCGTCGGCCAGATCGATCAATACCTCGGGTGTCAGGTGCGCGGGATCGCACTCCTCGGACCATGCCAGCCCGGCACTGACGGTGAATGGCAGCGATTCGCCCTCGAAGTGTATGTCGAGTTCGCGGGTGGCCTGCAGCAGTCGTTCGATCGCGATGGTGGCGGCCTCGTGATCCACGTGGGTGAGTACCACGATGAACTCCTCGCCACCGAAGCGCGCGACGATGTCGAAGGCCCGGTGCTCGCGTCGCAGCACATCGGAGAAATTGCGCAGGACCTCGTCGCCGGCCAGGTGCCCATGGGTGTCGTTGAGTGCCTTGAAATGGTCCAGGTCCAGTATGACGAGGGCAAAGTTGTCGCCATGGCGGCGCCAGGCCTCGATCTGCTCGCGCAGGCGTTCCATCAGGTAGCGTCGATTGTAGAGACCGGTTAGCGGGTCCGTAATCCCCAGGTCGCGCAGCTGGACTTCGAGGTGGTTGCGCTGAAGCGCCTCCGAGATCACGTTGCCCAGGACCAGTAGCAGCTCCGTCTGGTCCTCGCGCCAGGTGCGGGGGCGGAGCATGTCCATGCCGAGAAAGCCGGTCACCTGCTGGCCGGTCAGGATCGGCACGCAGATCAGGGTCCTGATCCCCTGCCGGCGGAACAGTTCGCGCTCGATGGCGGCCTCCTCGGGAAGGTCGTCCACCGAGGCGATCATCACCGGTGTGCGGTGTTCGAACACCTCCAGCATGCGTGTGCGCCACCAGGGCAGCTTGACGAGGTCCACGTGGCGCAACTGGTTCATCACCGAGAACACGCCGGGGGCGCACCACTCGTGGGTGTTGTCCATGTGTTCGCCGTCCGGTGACAGCTCGAACAGGTAGCAGCGGTCGCTCTCGAAAAAGCGCCCGATGTCGGCCAGGGCGGCGTCCAGACGTTGGTCCATCAGATCGGTGCTGGCGGTCACGAAGTCCGAGGACAGGCGCGCGAGCATGGCGTTGAAGCGCGCCTGATACTGAAGCTCGTCGTGCATTCGGCGGCGATCGGTGATGTCCCGGGCCACACCCACATATCCGGTGATCCTGCCGTTCGAGTCGCGGATCGGGGCGCCGCTGGAGACGTGCCAGCGCCACTCCCCGTTATGGTGGCGGATGCGGTACTCGATTTCCTGGCCATCATTCTCCGAGCGGATGGTGCGTTGCAGAAAGCGGCCGCACTCGCCGCGGTCGTCGCGGTGGACGTAGTCGATAATGGGCGTGCCGGTCACGTCCCTGGCGGCATAACCCAGTACGCGCGTCCATTGGGGGGAGACATAGGAGAGGATGCCGTCCGGCGTGAGGGTGTAGATGATGTCGCCGATGTTCTCGACCAGCTGACGGTACTGGGCCTCGCTCGCACGCAGCTGATCCTCCAGCAGCCGTCGGTCGGTGATGTCGTACATCGTGCCGATACTGGCCGGACCGTTTTGCAGTTCCACGCGGCCGGCAGTTAGATCCACCCAGCGGGTCTCGCCTTCGCCGGTGATGACCTTCATCTCGTAGTGATCCGGTACCTCCTTGCCCGCGATCCGGTCGCGGGCCCGTCGGGTAATGGCGTCGCGTTGTTCCGGGTGGATCACCTCATAGAAAGGCTGAGTCAGCAGCCAGGATTCGGGACGTCCAAGGATGCGCGAGAGGGCCGGATTGACGGTCTGGAAGCGGTCATTCTGGAGGATGAATACGCCCGCCGCGGCATGTTCGGTCAGGGTGCGGAACAGCTCGCGCTCGTCCTCGAGTTCCGTGGTGCGCTGGCGCACCCGTGTCTCCAGCGTGCGCCGCTGGCGCAGTAGCAGCGCCATGTACAGCAGCGTGGCCAGCAGGGCCGCACCAATGACAGTGGGTGTGAGCCAGGCCGGGATGACCTCGATGGTGTCCGAATGAATCCAGCGCTGCGTGATCTGGCGCAGCAACTCGTCGTCCAGCCGAGCGATGGCCTCGTTGATCTCGTCCAGCAGTGCCTCGTCACCAGGGGCGACAGCAGCGCGCAGGGGCTGCTCGTAGAGCAGCTCGAGCGGGTGGAACATGCCTGCTTCGCCATGGCGGTCCAGCAGATACATGGCGACCGGGTAGTCGCCCACAAAGACTTCGATGGTGCCGTCCACTGCGGCGCGCACCATCTGCTCGTTGTTGTCGAAGATCTGCAGGGGCTGTTCGGGATGTTCGCGCTGCATGAACTCGAGCTCGAAGCTGCCGTCCACCACGCCTGTCGGTTCGTCCGCGAGTTCGTCCAGTCGGGCCACGGGGGCGCCGGTGCGCACGAAGGCGAAGGTCCGCAAGGGGAGCAGCACGTCGCTGAAGATCAGCGTTTGTTCGCGCTCGGGTGACTGGATCAACCCGCCGTGGATATCGGCCTCGCCGTCGCGCACCAGTTCAAGAGTCCGCGGCCAGTCGACCAGGCGGAACTCCACCGGGCGGTCGAGTTCCTCTGCGAGTTCCTGCCAGAGGTCGACCAGCAAACCCCGCGGCTCGCCGCCGTTGCCGGCGAAGGCGAAGGGGGGCCAGGCATGGTCCTGGGATACGATCAGGGGTTCCGATGGTTCATCGGCCTGAAGGCTGGCGCTGCAAAGGAGCAGGAGGCCCGCGGCCAGCACGCCGGCCGGCCATGCCGCGAGCCACTCGCAGAACCACTTCAGGGGCCGGAGGGAGCCAGTATCGAGGCGGGCTTGGGTCACATCGTGGCCGGGCTGGGGCGATGCGCTATCCTGACACAGCGCTTCCCCGTTGCCGACCCCTGCCGCGATCAGCGAGTCCCAAGATGCCGGCTGGCCTTCGCAAGCAGCTCCGCCGCCAGTTCGGGGTCGTTGCGCAGACGGCGTCCCCAGTCCGGGAAGACGTTCTGTTCCTCGCGGCTTTCGTGCTTGGCGAGGGCCCCGGAGATCAGGGCGAAGAACGGGGCCACCATCCAGGCTTCCTCGACGCCTTCCTGGAACTCGTGTTCCAGCAGCGCGGTTTGTTCCAGGATCTCGTCATGCTCGCGCAGCATGACCGTGACCGGGTCCTGGCCGCCGGCCCCGCGTGCAGCCGCCAGGGTCGGGACGATCAGTTCGTTCTCCACATGAACGTGCCGGCGCAGGCCTTCCACATAGGCCTGGAAGTCGGGTGCCGCACCTTCGAGATCGCCGGCATTGACCTTGTGCAGGGCGCTGGCGAACAGCCGGTCGATGCGCAGGTGGTCGCGCTGCAGCAGATCGACAAGGTCCACGGGCGCGACGTCCTCGCGCCGCTGGACGCGCAGCTTCCACAGGGGCGGGCCGTTCTCCTGCACCTGCCAGTGGATGGCGTGGCGCAGTTGCAGGCTGACCGCATCCATCAGCAATTGCGGCTCCTGATCCAGCCAGACGTCGAAGACCTGGCCCGGCTGCAACTCGCGGAGGGTGTAGTAGGCGCGCGTGTGGGCGTGGTCGCCCAGTCCCCGCAGGTCCAGCAGGAAGTCACTCATCGGCTTGTTCCGCATACGCATCCGGGATACCCCGACGGCGCGCCATGGAGCGGCCCAACCGGGTACGTTCCTCGGGGCTGAGCAGGTGATCGGCCAGGGGCAGCACCGCGTTGTCCTCCAGTTCGAGGTGCGCCCGGTAGAGCCGGACCCATTCTTCCGCGCCCTGCAGCAGGTCCGCGCGCCCGGCCGCGATGTCCTGGAGGGACGGTTCCAGGGTGTGCCAGGCGGCCTCAAGGCGGGGGTGCTCGGCACTCAGGCGATCTACCCATTCACCCAGCTGCGGGTGGGCCCCGGGATCGTCGCGGTAGGCATGCAGGATCGGGAACAGGTCTTCGTCTTCATCGGCATGGTGTTGCGGGGCGGCTTGCTCGAAATAGGCCAGCACCCGCCGCGCCGCGGACTGGGCCTCGGCGTCGGCCCCGTGCTGCTCAATATGCGCCGGCAGCCGTTCCAGCGTGTCGAGGCAGTTCGTGATTCGCCGATGACACGCCCGCAGGAAGTCGATCGGGCGGTGGAAGCCGGGGGCGGGTTCGTGAAGCTGCAGTTTCATCAATAGGCTCGGATGACAGGCGATCGGCGTGTGTTCGGATCATGGACGGCGCTACTGTCTCTGAAGGCGCCCGGCTCCGTGTTGATCTCGATCAATGCATTTACAATACATATTAGATTAGTCTAGCGTCGCTGCAGAACAAACAAAAAAGGGAGCGAACGCGATATGCATCCACGCAACCGGATGTTCATCCTGGCCGCGCTGATCTATGCGCTGCTGGGCGGGCTGCTCGGCATCGTCTGGCTGGCCCACCCGGGGCTGGTGCCCGGCAATGTGCCGCGCATGCACGGCCACCTGATGCTGCTGGGCTTTGTGACCATGATGATCTACGGCGTGGGTCTGCATGTGCTGCCGCGTTTCTCCGGCCGCTCGTTGTTCTCGGAACGGCTCGGGCATGTGCAGTTCGTGCTGGCGAATCTTGGCCTCTGGGTGATGATCGCTGGGTGGTTGATCGTCCATAACCCGACGGTTGCGATCGGCGGGGCGATGGCCTGGGGGGCGATGATCCTGTTTGCGCTGAATATCGCACTCACCGTGCGCCACTACGGTCCGAAGGGGGCGTGATGAGCCATACCGAATACAACGGCTGCGAATTGCCGGACGACCTGTTCTACGATCTCGACTATGTCTGGGTCCGTCCGGAGGACGACGGTACCTTTACGCTTGGCATCACCGATCCCGCCCAGACGATGGCGGGGCGTGTGCAGTACTTCCGCTTTCGCAAGCCGGGTTCGCACCGGGCCGCGGGCAAGCCGGTCGCGCGGCTGGAGTCCGGCAAGTGGGCGGGGGGCATCCCCACACCCTTCGACGGCACCATCGAGCGCATCAACCCGGCCGTGGAGGCCGACCCGGGGCTGGTGAATGTCGCCCCCTATACCGATGCCTGGGTGGTGGCGATGCGCCCGGACGACCCGCAAAAGGCGCTGGAGCGTCTGCATACAGGGCCCGAAGCCGTCGACGGGCTCAAGCAGTGGATCGACCGCTACGACATCCACTGCATGCGCTGCGCGGATTGAGGAGACGGGCTCATGAAGGTGGAACTGCTGGTGTCCGAATGGTGTGCCTCCTGCCACGATGCCGAGCGCATCTGGCGCGAGGTGGCCCAGAAGAAGCAGATCGATTTTGCGGTGGTCGACATGGGGCAGCCGGAGGGGCGTCAACTGGCGACCCGGTTGCGCATACGTTCCATCCCGGCCGTGGTCGTGGACGGCGAACTCAAGCACATCGGGCTGCTGGACCGCACGGCCGCGACCGCGCTGGTCGCCGAGGCGCCGGAGCGCACGCAGAAGGCCGCGCGTCATGTCGGGCTGGGGCTTTCGGCCTCCAGCCGCGCCTCGGTACTGGGCGCGATGATCTGGCTGCTGGTCGCGGGTGCCGCCTTGCCGCTGGGCGGCTTCTTTCTGGATGGGGCCGCGCGTCCCGCCGCATTGCACGGCTTTACCCTCGGGTTCCTGCTGCTGCTGATCATGGGGCTGGGCGAGCACATGCTGCCGCGCTTTACTGGGCACCCGATTGCGGGTGGCTGGCTGTGGGCCTGGACACCGCAGGTGCTCGTGCATGTCGCGGTGCTGGGCATGGGCCTCGGCTGGTTGCTGAGCGTGCCGATGCTGACCGCAGTCGGTGCGGTGGCCGCATTTGTCGGGCTTGCGCTGTTTACGCTGCGCATCGCGCCGCTCCTGCTGCGCGCGTCCGTGTGAGAGTGCCCAGCGCCTGTCGAGACGGTAGACTGTTGCGTATGTGCAGACAGCGGAGTCGCCGACAGTGAGCCTGTTCGAGAAGCGCATCGCGGAGCTGGAAGAAGAACTGCCGCATCTGGAGCCGGCGGACCTGGTCGACTGGCGCCAGGCGGGGCGCTCGTTCCTGCTGGTGGATGTTCGCCAGCCGGAGGAAGCGGCCGAAGGCAGCATCGACGGCGCGGTGAATATCCCGCGGCCCAAGCTGGAGGCCAGTATAGAGGCCCATTTGAAGGATCCGGAGCAGCCTGTCGTCGTGTACTGCGGGTACCGTGGCCGGTCCCAGCTGGTGGCGGACAGTCTGCGCGCGATGGGAATGGATGCCCGTGTCCTGCGTGGTGGCTACTCGGCGTGGCGCGACACGCAGACTTGATCGCAGAAATGCCAGTCGCGGCTGATATGGCTTTTTGGCCGGGGCTTGGCTACTCTCGGGTCTGATTCGCCGATTTGGGATTTGTCCCCGTTTTATTCAGCGCGCCTCCCGTGGGGGCGCGTTCTGCTTTATTGGAGTGTGTAAAGGTGAGTAATCCGAAGATCGTCGTCTCCAACACGGACATGGAGCGCCTGGACAAGCTGCTGGAATCGCTGCCGGACGACAGCTTTCCCGGCAAGGCCGACCTGGAGGCCGAGCTGGATCGTGCGGATGTCGTCGATTCACACGAGATCCCGGGGTCGGTGGTCACGATGAATTCCAGGGTCCGTTTCCGGGTGATCGAGTCCGGCGAGGAGTTCTCGCTGACGCTGGTCTACCCGCGCGACGTGGACGAGAGCGGTGGCACGCTGTCGATTCTGGCGCCGGTGGGCAGTGCGCTGCTGGGGCTGTCCGAGGGGGACGAGATCGAATGGCCGCGCCCGGGTGGCGGGAAGATGCATGTGCGCATTGAGGCCGTCGAGTACCAGCCGGAGCGCGCCGGCGAGTATCACCGCTAGCAAACTCGGTTGCGCCAGGCGTGACCGATCAGCACTGTTCCCAGGGCAGCCCGTGGTAGCGCCAGCCGCCGCGGGTGGAACGCTGGTGGTGTTCGTCCAGCGGCCCCTCGAAGCCTTCCTCCACTGAATAGACATTCTCGATACCGGCATCGACCAGGGCCTGGCCGGCGGACAGCGTGCGCTTGCCGCTGCGGCAGATCAGGTAGAGCGCGGGGGCATCCTCGCTGTGGTCCTCGGCCCCGCCCAGCAGCAGTTTGCGTACCTGGGGCACGAAGTGGGGGTTCACGGTCCAGTCGGGCTCGTCGATCCACGGGATATGGATGGCGCCCTGCGGGTGCCCGACGAACAGGAATTCCATAGTGGAGCGGATGTCGATCAGCAGGTCGCGCGGGCGCTGCTGAAGCCGCCGATGCGCCTCCTGCGGGCTGATCCGGTGCACGCCGGGGGCGGGGACCGTTTTCTGGTTGGCGAGTGGGTCTTCCATTAAGGCTCCGGGCGTGGGCCGTCGGCCGTCCCTGGCCGTGCGCCACTTACATCGCGAAGTCGAGTCGTTCCTGAACCGAGTCTAGCGCGGCCTGGGCGCATTCTTCATCCAGGTCGCCACCAGGGGCTCCAGACACGCCCACCGCGCCGATCATGCTGCCGGCGACCTCGATCGGCAGCCCGCCCTCCAGCATGATGATGCCGTCGACGTGGTTCATCTCCATGCGGATTTCCTCGCGGTTCGCCCGGAAGCTGCCGGAGCTGGTGCCGGACATGACCGTAGCGCGCGCCTTGTCGCCGGCGATCTGGATGGTCTGCACGGCGGCCAGATTGTCGCGCAGCACGGCGCGGTCGTTGCCGGCACGGTCGACGACCACGGCGCTGGTCTGGTGCCCCTTCTCGCGGCAGGCCAGCACCGCGGCCTCGGCGATGTCGTTGGCCAGCTCCATGCTCATCATGCGCTGGTTGAACACGTCGGCCTGGGCCACGCTGGCCAGTCCCAGGCAGGCCGCGGCGGCGGTACCGGCAGCCAGTCGCTTGATCGAACGCGTCATATCCATCTCCTGTCCTTTGTTATGGGTTCTGCGACCCCGATCATGGCAGAAACATCGTGGTCTTGCCGCTCGGGCGGGGCGGCAACAGGCGACAGCACCGCGCGGCATGGATACACTATCGCGCATGTCGGGAAACAGCTTTGGGCGACTGTTCGTCGTCAGTACCTTTGGTGAGAGTCACGGGCCGGCCCTGGGCGCGGTGGTGGACGGCTGTCCGCCCGGTCTGGAGCTTTGCGAGGCGGATCTGCAGTTCGACCTCGATCGCCGCCGGCCGGGACAGTCGCGCCACACCACCCAGCGCCGCGAGCCGGACCAGGTACGCATCCTGTCCGGGGTGTTCGAGGGCCGCACGACCGGCACCCCGATCGGCCTGCTGATCGAGAACGTCGATCAGCGCTCCAAGGACTACAGCGAGATCATGGATCGCTTCCGTCCGGGGCATGCGGACTATACCTATCACCGCAAATACGGCTCGCGCGATTACCGCGGCGGCGGGCGCAGCTCCGCGCGCGAGACCGCGCTGCGCGTCGCGGCGGGTGGCATCGCCCGGCGCTACCTGCAGCAGCGCTACGGGATCGAGATCCGTGGCTGGCTGTCACAGCTGGGCCCGATCGAGCTGGAGGCGAAGCAGCCGGAGATCGTCAACGACAACCCGTTCTTCTGCCCCGACCCGGACAAGGTCGCGGAGCTGGAGGAATACATGGATGCCCTGCGCAAGTCCGGCGATTCGATCGGCGCGCGGGTGACTGTCGAGGCTGTCGGTGTGCCGGCGGGCTGGGGCGAGCCGGTGTTCGACCGCCTGGACGCGGAGCTGGCGCATGCGCTGATGAGCATCAACGCGGTCAAGGGCGTAGAGATCGGGGCCGGCTTCGAGTCGGTGACCCAGCGGGGTACCGAGCACCGCGACGAGATTACCCCCGAGGGTTTCCTGTCGAACCACGCCGGCGGCGTGCTGGGCGGTATCAGCACCGGCCAGGCCGTGCGCGCGAGCATCGCGCTCAAGCCGACCTCCAGCATCCGCCTGCCCGGGCGCAGCATCAACACCGCCGGGGAGCCGGTGGAGGTGGTCACCAAGGGCCGCCATGACCCCTGCGTGGGGATCCGCGCGACCCCGATCGCGGAGGCGATGATGGCGCTGGTACTGATGGACCATGCTCTGCGCCATCGCGGACAAAACGCCGACGTCGGCGACACCGGCCTGCCGGAACTGCGCGACCTCCCGCACGACTGATATGGGCACGCTCCGTCGTGTCGGCCGTGCCGGAGGTCCGTTCCGGTGATTCCCAGCGCGCGCCTTTCCACGGTCTACTTTTTCTATTTCGCGAGCCTCGGTGCGTTCATGCCGTTCTGGGGCCCGTATCTGTCCGAGGCCGGCTTTAGCGGATCGCAGATCGGCGAGCTGATGGCGATCGTGCTCGCCACCAAGATCATTGCACCCAACGTCTGGGGCTGGCTCGCGGATCGCGCCGGCGCGCACATGCCGATCACCCGCTGGGGGGCGTTTGGCGGTGTGGTCGCCTTTGCCGGGGTACTGCTGTACACCGGCTACTGGTGGCTGGCGGTGGTGATGGCCGCGTTCAGCTTCTTCTGGAATGCGATCCTCCCGCAGTTCGAGGCGACCACCATGCGTACGCTGGGTCGCGATGCCCATCGCTACGCGCTGGTCCGGCTGTGGGGCTCCGTCGGGTTCATTGTCGCGGTCGCGCTTCTGGGCTGGGCGTTCGACCATATCGACATCGCCTGGCTGCCCTGGATCGTGCTCGGCATCTTCGCGGCTCTCTGGCTGGCGACGCTCTGGGTGCGCGAGCCGGTGCGTGACATGGAGCAGGACAACAACGTCCCGGCGCTGGTCGCGGTACTCAAGCGGCCGGAGGTGATCGCGCTGTTTCTGGCCTGCTTTTTCATGCAGGCGAGCCACGGTCCCTATTACGCGTTCTTTACGCTGTATCTGGAGGAGGCCGGGTTCTCGCGGGCGGTGGCCGGGCAGTTGTGGGCGCTCGGAGTGGCGGCGGAGGTGGTCCTGTTCCTGCTGCTGCCGAAGCTGATCCTGCGCTTCGGGGCGTGGTTCCTGGTATCGGTGGCACTGGTGCTGACCACCCTGCGCTGGGGGCTTCTGGCCGCCATCCCCGATTCCCTGCCCATGCTTTTGTTCATCCAGGCCCTGCACGCGGCCAGCTATGGCGTCTATCACGCCGCCGCCATCTCGCTGATTCATTATTTCTTTCCCGGCCGCCTCCAGGGGCGCGGACAGGCCCTGTACTCCTCGCTGAGCTTCGGGCTCGGGGGCGCTGCCGGAAGCCTGGTCGCGGGGTATCTGTGGGACGGCATCAGCCCGGCCTCGGTCTACGTGTTCGCGGCATTTCTGGCGGCTGCCGGCGTGCTGGCGTCGGTATACGGGGAATGGCGGCACAAGACGCCGGTCCGCACGCTTTAGGCCGCTCCTCCGGGCTGTCAGGCACGCCCGTTGTCGGTGTCGAGCCGGCGTTGCACGCGGTTCATCAGCTGGCCGGAGACGCGTTCGACCAGCGAATGCGCGGCACGCCGCACCGCAGCCTCGAGCAGCGGGCTGCCCAGGCGGTATTGCAGCTCGAACTCCACCTGCGTGTGGCCGGGTTCGCCCGGGCTCAGCCGGTAGCTGCCCCGATTCTGGATGCCGCGGATCGAGCGCCAGGCGAAGTACTCGGGGCGCGCGGCCTCGCAGACCTCGACATCGAAATGCAGCTTCATGCCGGCCGCGCGAATCGTCCAGCGGTAGCGGTCGTCCCCCAGCGGCTCGATATGCTCCACGTTGTCGCAAAGATCGACAAAGTTGGGCACGTGGCTCAGCAGGTCGAAGACCTGCTCCGGCTCCGCGCGAAGGGAGGTGTTATGAGTAAGCTGACGCATTGTCGAGACGCCGGGAAGGTTGAGCGGCACTTGCTGTTGAGAGGCTCGCGCAGGCCGGGGGTTCCATGCAACCGGACCCGTGCCGGGCTACGATGACGTATCAGCCCCGACCGGTTATTGCGATGTCCGCCCAGCCCGCCTCCGAGCCCGAGTTTCTCCAGCGCTTCCAGGCGGGGAGCACGGGCATGCTGTACTGGTCCGATCTGGACGCGCTGTGGGCGCGCCTGCGCGAACGGGCGGATGAGCACTGGTATGTCTATGCCGTGGGTGATGTGGTGCCCCAGGCGCCGGTCTCGGCGGAGGACTTCCGGCGCTTCCTGGAGGAGGTCGATCGCCTGCTGCGGCAGGATCACGACGAGGATTACTGCGGCATCGTCTATGTCGACGACCGCGAGGCCCCGAGTTTCGTGAAGATCTTCGATCCCAACAACCTGGGGTCCAGCTGCGGGTCCTCCGGGCTGCGGGTATTGCCTGGCTGGGTACTCTCGCAGGTGCCACCGGTGGATTTGGAGGCCGCGATGCCGCCGACCGGCAGTCGCCGGCGCTGGTGGCAGCGTCTGTTCGGCGGGGCACGATGAACACACCCGACACACAGGGAAGATGGGTTGATGGCTGATTCCTGGTGGCAGCGCCTGTGCGGGCAGTCGCGCGTGCTGGTCGCGCTGGGCGTGCTGGTGCTGGTGATCCTCTGGATTGCCTCCGGGATGCTCGGCCGGGAAGTGGACGATGCCCCGCCTGCCGTGGATCGACAACCGCTGGCGGTGGCGGTAACCGAACTGGAGGCAGAGCCGGTAGAGCGCCTGCTGGTCCTGCAGGGCCGGGTGGAGCCGGATCTGCGCGTGATGGTGCGCGCCGAGACCGCCGGCCAGGTGGCCGAGTGGGAGGTGGCCCGCGGGGCGCGCGTCGCCGCCGATGAGCCCCTGGCGCGGCTGCGCATGGACGACCGCGAGGCACGCCGGCGCCAGGCGATCGCGCGGCTGCGCGGGGCCGAGAGCGAATACGAGGCCGCCCAGAGGCTGCACGATCAGGGCCATGTATCGCGCACCCAGCTGGAGGCCCGCGAGGCCGAGCGCGAGGCCGCCCGGGCGGAGCTGGAGGCGATCGAGCTGGATATCCGCAACACGCGCATCGTCGCGCCGGTGGCCGGGGTGGTGAATCAGCGCCTGGCGGAGCGGGGCGACTTCGTGGCACGTGGCGACCCGGTGGCGGAGATCGTGGACAACGACCCGCTGCTGGCGGTGGTGCATGTGCCGCAGCACCAGATCGGGCGCGTGGAGCCGGGCCAGGCGGCGCGCATCCGCTTTCTGGACGGGCGCCGCGCCGAGGGCGAGGTCCGGTTCGTCTCG
This sequence comes from Thioalkalivibrio sp. ARh3, assembly GCF_000377265.1. Taxonomy (NCBI): domain Bacteria; kingdom Pseudomonadati; phylum Pseudomonadota; class Gammaproteobacteria; order Chromatiales; family Ectothiorhodospiraceae; genus Thioalkalivibrio; species Thioalkalivibrio sp. ARh3. The sequence goes on from NZ_KB897947.1 coordinate 951,427, forward strand.
CGGGTGGCCGAGGTCGGCACGCAGACCTTCCGCGTGGAGGTCGAGGTCCCGAATGCCGACGAGGCGCTGCCCTCCGGGATCAGCGCCGGGGTCGAGATCCCGACCGAGACGGTCGCGGCGCACAAGCTCTCGCCGGCCTGGATGGGACTGGACGACAACGGCCGGGTCGGGGTGAAGACGGTGGATGACGAGGACCGGGTGGTCTTCCATGCGGTCGAGGTGATCCGCGCCGCCACCGACGGGGTCTGGGTCACCGGGTTGCCGGAGCGCGCGCAGGTGATCACCATCGGCCACGGCTTCGTGACCCCGGGCGAGACGGTGCGACCGCGTCCCGGAGGGGAGCCGCCAGACGCCGAGGCGGGCGTGCCCCAACCGGTGGGCGGGGCGCTGCCGTGAAGGCCCTGATCGCCTGGGCGGTAGAACACGCCCGGACGGTGCTGCTGTTCCTGCTGCTGATCCTGGTGCTGGGTGCGACCGCCTACCAGGTGGTGCCCAAGGAGGCGGCCCCCGAGATCGACATCCCCATTTTCTTTGTGTCCGTGCCCTATCCCGGGGTCAGTCCGGAGGATGCCGAGCGCCTGATGCTGCGCCCGCTGGAGCGCGAGCTGCAGACCCTCCCCGGGGTGGACGAGATGCAGTCCTGGGCGGGCGAGGGCTTCGCCCTGGTGCGGCTGGACTTCGAGCCCGGCTGGGACAATCGCCGGGCCCTGTCGGACCTGCGCGAGGAGGTCGACCAGGTCCGCCCCGAACTGCCCGCCGGGGCGGACGAGCCCAGCGTCTCCGAAGTCGACCTGTCCATGTTCCCGGTGCTCACGCTGAATCTGTCCGGTCCGCTGGACGAGCGCACGCTGGTGCGCCTGGCGCGGGACCTGCGCGACCGCGTGGAGGCGATTCCGGGGGTGCTGGAGGCGGATGTCGGTGGAGACCGCGAGGAACAGATGGAGGTCCTGGTCGATCCGCTGGTGCTGGAGACCTTTGAGCTGTCATTCGACGAACTGACCCGCGCGATCGAGCGCAACAACCGCCTGATCGCGGCCGGGGCGCTGGATACCGGGGCCGGGCGCATTCCTCTGCGGGTGCCGGGTACCATCGACGACGTCGACGATGTGCTGGATACCGCCATCCGGGTCGAGGGCGACGCGGTGGTGCGGGTGCGCGATGTCGCCGAGGTCCGCCAGAGCTATCTGGACCCGGAAGGATTCACCCGCATCGACGGCCAGCCCTCGGTGTCGCTGGAGATCCGCAAGGCCTCGGAGGCCAACATCCTGGAGGTGGTGGCCGCCGCGCGCGCGACCATCGAGGCGGCGCGGGCCGACTGGCCGGAGACGGTCGAGGTGACCTACCTGCAGGACATGGCGCGCGATGTCGACGACCTGCTGGGCGATCTCGAGAACAACGTGATCACGGCGGTGCTGATCGTCGCCCTGGTGATCCTGGCGATGATGGGGGCGCGCGCGGCCCTGCTGGTGGGGCTGGCCATACCCGGGGCCTTCCTCGGCGGCATTCTGGCGATCTATCTGATGGGGTTCACCCTCAATGTGGTGGTGCTGTTCGCGCTGATCCTGGTGGTTGGCATGCTGGTGGATGGTGCGGTGGTGGTCGTGGAACTGGCCGACCGCTATGTGGCCGAGGGCATGCCGCGGCGGGAGGCCTTCCGTGCCGCGGCCCAGCGCATGTCCTGGCCGATCACCACCGCGATCGGGACCACGCTTGCGGTGTTCGCGCCGATGCTGCTGTGGCCCGGCATGGTGGGCGAGTTCATCGTCTATCTGCCGGCCACGGTGATCGTGACCCTGATCGCCTCGCTGGCGATGGCGCTGGTGTTCATCCCGGCGCTGGGCGCAGTGATCGGCCAGAGCCGTCCGATCAACCCGGCCCAGACCCGCTACGTACGCGCGGCCGAGGAGGGCCGCTATGACGAACTGCAGGGCCTGACCCGTGCCTACATCCGCCTGCTGCAGCCGCTGGTGCGCCATCCCGGCTGGACGCTCGCGGGCACGCTGGCGCTGGTCGCTGCCGCATATGCGCTGTATGCCCAGCAGGGGCGCGGGGTGGAGTTCTTCCCGCAGGTGGAACCGGACTTCGTGCAGGTGCAGGTGCAGGCGCGCGGCGACCTGTCGGTGTGGGAGGCGGACGCCCTGGTGCGGCAGGTGGAGGACCGCCTGCAGGGAGTGCCCCAGATTCATCATGTCTATGCGCGGACTATCGGTACCCAGCTCGGGCGGCTTCAGGGCGACTACCCGGAGGATGTCATCGGGCTGATCCAGCTGGAACTGATCTCCTGGCGGGATCGCCCGCCGGCGGCATCGATTATCGAGGAACTGCGCGAGCGCACCGCCGACTTGCCCGGGATCCGCCTGCAGTTTCGCGCCCAGGAACGCGGCCCGCGCGAGGGGCGGCCGATCGTGGTCGAGGCCTCGAGTCGCGATGCCGACCGCATCGCGCCGGTGATTCGCGAGATCCGCAGCGCGATGGACGATCTGGGTGGCTTCGAGGACGTGACCGACGACCTGCCACTGCCCGGGATCGAGCTGGAGGTCCGCTTCGACCGCGAGCAGGCGGCGCGCTTCGGCGTGGATGTTCCGCTGCTGGGCGAGGGCGTCCAGCTCCTGACCCGCGGCATCCAGCTTGGCAGCTACCGCCCGGACTACAGTGACGAGGAGGTCGACATCCGCCTGCGCCTGCCGGCGGATCAGCGCCACTTGCAGCAACTGGCCACCCTGAACCTGCCGGGCGCGACCGGACTCGTCCCCCTGGCGCACTTCGCCGAGCTGGTGCCGGTGCCGGCCACCGGGCTGATCAAGCGGCGCGACGGCGACCGCGCCTACACCCTGGAGGCGGATGCCGCCAGTGGCTACCTGGTGGACGAGCGCCAGCGGGCCCTCGAGGCGCGCATCGCCGAAATGGAGCTGGACCCGGAGGTGCAGCTGCGGTTTCGCGGCCAGGCCGAGGAGCAGGCCGAGGCGGCGCGCTTCCTGCTCGCGGCCTTCGCGCTGTCGCTGTTCCTGATGCTCGCGATGATGGTCACCCAGTTCAACCGCTTCTCGCAGGCGCTGCTGGTGATGTCGGCGATCGTGTTCTCCACCGCCGGGGTGCTGCTGGCCCTGCTGCTGCGCGGCGAGCCGTTCGGGATCGTGATGAGCGGGATCGGGGTGCTGGCGCTGGCCGGGATCGTGGTGAACAACAACATCGTGTTGATCGACACCTACAACGAACAGCGTCGACGCGGCCTGGATGCGCTGGAGGCGGCCCTGCGGGCCGCCGCCCAGCGCATGCGGCCGGTGCTGCTGACCGCGATCACCACGATCCTCGGCCTGATGCCCATGGTGCTGGCCTGGACCGTCGACTTTGCCGGAAGGGACTTCTACGTCGGGGCGCCGGTGACCGGTTTCTGGGTGCAGCTCGCGACCGCGATCGCCGGGGGGCTGTTCGTCGCCACGCCGCTGACCCTGTTGTTCACGCCCGCGATGCTGGTGCTGCTGGATCGGCTGGGGCTGGACCGACGGCCCACGCCGGAGCCGCAGCGCGCCTGAGTCAGCGCCCGGCGAGCTGGCGCAGGCACTCCATGTAGGCGTTCTGGTCCGGCGCCGCGTTGTTGCGCTGCGCCTCCCACAGGGCCTGCCCCAGGCACTCCATCATCCGGTGCTCGGCGTCCATCACCCCGAAGCGGGCGCACAGGCCCTGGTGCAGGGCGCGGATGCCCTCGGGGCGGTCGGTGCGGGCCTGGTCACGCAGGCTCAGGTGCATCGCCATGTGCAGGAACGGATTGGAGGTGCCCAGCTCCGGCGGGAATTCGCCGGTCAGCGCGGTCTCGCGGTCCTTGAGATAGTCGTGGTACTCGGGGTGTTCCGAGATCACGTCCACCAGCTGCTGTTCCAGGTCGGTCAACGTTTCGCCGGCCTGCGCCTTCTGCCAGGCGTCGACGAACTGGGTGCGGATCTGGTCTCGGTTGCCGTACATGCTGTGTCCTCGGGGTGGCGTCGCGGGGTTCAGGCGGCGGCCGGGGGTGGAGTCTTGGCCCTGTATTCGCACAGGTCCTCGATCGGGCAGCGCCAGCACTCGGGCTTGCGCGCCTTGCAGACATAACGCCCGTGCAGGATCAGCCAGTGATGGGCGTCCTGCAAATAGGGCTTCGGGGTCAGCCGCATCAGCCGCTTCTCGACCTCCAGCACGTTCTTGCCGGGGGCCAGTCCGGTGCGGTTGGCGACTCGGAAGATGTGGGTGTCCACCGCGATGGTGGGTACGCCGAAGGCGGTGTTCAGGATTACGTTGGCGGTCTTGCGCCCCACACCCGGCAGGGCCTCGAGCGACTTGCGGTCGCGCGGGACCTCGCCGCCGTGCTGCTCGACCAGGATGCGACAGGTCTTGAGGATGTTCTCGGCCTTGGCGTTGTACAGCCCGATGGTCTTGATGTGTTCCTTCAGCCCGTCCAGCCCCAGATCGAGGATGGCCTCGGGGGTGTTGGCGACGGCGTAGAGGCGGCGCGTGGCCTTGTTCACGCCGACATCCGTGGCCTGGGCCGACAGGATAACCGCGATCAGCAGCTCGAACGGGGTGTTGTACTCGAGCTCGGTGGTCGGCTCGGGATTTGCCGCCTTCAGGCGTTCGAAGATGGCTTCACGCTTGGCCGCGTTCATGTGGCGGTATCTCCCGGGGCCGCAACGCAAACCGGCCCCGCAGGGCGGGGCCGGATGCTGCCGCAAGGTTGCCGGTCAGACGTGGCGGAAAAGACCGACGTCCGGGGCCGCTTCGCGCGGGTTGGACTCGGCTTCCTTCTCCAGATCCTTGATCAGCTTGGCGTGCTTCTCTTCCAGATCATGCATCGCCTTTTCGTCCATCTTCGGGAAGATGACATCGCGGATGAACGAGCCCAGCTCGTCCAGGCAGCTCGGCCAGTACTTGTCGTTCAGGTGGAACGCGTGATGGGCATGGGTGCCCATCGGGTAGCTGTCGAACTTGGTGATCATGGTGTAGGAGAGGTCGGCGTCCTTCTCGACGAAGTCCTTGGCCCAGTCGTACCACCACTTGTAGTACTTCTCCTGCAGGTCGTCGTTGAATCCGTGTTTCTCGAAAAAGGCGGCGATGTTGCCGCGCGGGGCGAGGCCGTAGCGCGTGCCGCGCTTGCCAGCAAACGGGAAATGTCCAGCCATGCCTGTCTCCTGAGACGTTGGGATTGCCGGGGCCGGGCCCCGGTAAAAGGAATTTGTGGCGCCGGAAGTTTACTCGCTGGCGAGCGAGAATCAAGAAACAGGTGCCTCGGCGGTCTCCGCGCGCCCGAAGCGCCCCTCGTACAGACGCAGCAGGGCGGGGATCACGAACAGCACCAGCAGGGTGGCGAAGGCCAGCCCGAACACGATCGAGATTGCCATCGGGATCAGGAACTGCGCCTGTACCGAGCGCTCGAACAGCAGCGGCGTGAGGCCGGCGATCGTGGTGACGGAGGTCAGGATCACCGCGCGCAGGCGCTGGCAGGCGGCCTCCACGATCGCCTCGCGCAGGGCGAGTCCGGTCTCGCGCAGCCCCTGGTAGAAGCTCACCAGGATGATCGAGTTGTTGACCACGATCCCGGTCAGCCCGAACAGGCCGAACAGCGAAAGGATGGTGAGCTCCACGCCCATCACCCAGTGCCCGAACAGCGCACCGAGAATCCCGAAGGGAATGATCGCCATGACGATCAGCGGCCAGCCCCAGGAGCCGAACACCCAGGCGAGCACGATGTACATCAGCCCCAGCGCCAGCACGAGGCCCATCTGCATGTCGGCGAACGTCTCTTCCTGGTCCGCCGCACGCCCTTCGAAGGAATATTCGATGCCGTGTCGGTCCGACAGCTCGTCCAGTGGTCCGTCCTCGAGTGCCGCCCGGATGCGCGCGGCGTTGTTCACCGCTCGGTCCACCTCGGTCGATACCTGGATGGCCAGCCGCGTGTCGGCATGGCGCAGGGTCTCGAACCCCTGGCGCGAACGGAGATCCACCACGTCGTCCAGTGGCACGAAGGCCCCGTCCGGCAGGCGCAGGTTCAGCCGCTCCAGACTCTCCGTCCGGTGGCGCTCGCTGTCCGGGAGGCGCACGCGGACCTCGACCTCCTCCAGTCCGTCCTGATAGAGCTGGGCGAGGTATCCATCAAAGGCGTTGCGTAACTGCCCGCCGACCGATTCGGTACTCAGCCCGACCGCGCGACCCTCGGGTTTCACCTGGAACACGAACTGCTCGCGACCGAACGGGGTGTCGTCGCTGGTGGCGAAGGTCCCGGGGAAGTCGTCCAGCATGTCGGCCAGTTCCAGCGCGGCCTCTTTCAGTACATGCGGGTCGTCACCGGTCAGGCGGATATCGAGATCCCGCCCCGGCGGCCCGGTCTGGCGTTCATCGATGGAGAAGTTCTCGATGCCCGGGGCCTGGCGGATGCGGTCATCCCATTCACGGATGAACTCGCGGTTGCGCACGGTTCGTTCTTCCGGCGAGACCAGCTCCACCTGGATGTTGCCGAACTGTTCCCCCTTGGGTGCGTTGCCATCGCCGGGGTCGATCCCCTGGCCGAGGCGGGTCACGGAGGTGCGTACCAGATTGCCGCCCAGCGCCTCCTCCGTCTCCTCGAGGGCGCGTTCGGCGTGGATCAGGAACGACTCGACGCGCTCGGGCGGCGTGCCGGCGACGAAGTTCACCCCTGCGTTGACGATGGTGCCCTCGGGCGAGGGGAAGAAGGTGAAGCCGATGCGGCCGCTGGCGGCCAGCCCAATGGCGAGAATCAGCGCGCCCACGGCCAGCGCCAGGGTGACGCCCGCGTGATCCACCGAGCGCGTGACCGCGCGCCGGAACGGGCCGTTGCGCAGGCGTTCGAAGCCGGCGTCGAAGCGCGCCCGCAGACTGCCCTGTGGCGGTTCCTCGAGCCGGTGCATCACCCCCTTCAGATGGGCCGGCAGGATCAGGAAGGCGATCAGCAGGGTAGCCACGATCACGCAGATCACCACCAGCGGGATATCGAACAGGATATTGCCGATCATCCCGCCAATCAGCATCAGTGGCATGAAGGCGGCGACCGTGGTCAGCGAGGCGGCGATCACCGGTCCGAGCATGCGCCGCGCGCCGTCGCGTGCGGCCCTCCCTGCGTCCAGCCCGCGCTGGTGCAGGCTGTAGGCGTGTTCGGAGACCACGATCGCGTTGTCGACAATGATCCCCAGCGACATGATGAAGCCGAACAGCGAGATCATGTTGATCGAGCCACCCACGACCCACAGCACGACAAAGGCGGCGGTAAATGCGATCGGGATGCCCAGTGCCACACGCAGTGCGACATGCCGGTTGAGGAACAGGAACAGGATGCCCAGCACCAGCATCAGGCCGCCGAGGCCGTTCTTGAGCAGCATATTGATGCGCTCGGCCAGGAGCTCCCAGAAGGCATCCATCACCTGGACATCCACACCCGGTGGCAGGGTGGGCCTGGTCGCCTCCAGCCAGTCCTCGAGGACGCGCGCGGCCTCCAGCGAGTCCCCTGTCTCCGAACGCATGAGCTGCATCTCGATGGCGGGTTTGCCGTTGGCGCGACTGCGTACCTCGCCATCGCGCGGGCGCAGTTCGATGTCGGCGATATCGCCCAGCCTGATTCGCCCCAGATCGGTGTCGCCGCGCAGGATCAGCCGCTCGAAGCCGACGACATCGCGGGCCTGCTCCAGGCTGCGAATCTGGCGGGCGGTATCGTCGCGCCCGACCGAGCCGGCGGGGAAGTCCTGCGCCATTTCGCGGATCTGGGTGCCGATCTCCTCCAGGGTCATGTCCAGGCGATAGAGATCCCGCGACGGCACCTGGATGGCCATCTCGTCCTCGGTCAGCCCGGTGAACTCGATCTGGGCGATGCCGGCATCCAGCAGCTCCCGCTCGAACTGCCGCGCCAGCCGGCGCAGCTGCTGCGGGTCTTCCGGGCCGGTAATCAGCAGCCGGGCCACGGGCTCGTAGCGGATGATTCGCTTGACCACCGGGGTTTCGGCGTCCTCCGGCAGATTGCGCTGCTGGTCGACGCGGTCATTGACCTGCTCGGCGGCCCGCGTCATGTCCGTGCCCGCCTCGAACTCGAGGGTCACCACGCCGACCCCCAGCGCGGAGGTCGAGGTCATGTTGCGCAGGCCGTCGATGGTGCGCAGGTCCTGTTCCAGGGGATCGATGATCGCCTGTTCCACGTCCTCGGCGCTGGCCCCGCTCCAGACCACTTCCACGGTCATGAAGTCCAGCTCGAAGTTCGGGAAGAACTGGGTGTTCAGCTTGGTCAGCGCGAATGCCCCGGCCAGCAGCATCAGCGCGATCAGCAGATTCGCGGCCAGGCGGTGTTCCAGGAAGATCTGGATCGGGCCGCGCGGTGGCTGGCCGTTGTCGCGCGTCCCCCCGCCGGGCATCGGGCGTCCGTCCGGGCCGTCGCCGGCGCGCTGGCCGGGATCGGCATCAGCCATCGTTCGGGTCCTGATCCGCGTTGGTGTCGAAAGCGCGCGGGATCGCGGCATCGCGATCCGGGCGTTCGCCGGGCTCCTCGACCTCGACCTTCAGCCCGTCCACGGCATTGGGCAGGCGGGTGGCGACCAGGATGTCGCCCGTCTGCAGGTCCGGGTGACGGATCAGGGCACGGGCGTCCCCGGCATCGGTCATGAATTCGCCGAGGCGCTCGACCCGCAGCGACTGCATGCGGCCGTCCACGACGCGGAAGACCTGATCCCGGCCATAGAGGGCCTCGTAGGGTACGGCCAGGCTGTCGGGCTCGGCCGGCAGGCGCAGGGTTAGTTCAACAAAGCGATTGAGATTCAACGCAGAATGGCCCTCGCGGACCTCGAAGATGCCGCGCGTACCGGCTTCGCCCGCACGCGTCTCGCCCTCCAGGCGTGTCAGTTCGGTACGCACCGTGCGTCCACCCACCTGCGCATGAGCGGTCAGAGCTTCGCCTGCGTCCAGCAGCTCCTCGATGCGCGGGAGGATGTAATCGGGGATGCTGGCGCGAATCTCCAGGTCATCGAGTGCGAACAGGCGTACTAACGGGTCTCCAGCGCGGGCGCGCTCGCCAGACGCCACCTCGACCTCGACCACGCGGGCATCGAAGGGCGCGGCGATCGTGGTGCGCTCGAGATCGATGCGCGCCTGATCCTCGGCCGCCCGCGCGCGCTCCAGCCGGGCTTCCGCCTGGGCCTTGCGCATCGGGGCATCGACGATTGCTTGCTCGCGGTTGTCCACGGTCAGGCTGGCCTGTTCCAGGGCCTCCCGGGCCGTGTCCACGTCGGTTTCGGAGCCGAGGTCACGTTCGCGCAGGTTCTGGGCGCGGCGCAGGCCGCGTTCGGCGATTTCCAGGAGTTCGCGCTCACGCACCAGGGCTTCGCGATCGAAACGGGCCCGAATCTCTTCGCTCTCTTTTGCGCCTTCCAGTTCGCGGCGTTCGGCCGTGCGCTGGGCCAGCAGCAGTTCCGCCTCGCGCGGGTCGATGCGCACCAGGGTTTCGCCCGCCTCCATGCGGGCCCCGATGCGGGCCGGGACGGCCTCGATCTCGCCCTCGACGGCCGCGCGCAGGGTGGCCGTCTGGGCCGATGCGCTGCGCCCGTTCAGCAGGATGCCAGGGTGGTGCTCGCCCAGTTCGGCCACCAGTCCCTGCACGGGCCAGGTGCGCTCGGTGGCCTCGGGCGCAGGCGCCTCGGGACCGGTCGCACGCAGTACAAGAAAGCCCACGATCGCGGCGGCGAGGATCAGAAGGGGGGGCAGGGCACGTCGGAGAAGGCGCGGCATTATGTTCTCGGTCGGATGGGGCAGGGCCGGTCGCTCGATTGGAGCCCGTAAGGGCCAGAGGGTTCCTTCCCGGCGCGACATTCTAGGGAGACGCGGATCGAATCGCACGCGTCGCGTTCCCCTAGGTTAGGATGCGTCACAGCGAACCGTGGAGAAACTGATGATCAAACTCGCCGTATTACGATCTCTTGCGGCCGCCGCCCTGGTCCTGAGCCTGGGCGCGGGCACCGCGGGTACCGCGGTGGCCGGGGAGGCCCCGGAGGTGTGCGAATGCCTGGAAGGGCTGGAGATGGAAGGCACGCCTTGGGTGCGCCTGGTACCCGGGGATACCACCGCCGGCTATCTGGAGCTGCGCAATACCGGCGAGTCCGATCGCCGTATCGTGGCCGCCGAGTCGCCAATCGCGAAGACCACCGAATTGCACGAGCACACCCATGAAGATGGCGTGATGCGCATGCGCGAGGTCGATCACCTGGACCTGCCCGCGGGCGAGACCCTGGTGCTGGAGCCGGGTGGCCTGCATCTGATGTTCATCGGCCTGCACGAGCCGCTGACGGCCGGTGACTGGGTCGCCGTGCGGGTGACCTTCGAGGACGGCGAGACCATGGATCTGCACATGCAGGTGCGCCGCGGCGAGGCCGAGGAGGGTGCCGGGCACGACCACATGGAGCGCGATGACGCGAGCCACGGGCACGGCGGTCACGGGCACTGACGTGCCCGCCCGAACGGCGCGGGATCAGTTCTCCGGCCGGTTCGGGATCTCGATCGTCGCCTTGGCGCGCAGGTCCTCCAGCTTTTCCTGGATGGCGCGGCTTTCCAGGATCTCGATGATCTCGGCGCGCACCTCGTCCAGCGGCGGGACTTCCACCTCGCGGGTGTCGTCCAGACGGATCAGGTGCCAGCCAAACTGTGACTGCACGGGCGCGTCGGTGGTCTCGCCGGGTTCCAGGGCCTCGGTGGCAGCGGCGAATTCCGGCACCATGCCATCGGGCGTGAACCATCCCAGGTCCCCGCCTCGAGCGGCGGATCCCGGGTCGATGGAGTGTTCCTCGGCCAGCTCCGCGAAATCGGCTCCGTCGTCCAGCTGTGCCAGCAGCTCGCGCGCGCTGTCCTCGTCCTCGACCAGGATGTGACGCGCGCGGTACTCGGTGCCGCGCAGGTATTCGACCTGGCGTTCGTATTCCGCCTCCACCTCTTCTTCGCTGATCTCGAGTTCCTCGGCGATGCGCTCCATCAGCGTGGATGCCAGCAGATTGGTCTCGACCATTTTCAGGATGCGCTGGATCTCGGGGTCGTCACCCAGTCCGCGTTTCAGGGCCTCCTGGCGCAGCAGTTCCAGGCTGATGACCTCGTCCAGTACCCCTTCGCCCTGCGCGGCCACCCCCGGATCCTCGTCCATGCCGGCGTAGGTGAACAGATCGGCGCGGGTGATCGCGCGATCATTGACGATGGCGACCGTGTCCTCGTCGTCGGTATCGGCGACGACCTCGTCGTGTTCGCTGGCCTCTTCTTCGGGCAGGGGCAGGCCCTCGTCGTCGTTACCGCAGGCGGCCAGAAGGCCGGCGAAGGCAAGGGCGACAACGAGTGCCGCGGGACGGATATGCATGATCAAAACACCTGCTTGAAGGGGCGAACATCCACCGAGGCATAGACCCCCGCGGCGACATACGGATCGGCATCGGCCCACTCGTGGGCGGCCTCCAGCGACGGAAACTCGGCCACGATCAGGCTGCCGGTGAATCCGGCGGGGCCCGGGTCGTTGCTGTCGATCGCCGGCAGCGGACCGGCCAGGATCAGGCGGCCGGCCTCGTGCAGGGCCTGCAGGCGGGCGACGTGTTCCGGCCGCGCGGCCAGCCGTGCATCCAGCGAGTCGGGGGCATCCTGGCCCTGGATCATGTAGAGCATCAATCGGGGTCTCCGTGGGTTGGGGCGTTAAGGAAACACTGATCAGCGTTTTCCTGATTCTAACGCGGGCCGCTCGGGGAGCGGGGCGCCTTATGAGCACCGCCCACCATGCGCTACACTGCGCGCCTTGTCATTAATGGTCGAGTTCATGATCGCGATACACCCCGAAAACCCGCAGCCCCGGCTGATCCGGCAGGTCCTGGAGCGGCTGCACGAGGGCGCGGTGATCGCAATCCCGACCGACGCCTGTTATGCCCTCGCCTGTCTGCCGGGCGACAAGGCGGGCGCTGACCGTATCCGCCGCATCCGGCAGGTCGACGATACCCATCACCTCACGCTGCTGTGTCGTGACCTCTCGGAACTCGGCGTCTACGCCAAGGTGGACAACACGGCCTTCCGCCTGATGAAGGGTCTGACACCCGGGCCCTATACCTTCATCCTGCCGGCCACGCGCGAGGTGCCGCGCCGCCTGCAGCACCCCAAGCGTCGCACTATCGGTCTGCGCGTGCCGGACAGCCGTATCGTGTCGGCATTGCTGGAGGCACTGGGCTCGCCGCTGATGACCGCGACCCTTCAGCTCCCGGGCGAGGAGCTGCCGCTGAGCGAACCCTGGGTGATCGACGAGCGGCTGTCGAAGGTCGTGGACGAGGTCGTCGATGGCGGTGCCGGCACCCTGGAGCCGACGAGCGTGATCGACCTGACCGGTGATGTGCCGGAGATCATCCGTCACGGTGTCGGCGATGTGGCGTTCCTTGATGAGTCGTAAGGGCATGGAGGCCAGGGGAGATGCGTGATGCGTAAGTGGATTGTGCTGCTACTGGCGCTGCTGATCGTGGTCGCCGCCTGGCCGGTGTTTGTCGGCGGGCAGGTCGAGCGCAACGTGACCGAGACGCAGCAGGCACGCATCGGCGAGGTGGATCTGCGCCACGAGATGGTCGAATACCGGCGCAGCTATCGAACCGCGAGCGCGCGCAGCGAGCTGACGCTGGACGACGGCGAGACCGAGCTGGTCATCCCGCTGGAGCACCGGGTGCGCCACGGTGTGCTCGGCGCGCGCGGCGAGTCGAACGTGGACCTGGACGCCCTCGAAGCCCCGGAGGGCTCGCTCGCGGCCCATCTGCTGCACGAGCTCGATCTGGTCGTGCAGACGCATGCCGGCATGGGCGGTCGTCTGACCACGCGCGTGCAGTTCGAGCCCCTGACGCTGGACCTGATGGAGGTCCCGGATGTGGCCGACCGTGTTGATGGCGATGGGCCGCTCTGGCTCGAGCTGGATGCGGGACAGGGGCGCTTTGCCTGGTCGGCGGAGCAACTGCTGCTGAGCCTGGACCTGCCCGCGCTGCGTGTGCATGACGACGAGGCGGACCTGCGGGTCGAACAGGCCCGTTTCGCGACCGTATTCGAACCGGACGAGGATGGTGTCTACGGCCGCCTGCCGGATTACGAGGGGGGGCTGGCGGCCGCGCACCTGCACGTTCGCGACGAGCAGGGCGAGATGGAGCTGACCCGGCCGCGAGTGAATGCCTTCCAGAAGACCAGCAATGATCGCCTGGACAGCCGCCTGCGCCTGGAGATCGACGAGGTTCGCCTGCGCGAGGCGGACGCCGACGTGCTGGAGCTCGAGACCGTGGATCTCCAGTTTGCGCTGCTGCGCTGGGATCGCCCGGCACTGTTGCAGATGATTCAGGACCTGGAGGCGCTGCAGGAGCGTGATCTGGAACGCGGTCAGCGCCTGGCGCTTGGCGGGTCGGTGATTACCGACGCGATCGAGCGCATGATCGAACACAGCCCGGCGGCCGAGTTGAAGGCCTCGTTCAACGAATCCCCCGCCCGCCAGGTGGCCCTGGAGACCGAGCTGGGCCTGCGCGGCGACGCGCGCGGTTTCCGTACCCGGCCGCTGGAGACCCTGGTACTGGACAGCGAACTGCGGCTCGGGCTGGAATGGGTGCGGGAATTCGAGTCCGCGTACCCGGACGCGGATTTGGACGAACGTCTTCATACCCTGGCGGCCCAGGGCTGGCTGCAGCGCGACGCCGATGCCGAGCTCTGGCGCGGACACCTGAATATGGAGGACGGTCGCGTGTACGTGAACGAACGCGATCGCACGGCGGCCCTGTTGGGCATGCTGTTTGCCCTTTCGGGCGGCATGTTCTGAGTATCATCCCCAACGAACCCCACGAATAACGGAGAAGGAACCACTCGTGACCAGCACCCAGGGAACGAACCAGCGCGTGATCTCGGGCATGCGCCCGACCGGGCACCTGCATCTGGGCCATTATCACGGCGTCCTGAAAAACTGGATCGAGCTGCAGCACAACTACGAGTGCTTCTTCTTCGTCGCCGACTGGCACGCGCTGACCACACACTATGAAGACCCGGGCGACCTGCAACAGCATGTCACCGAGATGGTGATCGACTGGCTGGCGGCCGGGGTGAGCCCCGGTTCCGCCACGCTGTTCGTGCAGTCGCGCGTGCCGGAGCACGCGGAGCTGCACCTGCTGTTGTCGATGATTACCCCGCTGGGCTGGCTGGAGCGTGTGCCCACGTACAAGGATCAGCAGGAGCAGCTGCGCGAGAAGGACCTGGCCACCTACGGCTTTCTGGGCTATCCCGTGCTGCAAAGCGCGGACGTGCTCGCCTACCGTGCCGGCATGGTTCCGGTTGGCGAGGATCAGGTGTCGCACCTGGAAGTCACGCGCGAGATCGCTCGCCGCTTCAACCATCTCTATGGCCGCGAGCCGGGGTTTGCGGAAAAGGCCGAGGCGGCGATCGACAAGATGGGCAAGAAGGCCGCCAAGCGTTATCGCGACCTGCGCAAGCGCTTTCAGGAGCACGGCGAGGACGAGGCGCTGGAAGTGGCCCGGGCGATGCTCGAATCGCAGCAGAACATCTCGCTGGGCGATCGCGAACGCCTGTTCGGCTACCTTGAAGGTGGTGGCAAGATCATCCTGCCCGAGCCCCATTCCAAGCTCACGCCTACCGCGAAGATGCCGGGTCTGGATGGGCGCAAGATGTCCAAGAGCTACGGCAACACCATCAGCCTGCGCACCGAGCCGGCTGAGGTGGAAAAACTGATCCGGACCATGCCGACGGACCCGGCGCGTGTGCGTCGCACCGATCCCGGCACGCCGGAGAAGTGTCCGGTCTGGGATCTGCACCTGGTTTATACCGACGAGGCCAAACGGGCCGAGCTGCACGAGGGCTGCACCTCGGCCGGGATTGGCTGTATCGACTGCAAGCGCCCGCTGATCGAAGAGGTGCAGGCGGAGCTCGAGCCGATCCAGCAGCGCGCAAAGGAGTACGCCGAGGACCCGGCCCTGGTGCGTTCGATCATCGTCGAGGGCTCCGAGGCCGCGCGCGAAGAGGCGCGCGAGACCCTGGAAGAGGTGCGCCGCGTGATGGGCCTGGACTACCTGCGATGAGCGGTTTCGGAATGCTCCCACCGAGATGAGCCATGGACCCGCGCGATGAGCTGACGGACCTGGACAATCCCGCGACGGTCGAGACCGGAGCGGAAGGCGAGTTTGTCTATCGCGTGCATGGCGAGCCGGTGGCGGAACTGCCGGCCGATCTGTATATCCCCCCGGATGCGCTGGAGGTCTTCCTTGAATCGTTCGAGGGACCGCTGGACCTGTTGCTGTACCTGATCCGGCGGCAGAACCTCGACATCCTCGCCATCCCGATCGCCGAGATCACGCGTCAGTACATGGCCTATATCGAGGTCATGCGCGCGCTGCGGCTGGAGCTGGCCGGCGAGTACCTGGTGATGGCGGCGCTGCTCGCCGAGATCAAGTCGCGCATGCTGCTGCCGCGCCCGGTGGAGGCCGACGCGGACGAGGACACGGATCCGCGCATGGCGCTGATCCGTCAGCTGCAGGAATACGAACAGTTCAAGACCGCGGCCGAGCGGCTGGACGAGATCCCGCGCATGGACCGCGACGTGTACGCCGCCGGCGCCAGCGTCGAGGCGCTGGAGGGGCCGCCACCCCCGGCCCCCACGATGGACGAGCTGATGGAGGCCCTGGCCGCCGTGATGCATCGGGCCAGCCTCTCCGCACACCATCACATCTCCACCGAGCAGTTGTCGGTGCGCGAGCGCATGAGCAGTATCCTCGAGGTCCTGCACACGGAGCGCTTTACCGACTTCGTCACGCTCCTGCTCGCCTCCGAAGGCCGCCAGGGCGTGGTGGTCTCATTTCTCGCCGTGCTGGAGCTGACCAAGTCCGGCCTGGTGGAGTGGGGCCAGAGCGAACCCTACAGCCCGATTCGGCTGCGCCGCCGGGGTGGCCGGCCGGACACGGAGGATGCATGAACGACGTCACCAGCCCTGACGCCCCGCAAGTCACTACCGAGATCGACACCGATACGCTCGGTGCCATCGAACTCGCGATCGAGGCAGTCCTGTTTGCCGCCGCCGAGCCGGTCGCACCGCGCGACCTGAAGGCCGCCTGCGAGGACCTGGGCGAGATCGACCAGCCGACGCTGGATCAGGCGATTGGCCGGCTGCAGGAACGCTATACGGATCGCGCCATCGAGCTGGTGCGCACCGCTGGCGGGTATCGCTTCCGCGTGCGGGCCCGCTTCTCGGCCACGGTCCAGGCGGCGCAGCCCGAGCGCCCCGCGCGGCTGTCGCGCGCGCTGCTGGAGACGCTGGCGATCATTGCCTATCGCCAGCCGGTGACGCGCGCCGAGATCGAGGCGGTACGCGGCGTCGCGGTAAGCTCCGGGATCATGCGCACCCTGCAGGAACGCGAATGGGTACGCGTGGTGGGGCACAAGGAGGTGCCCGGTCGGCCTGCGCTGTATGCGACGACGCGGACGTTCCTCGACGACCTGGGCCTGAAGCGGCTGGAGGAGCTGCCACCGCTGGATGCGATCCGAGATCTGGCGGATGTCGCCTCCGACGCGGGCTTCACCCTCGCACCGCCCGAGGGCGACGCCAATGGCCAGCTCCGCCTCGAGCCCGCCCCCGAATCCGACGACGAGTCCCGCTAGCCGTCGGCGCTTCAAGGCTGGGCCTGGTTCGGCATCCGGTGTTTACGGTGCCTTCGCTCCGCCGCCTGCCTGCGCTGTTTCGGCAGCGCGCCCCGAGGTACTTTCTTGCTTGCCCAAGAAAGTACCCAAAGAAGGGCACCCGGATTCCGCCCGGGAACCTTGCTCCAGGGCCCTCGGGCCGGCGGCGCTGAAACTCGCTGCGCTGTCGCTCCGCTCAGACAGTCAGCGCCTCTCTTCCGTCCCGAGCACCCTTCCGCAAGGGGCTTCATACGGGGGGATGAAGGTCAAGACAACGGCTACCCCGACGTTTGTGCCAATGGTTGGAGGCAAGGTATTCGGACATCTTGGCACGCGCGGCCTGCGGCCTTGGCGTGCCGCGCCCGCAAGCGGGCGCCAGGCCCCATCGTAGGATGTGATGAGCGCAGCGAATCGCATCAGGGTTTCCCCGGCGTCGGAACGGTGCGTTTCGCTACGCTCAACGCACCCTACGGCGTACGGGATAGCCAGAAGTGCTGGAACACCTTCTGTTTTGACCTTCCCTCCCGATATGAGCCCCTTGTGGAGGGCGTGACAGGCCGGAGAAAAGGCGCTGACTGTTTGAGCGAAGCGAGTTTCAGCGCCGCCGGCCTGGCGCGTCCGGAGCAAGGTTCCCGGGCGAATCCCGGGCGTGTTTCTTGGTTACTTCTTTGCACGAGCAAAGAAGTAACTCGGGGCGCGCTGGCGAAACAGCGCTTGGCAGGCGGTGGACCGAAGCCACCGTAAACACCAGATGATGAACCATTCCCAGCCGGAACGAACGCAGAACGCTGGATAAAGCCTCGCAGCGTGGCTTGGCGCGAGGCGGTTACGAGTCGAGGCGCAGGGAGAAGTCGATGGCGCGGACATGCTTGGTCAGCGCACCGACCGAGATGTAGTCGACGCCGGTGGCCGCGATCTCGGCGAGGCTGTCCGGCGTGACCCCGCCCGAGGCCTCGGAGATGGCCCGCCCCCGGATGCGCCGCACAGCGGTGGCGAGGTCATCCCGCGAGAGTTCGTCCAGCATGATCACGTCGGCGCCGGCGTCCAGCGCCTGATCGACCTCGTCCAGGTTCTCCGTTTCCACTTCCACCCAGCGGCCGGCCCCGAGCGTGCGGGCGCGCTCCACGGCAGCCGCGATGGAGCCACAGGCGGCGATGTGGTTCTCCTTGATCAGCACGGCGTCCCAGAGCCCGAGGCGGTGGTTGTGGCCGCCGCCGATGCGCACCGCGTACTTCTGCCCGTGACGCAGGCCCGGGAGTGTCTTGCGGGTATCCAGTATCCGGCTGTGGGTGTCGCCCAGGCGGGCGACCCAGCGCGCGGTTTCGGTTGCGGTTCCGGACAGCGTTTGCAGCAGGTTGAGCGCGGCACGCTCGGCGGCCAGCACGGCGCGGGCCGGGCCCTCGAGCGTGGCGACGGGCTGCGCTCCGTCCGGTTCAAGCACGGCGCCCTCGGCCACTTGCCAGTCGATGCGGGTCTCGGGCGCGAGGCTCGCAAACGCGCGGTCGAACCACGCCTGGCCGCACAGCACGGCGGGTTCTTTCAGCAGCAGGGTGGCGCGGGCGGCGCGATCCTCCGGGACCAGCGCCGCGGTAATGTCGCCGGCCAGGGCATCGGGGCCGAGGTCTTCGGTCAGCGCCATCTCGACCTCGCGCACCAGCATGGCCGTGTCCGGCCGGGCCGGGCCCTGGGCGAACGGGTCGTGCGGGCTGCGGTTGGTGTTGTCCGGGGTGTCAGCGGCCATGGTGAGGATTGTACGGTCGGTCGGAGAGATAGTCGTCGCGCAGCTTCTTCACCAGCCCGGCCAGCAGGATCAGCGCGATCAGGTTGGGTGCGGCCATCAGGATGTTGGCAATGTCGGAGAAGTTCCAGACCATGCCCAGCGGGATGGTCGCCCCGATCACAATCAGGATCACGAACACGATGCGATAGGGCATCACCGCGCGCTCGCCGAACAGGAAATACGCCGACCGGTCGCCGTAATAGGACCAGGCGATCATTGTGGAGAAGGCGAACAGCATCAGGCTGAAGCCCACGACCATCGCCCCGAACGGTCCCAGCGTGGCGCTGAAGGCCGTGGCGGTCAGCGAGGCACCGACCACGTCGTCGGCGCGGTCGATGTAGGCGCCGGTGACGACGATGGCGAGGCCGGTCAGGGTGCAGACGACGATGGTGTCGATGAACGGCTCGAGCATGGCGACCGAACCCTCGCGGGGCGGGTTGGCGTTCTTGGCCGCGGCGTGGGCCATGGCCGAGGAGCCCAGGCCCGCCTCGTTGGAGAACATGCCGCGCGCGACGCCGTACTGGATGGCGAGGCCAATCGCGCCGCCACCCGCGGCCCAGGGGTTCAGCGCCAGATTCAGGATGGTGGCCACGGCGGCCGGCACGGCCTCGATATTCGCGACGATCACGATGAATGCGCCGATCATGTACACCACCGCCATGAACGGCACGATGGCCGAGGCGATCATCGCGATGCGCCTGACCCCGCCGATGATGACCAGCGCCACGAGCACGGCCATGGTCAGGCCGATGATCAGGGCCATCCAGCCCATGATGTCGTCGTCCGCGCGCAGCGTGGGCACCATGAAGGTCAAACCGTCGACCACGGAATTGGCCTGCACCATGTTGCCGATGCCAAACGAGGCGATCAGCGTGAAGGCGGCGAACAGGATGGCCATCTTCTTCATGTTCAGCCCGTTGAGCAGGGTGAACATCGGGCCACCGGCCACACTCCCGTCCGGGGCGATTTCGCGGTAGCGTACGGCCAGGGTGGTCTCCGCGAACTTGGTGGCCATGCCGAAGAAGGCGGTTACCCACATCCAGAAGAGGGCCCCGGGGCCGCCGAGCGCAATGGCCGTGGCGACGCCGGCGATATTCCCGGTGCCGATGGTCCCGGACAGGGCCGTGGACAGCGCCTGGAAGGGCGAGATCTGGCCCTGGCCGCCGGCCTTTCCGTCGGTGCCGCGCAGCGCGCGCCAGCCCTGGCGGAAGGCGACGATCTGCACCAGTCCCAGGCGGATGGTCAGGTAGAGCCCCGTGCCCAGCAGCAGGATCAACGTAATCGGGTTGCCCCACAGGAGGCTGGCGGTATCGCCGAGGAACTGGTCGAGGGTCTCGAGCATTGCTTCGTCCTTGAGGATGGGGCGGAAGGCCGATGCGGCGACTCTACCGTTTGCCGGCACTCGACGGTAGCGCGGACGGACCGACGGTAGCGATCAATGTCACGGAATGCTTGTGGGAACCGTCGGCACAAAGCGGTTTCCGAATGGAAGTGGCCGGAAAAAACCTCAGGGAGCGGGATGAACGAGACAGAATCGGAGGAGATGCAGCAGGACACCGGGCAGCGCCCGGTGCCCCGGCTGTTTCTGGTCGGCTCGCTGATTGCGCTGGCGGCGTTCATCTGGCTGGTCAGCCTGCTGTGGCCCACGCTGGAGGACCGGGCGGCCGAGCTCAGCACCCTGCAGATCGGCCTGCTGGCGAGCTTTATTGCCGGGCTGATGACCGCCGTGGGCGCGATTCCGATCTTTTTCCTGCGCCGGATCAGCCAGTCGGTCGAGGACGCGATGATGGGCTTCGGGGCCGGGGTGATGCTCGCGGCCACCGCCTTCGAGCTGGTGCTGCCGTCGGTGGAGCATGCCGAGGCCCAGTACGGCGGGGTCGGCATGGCGATCCTGGTGCTGTCGGTGGGCATGGCCCTGGGTGGTGGGGCGCTGCTGGCGCTGCACAAGCTGGTCCCGCACGAGCACTTTCACATCGGCCCCCAAAGTGGAGCCGATCCGGCCAAGATCCGTCGCGTCTGGCTGTTCATCTTTGCGATTGCCCTGCACAACCTGCCGGAGGGGCTGGCCGTCGGCGTAGGCTTCGGTGGCGACGATGTGAGCGACGGCATCACCCTCGCGATCGCGATCGGTCTGCAGAACATGCCGGAGGGGCTGGTCGTGGCGATTGCGCTGCTGTCGCTGGGCTACAGCAAGTGGGCCGCGTTCGGCGTGACGCTGCTGACCGGGCTGGTGCAGCCGATCGGCGGGCTGGTCGGAGCCGGTGCGGTGACACTGATGGAGTTCCTGCTGCCCTGGGGCCTGGCCTTCGCCGCGGGGGCGATGCTGTTCGTGATCAGCCACGAGATCATCCCCGAGTCACACCGCAAGGGTCACGAGGCCCAGGCAACCGTCGGCGTGCTGGTCGGCTTCGTCGCGCTCCTGGCAATCGATCTGGCGCTCTAGTACTGGGCTGGAATTGAGCACCGTCATTGCAAGGGGCTCAGCGACGAAGCGCTTTCTTCCACGCCGCCTCGGGCTCCTCGCAAAGACGGGTGCGACAGGCGTGCGATCGAGGGGCACGGGCGGGGCGGCCGCCTTGCAACGAAAAGTCGCCGCCACCCGTCCGGGCTTTCGCGAAGGCGATATTTGGGTGTACAATTAGTTTCGTCTGCGGGTGCCCGACAGTGCCCGCACACCGTTCTGGAAGAGTTCTGCGATCGCGAGTCGATTGGCAGACGCCGAAGGCGCAACATCCGCCCGGAATCGCTCAGGCTACCGGACCGGAACGGTGCAGAAAGACACACTCTGGAGAGCGGCCGGCGACGGCCCACCGAAGGGGGCGGCCCTGCAGCGAGTGATCGCTGGCACGGCGCAAACTCTCAGGTTTCAGGACAGAGGGGCGGCTGGCAGGTAGACCCTGCTGGCCGCCCTTTTTTTATGCCCCGCGTACGCGCCGCGTGTATGGCAGGGGCCGCGTCGGGCCGGGAGGCGGCCCGTCTCACGAACACGGATGCAAGGCGACAAAAGATGAGTCTGAAGAAAACGCCGCTTCACGCCGCGCACCAGCGCGCCGGGGCCAAGCTGGTCGACTTCGCCGGCTGGGAGATGCCGCTGCACTACGGCTCCCAGATGGAGGAGCACAAGATGGTGCGCGCCGGGGCCGGCATGTTCGATGTCTCGCACATGCAGGTCGTCGATATCCACGGCCCGCAGGCGCAGGCCTTCCTGCGCTACCTGCTGGCCAACGATGTCGCCAAGCTGAAGACCGAGGGCCGCGCCCTGTACAGCTGCATGCTGAACGAGGCCGGCGGCGTGATCGACGACCTGATCATCTATTGGACCGGTGGCGACAGCTACCGCGCCGTGGTCAATGCCGCGACCGCCGAGGGCGACATCGCCCACATGCAGCAGGTGGCGAAGGACTTCGACGCGAATGTCGAGCCGCGCCCGGAGTTCGCGCTGATCGCGATCCAGGGCCCGCAAGCGGTGGAGAAGACGCTGCCGCTGCTGCCCGAAGACCTGCGCTCGGCGGCCGGCGATCTCAAGCCGTTCTCCGCCGTCTGGAACGACGCCTGGTTTGTCGCCCGCACCGGCTACACCGGCGAGGACGGCTTCGAGGTGATGCTGCCGCAGGCGGAGGCCGACGGCTTCTGGGAAAAGCTGAAGGACGTCGGCGTCAATCCGATCGGCCTGGGCGCGCGTGACACGCTGCGCCTGGAGGCGGGCATGAACCTCTACGGCACGGACATGGACGACCAGACCAATCCGCTGACCGCGAATCTCGGCTGGACCATCGCCCTGAAGGACGCCGAGCGTGACTTCATCGGCCGCAAGGCCATCGAGCAGTGGAAGGCCGAGGGCGTGAAGGAACGCATGGTCGGGTTGGTGCTGGAGGGTCGCGGCGTGCTGCGTGGCGGCACCCGGATCGAGACCCCGGCCGGCGACGGCGTGGTCACCTCCGGCAGCTTCTCCCCGAGCCTCGGTGTATCGATCGCGTTCGCGCGCATCCCGGCCGCGGTGGACGCCGAGGAGCTGCAGGCGGATATCCGCGGCCGCATGCTCCCGGTCCGGGTGGTCAAGCCCGTATTCGTGCGCAACGGCGAACCGCAGATCGAACTGAATCTCTAGCGATTTTATTGCCTCATGCCGCTTGCCACAGACTAAACTGCGCAGGCGGGATCCAAACGAAAAAGGAAGACGTCATGAGCGAAGCACCGAAGGACCTGAAGTACACCAAGAGCCACGAGTGGGTGCGCCAGGAGGCCGACGGCAGCGTGACCATCGGTATCACCGATCACGCGCAGGAACTGCTGGGCGATCTGGTGTTCGTGGAGGCCCCGGAGGCGGGCGCCTCGGTCGAGGCCGGTTCCGCCTGCGCGACGGTCGAGTCGGTCAAGGCCGCCTCGGATGTATATGCCCCGCTGTCCGGCGAGGTAACCGAGGCCAATGAAGAGCTGGCCGACAGTCCCGAGAAGGTCAACGAGTCGCCGTTTGACGAGGGCTGGCTGTTCAAGATGAAGCCCTCCGATGCGAGCCAGCTCGATGCCCTGATGGACGCCGACGCCTACGCGGCGCACGTCGAGGCCGAGTCCTGATCCGACGTTCCCCACGGGGCGGTTCCTGACGGAGCCGGCCCGGCAGGAACGAGAAGGCGCCCCGGGCATCCGGCCCGGGGCCCGATCCGAACTTCGCAGTAGCGAAAGCGAGTACGACATGCCCTTTATCCCGCATACCGAAGAAGACATCCGCGCGATGCTCGACCGCATCGGCGCCGATTCCATCGAGGATCTGTTCGACGAGATCCCGAAAGAACTGCGCGCGCCGGCGCTCGAAAAGGTCCCCGAGGGCCTGAACGAGATGGCGATCGCGCGCCTGATGCAGGAGCGTGCGGCGCGGGACGGCATGGCGTCCAATTTCATCGGCGCTGGGGCCTACGAGCACCATATCCCGGCGGCCGTGTGGCAGATCGCAACGCGTGGCGAGTTCTACAGTGCCTACACGCCGTACCAGGCGGAGGCCAGCCAGGGCACGCTGCAGCTGATCTACGAGTACCAGACGATGATCAGCCGCCTGACCGGCATGGAGGCCTCCAACGCCTCGCTGTACGACGGCGCCTCCGCACTAGCCGAGGCCGTACTGATGGCCGTACGCGTGAACCGCCGATCCAAGAGCAAGAAGGTGCTGGTGCCGGGCGCGCTGCATCCGGACTATCGCCGCGTGATCCACACCCTGATCGGCAACCAGGGCATCGAGCTGGTCGAGGTCCCGTTCGACGAGACCTCCGGCCAGACGCCGGTCGAGGCGCTGGCGCCGTTCGCGGACGACGACGTCACCGCGATGATCATCAGCCAGCCGAACTTCTTCGGGATCCTGGAAGATGTCGACGCACTCACCGACTGGGCCGAGCAGCGCGAGATCCCGGTCATCGCGGTGGTCAACCCGGTCTCGCTGGCCCTGCTGAAGCCGCCGGGCGAGTGGGGCAGCAACGGTGTCGATATCGTGGTGGGCGAGGGCCAGCCGCTGGGTGCGCCGCTGTCCTCCGGCGGGCCGTATTTCGGCTTCATGACCACGCGCAAGAAGCACATCCGGCAGATGCCGGGGCGCATCGTCGGCCGCGCCGAGGATGCCGACGGCAAGCCGGGCTACGTGCTGACGCTGCAGGCGCGCGAGCAGCACATCCGCCGCTCCAAGGCGACCTCGAACATCTGCACCAACCAGGGTCTGGTGGTCACCGCCGCGACCATCCACATGTCGATGCTGGGTGACGAAGGCCTGACCCGGGTCGCCGAGGCCTGCTACGCCAATACCCACGCGCTGGTGGAGAAGCTGGCGGCCAAGGGCATCAAGCCGCGCTTTACCGGCGAGTACTTCCACGAGGTCGCGCTGGACTTCGGCGGGGACGCCGCGAGCCGCGTACAGGCGATGGCCGATGCCGGCGTGCTGGCCGGCTACGAGCTGAGCCGCGACTATGCCCAGCTCGACGGCTGCGTGCTGGCCTGCGCGACCGAGACCAAGACGGATGCCGATCTGGAGCAGTATGTGACGACCTGCGAGCAGGCGAAGGCTGCCTGACGCGGGTCGCACGCGACGCGCCATACACCACAAGCCTGAGGAGGCACGCCATGGCCGAAGTCAAACTGAAGGGCAATCCGATCCACACCAACGGCGACCTGCCACACGTCGGCTCGCCGGCCCCGGATTTCAAGCTGACGACCAAGGACCTCGAGGACGTCTCGCTCGCCAACTTTGGCGACAAGCGCAAGCTGATCTATATCGTGCCCAGTCTGGACACCCCGGTCTGCGCCGAGTCCACCAAGAAGTTCGAGGACCTCGTCAAGCAGCGCCCGGATCTGGAGATCCTGGTGGTCTCCGCCGACCTGCCGTTCGCGATGGGCCGCTTCTGCGCCGCCGAGAACCTCGAGCGCGTGACCGTGCTGTCGATGATGCGCGATCGCAACTTCGCCAAGGACTACGGCGTGCTGATTCAGGACGGCCCGCTGGAGGGCATCACCGCCCGCGGCGTCGCGCTGCTGGACACCGACAATCTGGTGATGCACGCGGAGCTGGTCTCCGAGATCGGCGACGAGCCGGACTACGACGCCATCTTCAAGGCCCTGGACGACCGGGCCGATCTGAGCCCGACGCAATAAGTCAGGAGCTACAGACGGCGGGGCCTGTTCGACCCGGGCCCCGCCGCCTTCCACGAATTCCTTAAGCGAGAAACCGCTATGAGCACCATGGAAAACCATCTGATCTTCGAACGTTCGCGTGCCGGTCGCTCGGCCGTGGCCCAGGCGCCGCGCGCGCATGCCACGACCGCGATCCCCGCGAACCTGCGGCGCAAATCGGCCCCCGGGCTGCCTGCGGCCTCGGAGCTCGATGTGGTGCGTCACTACACGCGGTTGTCGCAGAAGAACTTCTCCATCGACACCGAGTTCTACCCGCTGGGCTCGTGCACGATGAAGTACAACCCGCGCGCCTGTAACAGCCTGGCCATGCTGCCCGGCTTCCTGAACCGGCACCCGCATGCCCCGGCCAGCCACAGCCAGGGCTTCCTGCACACCATGTTCGAGCTGCAGGAGATGCTGAAGGACGTGACCGGCATGAAGGCCGTGTCGCTGGCGCCGATGGCCGGCGCGCAGGGCGAGTTCACCGGCGTGGCGATGATCCGCGCCTATCACGATGCGCGCGGTGATGCCGAGCGGCGCGAGATCATCGTCCCGGACGCCGCGCATGGCACCAATCCGGCGACCGCGATCATGTGCGGCTACGAGGTGCGCGAGATCCCCACCGACGAGAGTGGTGACGTGAACCTCGAGGCGCTGCAGGAGGCCGTGGGTCCGCAGACCGCCGGGATCATGCTGACCAATCCGTCCACCGTGGGCGTGTTCGAGCGCCGCATCTCCGAGATCGCGAAGATCGTGCACGACGCCGGTGGCCTGCTGTACTACGACGGCGCCAACCTGAACGCGATCCTCGGCAAGGTGCGCCCGGGCGACATGGGTTTCGACGTGATCCACATGAACCTGCACAAGACCTTCTCCACGCCGCACGGCGGGGGTGGTCCGGGTTCCGGTGCGGTGGGCGTCGGCGAGCGTCTGCTGCCGTACATGCCGGTGCCGCATGTGATCGAGAACGGCGAGGGTGGCTACCGCTTTGCCACCGAGACCGACTACCCGGAGACCATCGGCCGCCTGTCCGCGTTTGCCGGCAACGCCGGCGTGCTGCTGCGCGCCTATGTCTACATGCGCATGCTGGGCCGCGAGGGCATGCAGCGCGTGTCCGAATTCGCCACGCTGAACGCCAACTACCTGGCGCGGGAGCTGGAAAGCGCCGGCTTTGACCTGGCCTATCCCGAGCGCCGCGCGACCCACGAGTTCATCGTCACGCTCAAGAAGCAGGCGAAGGAGCTGGGGCTGACCGCGGGCGATGTCGCCAAGCGCCTGCTGGACCACGGGTACCACGCACCGACGACCTACTTCCCGCTGCTGGTGCCGGAGTGCCTGCTGGTCGAGCCGACCGAAACCGAGTCGAAGGAGACCCTGGACGGGTTCGTCGAGGCGATGGCCGCGATCCTGGAAGAGGCCGGACGCGACATCGACACCATCAAGGCCTCCCCGCACAACCTGCCGAACCGCCGCTTCAACGAGGTGGCCGCGGCCAAGGCCCTGGACGTGGTGTACCAGGAGCCCAGGGACGACGAGGGCGAACCCGCGCCGCGCACGGGTACCAGCGGTTAGTTGGCCGCGCGCGGGAATCCGCTTTTCCGTCAGCGCCCCCGGTTTTCCGGGGGCGTTTTTTTGCGCCCTGCGTTTCTCGAAATGGGCAGCCGTTACGAAAAAACCCGATTTCTGTGGTAGGGTTTAGACCGATTATCGGGATCCATTATTACGTCCGTGGGTTCTCCCGGCAGGGGAGATAAAAGAGGTCAGGCAGACCTTTTTTCGGGCAAGGACTAGGGAATGACACAGATCTGTGCGGCCCACGGGTACGCTGCGCTGTTCGAGCACGCCCCGGTGGGGCTGGTCGAAATGGACACGGAAGGGCGCATCCTGCGCGCGAACCCGCGCCTGGGCGATATGCTGGCCTGCGACCCCGGGGATCTGGTCGGAGGATGGCTGCGCGAGCGCCTGCTCCCGGAGGATGTCGAACCCTGCGAGGCACGGCGGCGCGAGCTGCTCGACGGGAGTTGCCCCAACTGCCGGGTAGAGGTTCGCCTGGTGGAGGCCACGGGCCTTGCCCGCTGGGTCGAGATCAGCATCAGCCGTATCCCCGCGACGAATGACGGCCCGGAGGTGCTGCTGGCGGCCGTTGCCGATATCGATGCGCGCAAGCAGGCCGAGCAGCGGATGGACAGCCTGCTGCGTGCCAGCCCGGCAGTCATCTACACCATGGATCCGGACAATCTGGGTACGATGACCTGGCTCAGCCGCAATGCCGTCTCGGTGACCGGCTGGACCCCGGAGCAGATCAGTTCGAATCCAGACTGGCTGGCAACCCATATCGCCTCGGAGGACTATCGCCGGTGTGTCAGTCAGGTTCGGCGCTGGATCGCCGACGGGGCCCATGGATCCTGCCGACTGAATTACCGCCAGCGGATGCCCAACGGCCGCTGGCAGTGGCTGGAGGACCAGGTCACCGCTATCCGTGACAACACCGGTGCGGTGACCGAACTGGTGGGTGCCTTTCAGGACGTCGGCGCACGGGTCGCGACCGAACGCCACCTGGAAAAGATTGCCCGCAACCTGCCCGGCGCGATCTACCAGTACCGCCAGCACCCCGACGGGCGCGGCTGCTTCCCGTACGCCAGCGAGGGGATGAGCGATATATTCGGCATCACACCCGAGGAGGCGATGCGCGATGCCGAGGCAGTGTTTCGGGTGATCCATCCGGAGGACGTGGAGCGTATCCGGGCAAGCATCGAGGCGTCGATGCGATCGCTGGAGCCCTGGCTGCAGCGCTATCGCGTGCTGAGTCCCGAACGTGGCGAGATCTGGCTGGAGGGCCACTCAAGTCCGGAGGCCCTGGACGATGGCAGTGTGCTCTGGCACGGCGTGATCCTGGACATCACGCAGCGGGTGCGCGCCGAGCATGCCCTGCACCGAAGTGAGCAGGAACTGGCCCTGGCACAACGCATCGCGCATGTCGGCAATTGGGTCAGGGATTTCCGGAAACAGGAGATTCGCTGGTCCGACGAGGTCCATCGTATCTTCGGGATGGAACGATGCCGCTGGGAGGGCACGCACGGGGCGTTCATGCAGGCGGTCCACCCGGAGGATCGTGATCGTGTCCAGGCAGCCGTGGACCGCGCGCTGGCCGGGCTCGAGCAGTTCGATGTGATCCACCGCATCGTGCGACCGGATGGGACCGAGCGCGTGGTGCGCGAGCGTGCTTCCGTGGAGTTCGGCTCCTCGGGCGCGCCCGAGCGCATGGTGGGCACGGTGCAGGACATTACCGAACAGCACCACCTGGAGCAGGAACAGCGCCTGCTCGCGGCGACCTTCGAGACCAGCCAGGCCATCTTCATCTCGGACGTTGAAGGCACCATCCAGCGCGTGAACGCGACGTTTACGCAGCTCACGGGATACACCGAGGAGGAGGCCGTGGGGGCGAACCCGCGCATCCTGAATTCCGGGCGTCAGGATCGCGACTTCTACGAACAGATGTTCCGCACGGTGCGCGAGACAGGGCACTGGCAGGGCGAGATCTGGAACCGCCGGAAGAATGGCGAGATCTTCCCGCTGCACGAGATCGTTACCGCGATCCGCGACGATCAGGGCGAGATCGAGTACTACATCGCGATGTTCCACGACATCACGCGGCAGAAGGAACTCGAGGCCGCCCTGGAGCATCAGGCCTTCTACGACACGCTGACCGATGCCGCCAACCGCGGTTATTTCGAGAGCCTGCTGGAGCAGGAGGCGCGGCGCGCGCAGCGCTACGAGCACCCCTGTTCGCTACTGCTGCTCGATATTGACCATTTCAAGCGCATCAATGATACCTTCGGCCATGAAGTGGGCGATGAAGTCCTGCGCTGCCTGGTTCAAGCCCTGAAGGGGCGTCTGCGCGAGGCGGACATACTGGGGCGCTGGGGCGGCGAGGAATTTGTGGTCCTGCTGCCCGGAACGGACGCGGAGCGTGGTCAGCATGTGGCCGAACAGCTGCGCGAGCAGGTCACTACCACGACCTTCCCCTGTGTGGGCCTTGTCACGATCAGTCTGGGGGTGGCGGAGTACCGGCCCGGCGAACCCGTCAAGGACTGGGTGAAGCGCGCCGACGAGGCCATGTATGCTGCCAAGGAGGGCGGGCGCAACCGGGTCGTGCGACTGAGTACATAAGGATTCCATCGGGCCCCAGGCCCGGAGCAGGGTAAGCTGAATGGCGAGCACCGAAAACGCCGAGCCCATCCAACTCGAGCACATTGCGGTCGGTCTGGTCCAGCTGGATGCCGCGGGTTCCATCCGCACCGTCAATGGCCGCCTGGCGGAATGGCTCGACTGCTCGCCGGATGACCTGCGGGGCATTGCCCTCACCGACTGCGTCGCGCCCGGGCAGCGGCCATCGCTGGCGGACGCCTTGCAGCGTTCGGCCACAGCCGAGGTGCCCCTGAGCGTGGACATGCGCGCGCCGGCTGCGCCCGAAGGGGCCTCGCTCTCCTGTACGTTGACGCTGGTGCCGGATGACGACGGGCGCGTTGTGACCGTTCAGCGCATGCCCGGGGGCGATTCCGCCGCGCAGGTCTACGAGCAGACCTTTACCGCCAATACCGCACCCAAGCTGCTGATCGATCCGGCGGATGGCCGGATTGTCGATGCCAACCCCGCCGCGGTGAGCTTCTACGGATACACGGCCGACACCCTCAAGGCCATGCATATCCAGGATATGAACACGCTGTCGGCCGAAGACGTGCGGGTCGAGATGCAGCGTGCCAAGAGCGAGGAGCGCCGGTACTTCCGGTTCCGCCACCGCATCAAGGGGGGCGAGATCCGCGAGGTCGAGGTGTACTCGGGCCCGGTGGTGCTGGACGGCACCACCTACCTCTACTCGATTATTCACGATGTCTCCGAGGCCCGGCGCTACGAGCGCGAGCTGGAATTCTACGGGGCCGTGTTCCGGCGTCTGCCGGTGGGCGTTTACCGCAACACGGCCGGGCCGGAAGGCCGCTTTGTCTGGCTCAATCCGGCCATGGTGGCGCTCTTTGAAGCCGAGTCCGAGGTGCAGCTGTGCGCAACCCCGGTGCAGGCACTGTATCGTGACCCGGCCGCGCGCGAGGCATTCAGTCGCGATCTGGAGATGCACGGCCGCGTGGTCGGTCGTGAACTCGACCTGCAGACGCTGCGCGGTCGGGCCTTTCGGGCGCGCGTGACCGCCTATCGTACTCAGGACGAGGACGGCGAGCCCGTGTTCGATGGCGTGATCGAGGACGTCACCGAGGTGCGCGCGGCCGAGGCCTTTCAGACTCGCCTGCTGGCCAGCCTGGCGGAAGGCGTATTTGGCCTGGATCGTTACGGCCGCTACACCTTTCTTAACCCGGCGGCCTGCCGTCTGCTGGGGTTCAAGAACGAGGCCGAGGCACTCGGGCGCGATGCGCATTCGACCAACCATCACTCGTTGGTGGGCGGGGAGCCCTATCCCAAAGAAGCCTGCCCGATCCTCCGGGTCCTGGAGACGGGTCAGTCGGATGAACCCTGGGACGACTATTTTGTGCGGACCGATGGCTCCCATTTTCCGGTGAGCGTCTTTGCAGCGCCGACGTTTGATGCGGCCGGTCGGGTCGATGGTGTGGTGGTGTCGTTCCAGGACCAGACCGCCCGGATGGAAAGGGAGATTCAGCTGACCAAGGCCACCGCCCATTTGCCCGGGGCGATCTACCAGTACCATCTGTATCCCGATGGGCGGCACGCGTTTCCGTTCGTCAGTGATGGGGTGCGGCGCGTGTTCGGGCTCAGCCCGGGGCTGGTTCAGGACAGCGCGGATGCGGCCTTTGCACGGGTCTACCCGGAGGACCTGCCTCGCATCCAGGCGAGCATCGAGGAGTCAGCGCGGTCCATGGAGCCCTGGCGGGTTCGTTTCCGAGTCCGCCACCCGCTGCGCGGGACGATCTGGGTCGAGGGTCGTGCGACGCCCGAGACACGCCCGGATGGCGGTATCGCCTGGTACGGCATGATGATCGACATCAGCGAGCAGGTGGAGATGGAAGAGGCCCTGCGCGAGCGGGGCCGTGAACTGGCCGAGGCCCAGCGGATCGCCCATGTCGGGAGCTGGTACTGGGATGTGCGCACGGATCGCGCACGTGGCTCGGACGAGTTCTATCGGATAATGGGATTGGCTCTCAGTCAGGGCGAGGTCACCAGTGAGCGCTTTTTCAGCGTGGTCCACGCTGAGGACCGCTCTGCGGTTCGGGCCAAGCTGCAATCCGCCCTGGAGACGGGTGACTGCGATCTTCATTTTCGTATCGTGCGGCCGGATGGGGTGGAACGGATCGTGCATGTCCGGGGGGCACGCGAGACGGGTCAGGGAAAGGTGGAACAGTGTCTGGTGGGGACCGTGCAGGACGTGACCGAACGGCGCGCCCTGGAGGATAACCAGCGCCGTCTGGTCGGGATCCTGGAACATACGCCCGACGTGGTCGCCATGCACGGGCCTGCCGGTGACATGCAGTTCCTGAACGCTGCCGGCCGCCGCCTGTTGGGTCTGCCTCCTATGAAGGGCGAGCCGTGGACCGCTGCAGACGGCTGGAATACCTGGGGGTTCCCGTCCGAGGCCCGGTCCATCGAGACTGCCGTGCGGCGGTTCCATCCCCCGTGGGCGGCCGATCGCATCCTGAACGAGGCCACCCCGATTGCGATGCGAGAGGGTGCCTGGGAGGGCGAGACGGCCATGCTGGACGGTCAGGGACGCGAGGTCCCGGTGTCTCAGGTGATCATCGTGCGCCGCGACGACCGGGGCGAGATCCTGCAGGTGTCGACCATCCTGCGCGACCTGTCGCAACGCAAGGCGATGGAGGAAGCGCTGCGCGAGAGCGAGGCACGCTTTCGCCAGTTGGCGGGCAGCGTGAACGAGGTGTTCTGGCTCCAGGACGAAAGCGGGATCCTGTACGTGAATCCGGCCTTTGAACGGATCTGGGGGCAGAGCCGCGACCTCCTCTACCGTGATCCGCATTCAATACTGGAGGCCGTGCATCCTGAAGACCGCGAACGTGTGGAGCTCCGCTTCCTGGATCGCCCACTGGAGGGTGCCCACATCGAGGATATCTTCCGCCTGCGTCGTGCGGACGGCACCGAGCGCTGGCTCCATGTGCATCGCTACCAGGTGCCCGACAAGGATGGCCGCGTGAGCCGAGTGGCGGGGACTGCCGTGGATATCACCGAACTCAAGCAGGCGGAGCTGGAACTGCAGCGCGCCAATGCCGAGCTGAAGCGTCAGGCCTATTACGATCGCCTGACCGGTGTGGCCAACCGCCACCATTTCGAGACGCTGCTCAACCGGGAGCTCGCGCGCGCGGAACGTTATGGCTCGCGCTTTGCCCTGGTGATGTTCGATCTCGATCACTTCAAGCGGGTCAACGACACCTTCGGCCACGCGGTGGGGGATGTCGTGCTGCAGGAGGTCACACATGTGATCGCGGGGCGTCTGCGTGATGCCGACGTACTCGGCCGCTGGGGCGGAGAGGAGTTCATGGTCCTGCTGCCGGGGACGGAGGCGGCGGATGCGGCAACGCTCGCCGAGACGATGCGGCTGCGGGTGGCGGAGCATGACTTCCCGGAGGCCGGCCGGGTCACGATCAGCCTGGGCGTGGCGGCCTTTTGCCCGGGCGAGCCCCGTAGCGAATTGCTGCGGCGAGTCGACGAGGCGCTTTATCGAGCCAAGGGCGAGGGCCGCAATCGCGTGGCGGTGGCCGCCTTGCCCGAAGCGACTGCATGAACCCCGGCCTTGAACCAACCGCGTAGGGTGCGTTGAGCGCAGCGAAACGCACCGCTTTGGGTCGCCCGACGGCTTATTCCTGGCCCAGGCAGTCGGCAAACCCGTCCGCCATGTTCTGCATCAGCTCGAACCAGGCCTCCGGGCCAGCCTCCAGCTCGGCACCGACCGGATCCAGCACGCCCAGCCGTGTATCGGTGCCTTCGGCCACGGTCTCGGCCAGGGCCGGCCGGAACTGCGGCTCGGTGAACAGGCAGACCACGTCGCCATCCGCGACGCGTTCGCGCAGCTCGCTGATGCGCCGTGGGCCCGGGCTGCGCGAGGGATCGATGCTGATCGAGCCGGCGGCGTTCAGGCCGTAGTGCTGCTCGAAATACTGGTAGGCATCGTGGAACACGATGAAGGCCTGGTCGCGTACCGGCTCCAGCTGGCGGGCCAGGCGCCCGTCCAGATCGTCGATGCGTTCGAGCAGGGCGTCGCGGTTGGCCTCCACGGTCTCGGCGCGTTCCGGGTCCCACTGCGTCAGCCGTTCGGCGAGCTGCTCGGTGATCGCGCGCACAATCGCCGGCGAGAGCCAGATGTGGGCATCGTAGTCGCCATGATGGTGATCGTGCTCGTGTCCATGGGCCTCGTCGTGATGGCCATGATGGTCTTCCGAATGCCCGTGGTCGTCGTGGCCATGGCCATGGCCGTTGTGATCGTGGTCATGGTCGCCATGACCGTGACCATCGTTCCCGTGGTCATGGTGATGCTCCCAGACCCCCCCTTCGCGCGTGGGTCTCAGGTCCAGGTCGAGGTCGTCCATCAGACTGATGATTTCGCGGTCGCCGGCACGGCGGAGCGGGCGTTCCAGGAAGGTCTCCAGCTCCGGCCCGACCCAGACCACCATGTCCGCGTTCTGCAGGCGGCGGGCCTCGGACGGGCGCATGGAATAGCCGTGCGGAGATGCGCTCGCGGGCACCAGCAATTCCACCTCGAAGGCGTCCTCGCCCAGGGCGGCGACAATGCTGTGAATCGGTAGAATGGTCGCGACGATGCGCGGCTTGTCCGCGGCGGCCAGGCCCGGGAGAGCGAGGCCCAGGATGGCCAGCAGGCTGACCAGCAGTGGAATCCCGAACGGATGGCGCGGGCGCGAGTGCATGGCAGGGTCTCCAGGGTGTCGGATCGGAATTAGAGAACGTTATAGTATATCAGTATGGAGAAGGGAAGCCCCGCCGCCATGCGCGTGTCTGAAGGCGGTCAAGGTCTGCTGCAGATGCTCGAGAGAGCGACTGGCAGGAAGGGAGGATTGCGGCCACGGAAACCCTGATTGCTGGGGCTTGCTCAGGCCAGGGCGGCGAACCAGAGACCCAGGTAGCGATCCACGAGCAGGGCCCCGAACAGGCCCAGCAGATAGACGATGGAGTACAGAAAGGTGCGGATGGCGCGCTGGCGGCTACGCGTGCGCAGGAGCATCACGGCGTGGTACAGAAAGGTACCCCCGAGGCCGAGGGCGGCCAGAAGATACAGCCAGCCGCTGATCCCCATGCCGAAAGGCAGCAGGGTCACCGCAAGCAGCAGGGCGGTGTACAGCAGGATCTGCAGTCGGGTGAAGTCTTCCCCGTGCGTGACCGGCAGCATGGGGGTGCCGACGCGGGCGTATTCGTCCTTTCGGTAGATCGCCAGTGCCCAGAAGTGCGGTGGTGTCCAGGTGAACACGATCAGAAACAGGACCAGGGCCATTGGCTCGATCTGGCCGGTGACGGCAGTCCAGCCGAGCAAGGGGGGCATGGCCCCGGCCGCACCGCCGATCACGATGTTCTGGGGCGTCGCACGCTTCAGAAAGACGGTGTAGACCACTGCATAACCGACCAGAGAGAGCAGGGTCAGCAGCGCGGTGAGCGGGTTCACCAGCAACAGCAGGATCACAAAGCCGGAAATGCCGAGCACACCCGTGAACACCAGGCTATGCCCCATGTCCAGTTTTCCGGACGGCAGCGGGCGCCGTCGGGTGCGCTGCATCAGGGCATCGGCATGACGGTCCAGCATGTGGTTCAGGGCGGCGGCCGAGCCGGCCATCAGGCTGATCCCGAGGGTGCCGAACAGCAACGCTTCCCAGGGCAAGGAGCCCGGTGCCGCGAGCAGCATGCCGACCCAGGCCGTAAACATCATCACGGCGACGACCTTTGGCTTGCACAGAGCGAGGTAATCCCGCCAGTGGCCGCCCAGTCCGTGCTGTGCGGTCACGCCGAGCGCCTTGAGGCTCATCTCGTCCACCCCCTGTTTTGTTTGTGTAGTGGAGGTGCCGAGCCGGCAGCCGGCACCTCCATGCGGGATTCCCGGCCGGAAGGCGGCAGGTCCGGTGTCGGCACGCTGGCGCCGGCCATGGACTCGGTCCGTTTCAGCTCGCGCCACAAGGTGAACATGGCGAGCAGTAGCAGCGCCGCCATCGCGTTGTGGGCGACGGCAACCGGCAATGGCACCTGGTACAGCACATTGGATATGCCGAGTCCCGCCTGGGCCAGCAGCAAGACCAGGGCCACACCGGCCAGGACGCGGGTACGGCGGTCACCACGCCAGAGAAGGAACACGGTCAGTCCTCCGAGCAGCGCCACGGTGGTCACAGCACCGATCCGGTGCGCCATGTGAATGGCGGTCCGGGCCGGTGCCTCCAGTACGCCGAATTCGTAGTCCGTGTCCGTCCCCCTCCACAGCACGAAGGCTTCGCGAAAGTCCGCTTGCGGCCACCATTGTCCCTGGCACTGCGGCAGGTCCGGGCAGGCGAGCGCGGCGTAATTGGCGCTGGTCCAGCCCCCCAGTGCGATCTGCGCCACCAGGACCAGGGTGGCCAGGGCGGCGACATGGGGCAGCCAGCGACGCCGTGGCCGGCGCGTGGTCCGCGCTTGGGGCGCGGCCCATCGGGGCTCCGGTGTCGCCGGGTGGCGACGGAGGTCCCGCGTCACCAGGATCAGGTGCCATAACAGGAGCAGGGTGGCGAATCCGCCGAAGAGGTGAGCCATGACCACGACCGGCTTCAGTTGCAGGGTTACGGTCCACATGCCCAACAGCGACTGGAACACGATCAATGCCAGGAGCAGGATCGGGCCGGCCACCGGCTGCCCGGGCCGATGTCGCGTCCGCCAGGCGAGTATCGCCAGGGCCAGGACCACGAGACCGAGAAGCCCTGCCGCATAGCGATGCACCATTTCCTTCCATGCCTTGGCAACATCGACAGGCCGTTCGGGGAAGGCGAGATTCGCTTGTTCGACCACCTCCGGCTGGGTCGGCGCGAGCAAGCGGCCGTAGCAGCCGGGCCAGTCTGGGCACCCCAGGCCGGCATCCGACAGGCGAACATAAACACCCAGCACGATCACCACCAGCGTGAGCACGAACGCGAACCGTACGCCGACGAAGAACAGCCTTGGTGTGTCCATGGTCACGCGATGCACCTGTTGCAGGGTCGGCTGCGTACCTGCGACAGCATGTGACTGTGCTTCTGGGGGAGAGGGACCAGCAGACGCGCAATCTCGTGCCGGTATCCCACAGGCTGGAGAGCCTCGCAACGCGCCTCACTCATCAGCACCATCCCTTGTCATCGAGGCGAATGTTGTCCACCCCGGCGGAATCAACCGGCCCTGGCACGCTGGCTTCGTCGGCACTGTCCCGCCGGGCGTCGCGTTCGCAGACC
This sequence comes from Thioalkalivibrio sp. ARh3, assembly GCF_000377265.1. NCBI lineage: Bacteria > Pseudomonadati > Pseudomonadota > Gammaproteobacteria > Chromatiales > Ectothiorhodospiraceae > Thioalkalivibrio > Thioalkalivibrio sp. ARh3. The sequence goes on from NZ_KB897947.1 coordinate 987,940, forward strand.
AACCCCGGCACGGACGCCCCGGCGCGTTTGACCGCACGATCGGGCAGCCACCCGCGGCGGATCGGTTCGCTGGCCGTCCGCCGAATGGGTTTGGGCTGACCATTGGGGGTTGCCCTCGAGGTATCCACTGCGAGCGGGAAATGCTCCTCCTGGTCCTCGAGCTCGCGGACCCGTTGCTGCGGAATCGCCGCATCGCCGACGACGCGCGCTGCCTGGTCGGACTGTTCGGCATGTCCGTACAAGGGATCACCGGTGACCCCGACCGGCGTGGCGGGGCGCTCTTCCGGTGCAAGCAGCACGCGCATAGCAGGCATCGCCATAGCCACCACGATTGCGATCGGGATCAGCGTCCAGACGATTTCGACGGCAGCGTTGCTGTGGAACCTGGCGGCGTTGGCGCCGGCCGTTCGGTGGTGCCAGAGGACGGAATGGAGCATCACGGAAAACACCACCACGCCAGTTGCGACACAGACCACGAAGATCAGCATGGGCATGCCGTTCATCGGGAAGCGGATCCGGGCCGCGCTGGCTGGTGGTTCGGGAGTGGCGCGGCACGCCACCCGCATGCCGGGAAGCGTTGGGAGCGTAGTGCCGGGACAGGCGCCGAGCAGGCGGATGGTATGGCCCGGACATCATGATGCCCCCCCTTGTGACGGCGTGCTTGACGTCCGCCGCGCCAGACCTGCGATTCGCAGCCCGTTTCGGAGTCCACCGCCTGCGGTGGCCGGTTGTGGCGGGTTGGCTTCATGCGCTGCCTCCCCTGCGGCGGGATGCCGGTGTTCGCTCGATCCGGTGGAAATACCCCGGGTGTTTTTCTGAGTCTAGCAGCCTGTCGGATCAGGGGCGGATCTGCTGTTCGAGCGGGGAGTACCCCTGATCGGTGCGCGCTCACGTTGCGTTGCAGCCCGCTGAATCAGGCTATCCTGGCTTTCTCGGTACCCGCGGCGATCGATCCCGGTGACTCTGCCCGGTCTGCGTGTGTGATGGCGATCCATCCGCCTTTCCCTACGCCATACGCCGGACCAGGCGCCGGTACCAGAGGTAGGCGACCCATGCCGTGGCCAGCAGGTAAGGAATGGCACCGGGCACCCACATGATCAGCCCGGCCAGTTGCTGATCCACCAGACTGCGGGCCTCGCCGTACAGCGGAGCACGGGCGAAGGCCAGCACCGCCCCCAGGAACCCGGTGTGCATCAGCGTGAACAGGAGTGCCAGCAGGACCCAGGGCGCGTGACGGGGCGCGCCGCGCAGGACCGCCCACCAGAACACCCCGGCGGTGAGCAGGAAGCTGGCGTGTTCGAGCGCATGCCACCATGGGTCGTCGACCGCGATCATGTAGAAGCGCGGCGTGTGCCAGAACCAGATGGCAACGGCGTGCACCCAGGCGCAGGCCAGGGGATAGCGCACTATGCGCAACAACGGGCCCCACAGGATGTGGTACAGGCCCGGCGCGGCGGCAATCAGCTGCGGCAGGGGACGGCTGAGCACCCACAGCGGTGCGATGACCACCATCAGCAGCATGTGCTGGGCCATGTGCGGTGCGGTGCCCGTCTTCGCCCAGTCATCCAGCGGGCCCAGCAGCGTCAGTGCGCCCAGCAGCGCCACGGAATGAAACAGTACGTTCCGCCAGCGTTCCGGAGGGATGCGGCGCATCCCGACTACGTAAAGCAACCAGAAAACACCGAGCAGCGCGGCGGTCAGCCATGCCGCCAGCCGCTCCTGCGTGTCGCCCGTGAACGGACTGTGCGCCAGCGCGGGCCCGGCCATGGCCAGCAGGGTGATCCCGACGAGCAATGCAATGGCGGCCCGGCTCAGGGACATGGCGGCAGCACGATCGCCGGGACACCAATCGCGAGCACGGCCATCGCTGCCGAGAGATGGACGGTGGCGGAGACAACGGGGATGAAGCGGGAGCGGGCAACACCGGAAACATCGTCTTCGGCCCTTGACGCAAGCCAGCATCGCCATGCTGCGTAAAGGAGCGCGGCGGCGGTGAATGCCGTCAGCAGCAGGAGAAGGCCGTTGACCCAGGTGAGCGCGCCGTCCGCCACCGGTGGCGGCGCGACGGCGCAGGCGACGGACAGCCCCCCGTACATCGCCACGAACCAGACCGCCCACACGACCAGCCCGAGAACCAGGTGTGCGGGATGTACAGCCCGGTGCCTCATGGCGCCCAGCCCGCCGGCAGCAGTATGAATATCACCACGCCCAGCCAGAATATGCCGGTGGTGTAGATCCATAGCGGACGCAGGACGACGGGTTCATAGGGCAGGCGCACGCCGATGTATCCGCGCGCCACGCGCAGCGCCTGCATGGCGGTGAGGAGTGCCGCCAGGGCCCCGTGGAACAGCAGGTAGATGAGCAGCATCAGCAGCACGGCGTCATGGGAATTGCCGGTGGGTTCCAGGGGCGCCTCGAGGGTCAGCCACAGGAGTACGGCGAAATGGGCGGCGCCCAGTCCTGCCGCCTGCCACAGCCGAGCCTGCAGGCCCGCGGCGTTGCCGGCCGCCAGGCGCTTCGCCGCCCGGTGTTGCAGGAGCGCGGCGATCACCAGCAGACCGCCGCTGACCAGCATCCCCGACAACGGCAGGCGAGGATCCTCCGGAAACACCCACTCCGGGGCGACGGTCCAGAGATATACCCAGCCGAATATCAGGCAAAGGTACAGCGTGCCGTTTGCCATCAGCGTGACGACCATGCCCCACAGACCGGGGCCGTCCGTCGTGCGCGAGTGCAGCGGCGGGTCGGTCGGTTCGTCGTCGGAGAGCGGTGCCATGCCGGGGTGAGCGCCGTTGACCCAGCCCCAGCGCAGCAGGAAGACCGCCGCGGCCACCACGCCGACCAGTGCCACGTCATAGGTGCGCACCAGCAGGGCCACACAGACCACCGCCAGCGATACAGCCGCCAGCAGTGGAAGCCAGGAATTGCTGGGTAGATGAAACACCTCCCGCACCTTGCCCGTTACCGCGTCCGAACCATAGGTCTCGCGTCGGTCATGTTCGGCGCCTGCGAGGGCATGCTGGCCGGACGCGATGGACTCGGGCAACTCCGGATGCTCCCAGAGCGGATGGCGGGTCCTGAATGTCGGCAGGCTGACGAAATTGTAGGTGGGCGGCGGTTTGTCCAGCGCCCATTCCAGGGTATCCGCCCGCCAGGGGTTGCGCGGGGAACGACGGCCGTAGCGCAGGTGCAGGATCACGTCGATGATGATCACCGCCACGCCGGCGGCGAGGATGAAGCCACCCACCGACGAGAGCAGGTTCAGCCAGTCCCAGCCCAGCCCGGCCTCATAGCTGTAGACGCGCCGCGGCATTCCCCGCAGGCCGGTCAGGTGCATCAGCAGGAAGGTCGCATTGAACCCGATGAAGAACAGCCAGAACCCGAGCCGCCCGAGCGACTCCGATGGCATCCTTCCGGTCAGAAGCGGCAGCCAGTAGTACAGGCCCGCCATCAACGGGAAGAGCATGCCGCCCACCAGCACGTAATGCAGATGGGCCACCACGAAATGGGTGTCGTGCACCTGCCAGTTGAAGGGGACCAGCGCCAGCATCACGCCGGTGAGGCCTCCGCCCACGAACACCACGAGGAAACCGAAGATCCAGAGCATGGGCAGACTGAAGATCACCCGGCCGGTCCACAGGGTCGCCAGCCAGGCGAATATCTGGATGCCGGTGGGCACCGCGACCAGCATGCTCGCCACCGAGAAGAACGCCTGGGCCAGCAGGGGGATGCCCACCGTGAACATGTGATGCACCCAGAGGCCGAAGCTGATGAACCCGGTGAGGATGATCGAGAGCACGATCCACCGATAGCCGACGATGGGTCGCTGTGCGAAGACCGGGATCAGCGTGGACACGATGCCCGCGGCCGGCAGGAAGATGATGTAGACCTCGGGGTGGCCGAACAGCCAGAACAGGTGCTGCCACAGGACCGGGTCCCCGCCGCCGGCAACGTCGAAGAACGGCAGTCCGGCGGCCCGCTCCACCTCCAGTAGCACGCTTGCCAGGATCAGCGGCGGAAAGCCGAACACGATCATCAGCGCCATCGCCAGGATGTACCAGCAAAACAGCGGCATCCGGCTCAGGGACATGCCGTTCGCCCGCTCGCGCAGTATCGACACCGTAAGCTCGATCCCCGCAGCCATCGCGGAGATCTCGACAAAGGTGATGCCCAGCAGCCAGAAGTCGGATCCCGGTCCGGGAGAGAACTCCTCGCCGCTCAGCGGCGTGTACATGAACCAGCCCGCATCGGGGGCGATGCCGAGAAACAGGCTGGAGAGGATGATCAGTCCGCCGAAAAGGTAGCAGTAGTACCCGAATGCGCTGATGCGCGGAAACACCAGATCGCGCGCTCCGATGAGCTTGGGGATCATGTACAGACCCAGGCCCTCGAGGATGGGAATGGCGAACAGGAACATCATCACCGTGCCGTGCATGGTGAAGAGCTGGCCGTAGATCTCCGGGGAGATGATGTCCTGTTCCGGCAGCGCCAGCTGGGTGCGCATCAGCATCGCCAGCAACCCGCCGACGAGGAAGAAGGCCGCCCCCGTCACCATGAATCGCAGGCCGACGGTGGTATGGTTCACGGCGGCCAGCGAGCCGAGCCCGGGCAGGTTTGCCCAGACCCGTTCCAGGCGGGTAACGCGGTCGGAGAAATCCGGGTCCCGGTCAGTCATCGCCCTGGGTTTCCTGTCGTTTCCACGCTTCGAAATCCTCCGGCGTGTGCGCGGTGACAGTGAATTTCATGTGTGCGTGACCGACGCCGCAGTACTCGGCACACTGGCCCCGGTAGCTGCCGGGTTCGTCGGCCTGGAGTCGCTGCACGTTGGTCCGACCCGGCACGGCGTCCAGTTTGCCGCCCAGCCGGGGTACCCAGAAGGAATGGATCACATCGGCACTGCGCAGGTGCACATCCACGGGCTTTCCGGCGGGGATGTGAAGCTCATCGTCCAGCGCGATGCCGGATTCCGGATACACCACCTCCCAGTGCCATTGATGCGCGGTCACGTGGATCTCCAGGGATTCGCCCTCGCTGAGTGGCAGTGGCAGCATCGAGTGGCCCGCGGGGATGCCGTAGGCGAGCAGCACCGTGATGCTGACAACCGGCAGGGCGACCCCGCCGCCGAGGATCCATCGCTTCTCGATGCGCCGCGCCCGCGCCGGGTCATCGCTCGCCGCCTGGTGGAACATCGCATACAGCCACAGGCCCACCACGGCCAGCCAAACCAGCGAGAACGCGGCAAACATGCCCCACCAAAGCAACGCGGCGGTGGCGGCGGAAGGCCCCGCCGGATCGAGGGTCGAAAGCGGACCGCTGCAGCCGGCGAGTCCCAGGGGCGTGCCGAGCAGCATCGCGACTGCTAGTCTTCGAGACATCATCGCGGCTCCATTACCGAACCCGTCCCCTTGCCGAGCGGAGACAGGCGTATGCCGAGTGAACCCATTCACAGCAGGGCAGCGATCCATGGCCATCCTTTGCACCCGGCCCTGGTCCATTTTCCGGTGGCGGCTCTCATCGGCCTGGTGGGCGCCGACGCAGGCTGGATCCTGACGGGGGATGCGTTCTGGGCCAGGGCGGGACTCTGGCTCGCGGGGGTGGGGGCGTTCGTGGGGTGGCTGGCCGCACTCGCCGGTCTGGTGGATCTGGTCACCGTGCGGCGCATCCGCCACATGGTCATTGCCTGGTGTCATGCCATCCTTGCGGTGATGCTGCTGTCCCTTGCCTCGTTCAACTGGTTGCTGCGCCTGGGCGAACCGGAGGCCCACATCCTGCCCTGGGGAATCTACGTCTCGCTGCTGACCGCGGGCCTGCTCGCGGCCGCCGGCTATCTGGGTGGGCGCCTGGTGTACGAGAATGCGGTGGGCGTGGTCACACGGGAGGCGTCCGAGCGGCAAACCCGGCACTGACCCGGGCGCCTGCCGCCTGCCTAGAGAGCCCATGGCAGTGCCTCCGGGGCCGCGGGTTTGGCCAGCACGATCCAGACGATGGTGACCATCAGCAGGGCAAGCACCCCAGCGATCCACCAGTAGCCGCCCCACATCGGTCCGGTCTCCGCGCGCTCGGTGCGCAGTACCAGCAACCCGGTCGCCACATGGGCCAGCACCAGCGGCGTGACCACGCTGAGCTTGGCCACCAGCCAGAATTCCGTGACGCGGAGCACAAGGAATACCCCGGTGCCCGTGGCGATCGCCAGCAGGGCCGCCGGTGTTGCGATGTGGGTGAAAACGAAGCGGCCCAGGGAGTCGTGTTGCTTCGGCCGCTCAATTAACTCCATGTGCCTGGCTCCGGTCCCCGTCAGCAGGCGCGACAGGTACAGCAGCCCTGCGGCCCAGAACAGCACGGCGATGATGTGGAGCACAAGGAGCCAAAGCATTCAGGATCGGCCGTGGGCAGGGGGCATGCCAAGGGCCGCCTGGCAACTGCCAATTGCGCAGGTTTGCGTCAGGAGCTGTCCGACCATTGGTATCCCTCGGGTCAGGCCGTACTGTCCCGCTGGAGCGCACGGTTCTGGCACTGCAGCGGCTCGGGGTGCTGTGTGCTTCCTCGTTGGCGGATAACCGTGTTTACTGTTGTAGATAGTCAATGGACCGGACGGCGTCAACGCGGGGAGGGGGCAGGGGGCTCCCGAACCCCGCCGGCGTGCGTGGGCCAGCCGTTCGACCCGCGAAGGCGTGCCTGGACAAGGCGGTGACGATGCTGTGAATCGGTAGAATGGTCGCGACGGTGTGTGGCTTGCCCCCAACGGCAGCGGTGGGGATCACAAGAGCCGGGAGACCCGGAAAGCTCACTGGAAAATAAACCCATCGGGCGGCGATGGCGCGAGCGATAGAGAGGACCCCAGGGGAAACACTGAGTTACTTCATCAGTGTTTCCCCTGGGGTGACGGAGCCGATTGGATGAACGTTATAGTATATCCATATGAACAAGGTAACCCCCGCCGCTATGCCCGCGTCTGAAGGCGATCCAGGCCCGTTGCTGGATGCCCGTGACATCTCCCTGGAGCGCGGGGGAAAGCTGATCCTCGACCGGGTCTCGGTGCAGATCCCGCCGGCCGAGGTCGCGGTGGTGATCGGCCCCAATGGTGCGGGCAAGACGTCCCTGCTGCGTGTGCTGCTGGGCCTGTGGCGGCCGACGCGGGGGCAGGTGAAGCGCCGGCGGGGGCTGCGCATCGGGTACATGCCGCAACGCATGCAGATCGAACCGGTGCTGCCGCTGTCGGTGCGTCGGTTTCTGACGCTGCGCCAGCGCGCGCCACGAGCCGAGCTGCTGGCGCACCTGGAGCGGGTGGGTGTCCCGCACCTGCTGGACAAGCCGGTGCAGTCCCTGTCCGGGGGCGAGATGCAGCGGGTGCTGCTGGCGCGGGCGCTGCTCAACCGGCCCAATCTGCTGGTGCTGGACGAGCCGGCGCAGGGCGTGGATATCGTCGGGCAGGGCGAGGTGTTTCGCCTGATCGACGACATCCGGCGCGAGACGGGCTGCGGGGTGCTGATGGTCTCGCATGACCTGCATCTGGTGATGGCGGGTGCGGATGCCGTGATCTGCCTGAACCAGCATGTCTGCTGTACCGGCCGGCCGGAAGAGGTGTCGCGCCACCCGGAATACCAGCGCCTGTTCCCCACCGCCGATGTCCAGGGGATCGGCATCTACACGCATGACCACAACCATGTCCACGACCTGCACGGCGAGGTGCATGACCTGGACGACAACGGCACGGGCGGTTCGCACGGCTGCGGTCACGCCCACCATCACGGACAGGGAACGCCGAAACGATGATCGAAGCCTGGCTGGACGACTTCCTGTTCCGCGCGGTATTGGCGGGGCTGATGGTGGCGGCCGTGGCCGGGCCGCTGGGTGCCTTCGTGGTCTGGCGGCGCATGGCCTATTTCGGCGACACGATCTCGCATTCCGCGCTGCTGGGGGTGGCGCTCGGCTTCCTGCTGGGGGCCAACCTCAATCTGATGGTGACCATCGTCTGTGTCGCCATCGCGGTGCTGCTGGTGATCCTCCAGCGCCGGCAGGAGCTGGCCTCCGACACCCTGCTGGGGATCCTCGCACACAGCGCGCTGTCGCTGGGGATCGTGGCGGTCACCTTTATTGAAGGCCTGCGGGTGGACCTGATGGCCTATCTGTTTGGCGACATCCTCGCGGTCGGCACGAGCGACCTGGTGGCGATCGCGATCGGGGGCGGCATTGCGCTGCTGCTGCTGGTGTTGCTCTGGCGGCCGCTGCTGGCGCTGACCGTGCACGAGGAGCTGGCGCGGGTCGAGGGTGTGCCGGTGCTGGCCGTGCGTCTGGGGCTGATGCTGCTGATCGCGCTGGTCATCGCGGCGGCGATGCAGGTGGTGGGCGTACTGCTGATCACGGCGTTGATGATCATCCCGGCCGCGAGCGCCCGGCGCTTCGCGTCGACGCCGGAGCAGATGGCGCTGCTGGCGGGGGTGATCGGCATGCTCGCGGTGCTCGCCGGCGTCTGGGGTTCGTTCCAGTACGACACCCCGACTGGACCCACGATCGTCGTCGCCGCGATGCTGGGCTTCATCCTGGTCCACCTGCTGCCGGCGCGTCTGCTGCCCCAGTTCGGCGGGCGCTAGAGCGCCGGGGGCTCCGGATCAGTGTTTCCTAGTCGCGGATGTAGTCCAGCGGCAGCGAGGTACGGTCCACCACCCGGCGCAGCACGAAGCTCGAGTGCACCGAGTCCACTCCCTCCAGCCGGGTGACCCTTCGTAGCAGGAAGTCCTGATAGGCGTCCATGTCGGGGACCACGACCTGCAGCATGTAGTCCGCGGATTGCCCGGTAATCAGATACAGGCGCTGCACCTCGGGGTAGCTGGCGATCGCCTCCTCGAAGCGGGCGAAGCGCTCCGGGGTGTGGCGGTCCATGCCGATGTGGATCAGTGCGGTCAGCTCCAGCCCCAGCGCACGCCGGTCGAGCAGGGCCACGCGCCGGATCAGGATGCCGGCCTGTTCGAGTGCCCGAACCCGCCGCAGGCAGGGCGAGGGGCTCAGCCCCACGCGCTCGGCGAGTGCCTGGTTCGACAGGCTCGCGTCCTCCTGCAGGATCTCCAGGATGTGGCGGTCAAAGCGGTCGAGCTTGTGCGGTTGCGGTTCCATGGTGGAATATTGCGCTATGTGGGCTATTTAAAGCAATAAACCGCCTCCAGAGGGGCTTTCCAGACGAAAAAAGCAAGGTTCTGTCCGCGCAGATTCGTTAGGATAATGTGCAAGTGGACAAATCGCCGCGACGGAACGCCGCGGCCCGAGGAGAGAAGCAAGATGGCCTTCGATCACACCAAATATGCCCCGTTCCCGCCGATCGACAAGGCGGACCGCCGCTGGCCGGCCCGGCGCACCACGGTTGCGCCGCGCTTTTGCGCGGTGGACCTGCGCGACGGCAACCAGGCGCTGGTGCACCCGATGAGCGTCGAGCAGAAGATGCGCTTCTTCGAGGTGCTGGTGGATATCGGCCTGACCGAGATCGAGATCGGCTTCCCCTCCGCCTCGCAGATCGACTATGACTTCACCCGCCGCCTGATCGAGGAGGACCGCATCCCCGAGGGCGTCTACGTGCAGGTGCTGACCCAGGCGCGCGAGGACCTGATCCAGAAGACCTTCGCAGCGCTGGAAGGCGCACCGCGCGCGGTGGTGCACGTGTACAACTCCACTAACCCGGCGCAGCGCGAGCAGGTCTTCCGCATGGACCGCGACGGCATCCGCGGCATCGCCGAGAACGGCGCGCGCTGGGTGCGCGACTACGCGGCAAAGTACCCGCAGACGGACTGGATCTTCCAGTACTCGCCGGAGAGCTTCTCCACCACCGAGCTGGACTACGCGGTCGAGGTCGTGGACGCGGTGAACGCGATCTGGCGCCCGGACCAGGGCCAGAAGGTGGTGATCAATCTGCCGGCCACGGTCGAATCGGCCACCCCGAACGTCTTCGCCGACCAGGTCGAGTGGTTCTGCGACCACGTGCAGTACCGCGAGCACTTCTGCGTGTCGCTGCATACGCACAACGACCGCGGTACCGGCGTGGCCGCGGCCGAGCTGGGCCTGCTGGCCGGGGCCGACCGCCTGGAGGGCACGCTGTTCGGCAACGGCGAGCGCACCGGCAACATGGACCTGGTCACCGTCGGCATGAACCTGTACTCGCAGGGGATCGACCCGACCATCGACCTGTCCGACATGGAACGGCTGATGGACGTGTACAAGGAGTGCACTGATATGCCGATCCACCCGCGCCACCCGTGGGCCGGCGAGCTGGTGTACACCGCGTTCTCCGGCAGCCATCAGGATGCGATCCGCAAGGGCCTGGCGCACTACAAGGAGAAGGGCGGCCACTGGAACGTGCCCTACCTGCCGATCGACCCGAGCGATCTGGGCCGGCGCTACGAAGAGGTCGTGCGCATCAACAGCCAGTCCGGCAAGGGCGGGGTGTCCCACGTGCTGGAGCGCGATTACGGCATCGAGCTGCCGCGCTGGCTGGCGATCGAGTTCGCCCGCATCGTGCAGAAGGACGCCGAGGCCACGCAGGTCGAGGTCTCCTCGCAGCGCATCCACGAGCTGTTCGAGCAGCACTACCTGACGCCGGTCGCCGGCTGGGATCTGGTGCGCTACGAGATCGAGAAGGAAGGCCCGGTGGTACGGCTGGACGCGACCATGGGCCCGCCGGGGCGCGAGTCGCGCCTGCAGGGCGAGGGTCACGGTGCGGTCGAGGCACTGGCCGCCGCGATGAAGGCCGAGCGGGGCGTGGAGGTCAAGGTCAGCCACTTTGACGAGCACGCGATGGAATCCGGCACCGAGGCGCGCGCCATGGCCGCGGTGGATGTGCAGGTCGACGGTGAACGCTCCGTCGGTGTCGCGCTAGGCGAGGACACGACCGCCGCCACGCTGCAGGCCGTGCTGAATGCCACCGGCCGGCGCCTGGGTGAACCCGCCGCCGAGCAGGCCGCCGCCAGCGCCTGATCTCGTTGGCCCCGGGGGGCATCCCGGCCCCCTGTGGGAGCGTGCTCGCACGCGAACAGTGCGCCCGTCGACCGTCAGGCCGTCACACCCGCTTCTCCAGCATATTCTGCATGCGGATGAGGCGTTCCTGGAGCTTGACCGTTTCCTGCTGCAGCTCGTGAATCTCCGAATGCAGCGCCTTGTTCTCCTCGTGCACGCTGTCGTGGATCATCTGCTGCTCGATCTCCATCGCGCGGTCATGCATGCGCTGCATCGCGTCCACGATGATCGCGATGAACAGGTTCAGTACGGTGAACGTGGCAATCAGGATGAATGGCACGAAGAACGCCCAGGCCCAGGGGTAGATCCCCATCACCGGGCGTGCGATGTCTTCGGACCATCCTTCCAGCGTCATCACCTGGAACAGGCTGTACATCGAGGCCCCGAGCGTCCCGAATTTTTGCGGAAACGAGTCGCTAAACAGGCCTGTCGCGATGATCGCGAACACGTAGAAGATCAGAATCAGCAGGCCCATGATCGACAGGATCCCGGGAATGGCCCGCAGCAGTGCCTCCACGATAAAGCGCAGTTTCGGCACCATCGACACCAGACGCAGCAGTCGCAGCACGCGCAGCACCTGGAACGGTCCGGTGGCCGGTATCAGGGCGATCGCCACCACGAAGAAATCAAAGACGTTCCACGGGTTGCGCCAGAAGCTGAAGCGATAGACGAACAGCTTGATCAGCACCTCGGCGGTGAAGATCGACAGAATGGTCACGTCCGCGGCGATGATCACCGGTCCCATCCAGCCCATCACCGTTTCCGAGGTCTCCAGACCCAGGGTGACGGCATTCAGCAGGATGATTGCGATGATCGTGCGCTGGGTCAGTCGCGCCTCGATAAAGTGTTCGAGGCGCTGGCGTAGCGAGGTCGGTGCGCTCATGGCAGTTCAGGAGTCTGGTGGTTCGCGGGTGACCCGGTGCTTCGGCGGCGCAGCGTGCGCCGGAACCGGTCCGGAAAGGCGTGCAAGAGTAGGCGAAACTCCGCTCCCCGGCAATCGGCGGCCTGCTTCCAGCCCCTCCACCAGGTGGATGCCCCATAGCACAAGCCTGGCACCGGCTTCCTGCCACAAGACCCGCCTCCACAATGTGGGTGTCCCACAACACGAGCCGGCACTGCGTTCCCGCCCACAACATGGGTGTCCCACATCTACGGCACCGTACAAAGTGGGTGTCCTACGCAGTGGGTGGGCATCCACAAAGTGGGTGTCCTGTATAAGGCACAGATACCGCCTCCACAATATGGGTGTCCCACACGCCCACAACATGGGTGTCCCACATCTACGGCACCGTACCAAGTGGGTGTCCTACGCAGTGGGTGGGCATCCACAAAGTGGGTGTCCTGTATAAGGAACGCGGAAGGCAGATGTCTACAGTCCCTTCCACAAAGTGGGTGTCCTGCACAAGGAAAGTGGGGTGCATCCACAAAGTGGGTGTCCTGTATAAGGAACGCGGAAGGCAGATGTCTACGGCCGCGGGTATCACTTCGAGGTGCGTGGTAGAAGGCATGAATCGACGTAAACCCGTGAATGGAGGGATGACGGATGTGGGACGAGCGCTATGCCGCGGATGAGTATGTCTACGGCACCGAACCGAATGACTTCTTGCGTATGGCGGTGGCCAGCGTGCCGCGCGGCCGCGCCCTGTGTCTGGGCGAGGGGGAGGGGCGGAACGCGGTATTTCTGGCGCAGCAGGGGTTCGATGTGCTGGCGGTGGACAGCTCCGCGGTGGGGCTGAAAAAGGCCCAGCGCCTGGCCGAGGACCGCGGTGTGCGGATCGAGACCCTGGTGGTGGATCTCGCCGACTATACGATCGAACCGGGCTCGTGGGATCTGATCGTCTCGATCTTCTGCCATGTTCCTCCGGAGATTCGGCGCCGCCTGCATGCCGAGACGGTCGCGGCCCTGCGACCCGGTGGGACGTTCATTCTGGAGGCCTATACCCCGGCGCAGCTGGAGCGGGGGACTGGTGGACCGCCGGTGGCGGACTTGATGATGACGCGAAGCGCGCTGATCGAGGAACTGGACGGGCTCAAGTTCGAAGTGGCCGTGGAGTGCGAACGCGACGTTATCGAGGGCCGTTTCCATACCGGGCGCGGGGCAGTCGTGCAGATCCTGGCGCACAAACCGCGGTAGGGCTGGCGACAAGACAACCTGGGTGTCCTCGAAGGGCAGAATAATCGTCAGTTTATTGGAGGAAATACCGCTCGTGGGGCAGATCGAACCGTTCGGTGAAAAATGAGGAATAGATCCACAAATCCTTAAACGATGTGCTACTTTTTAGCGCGAAGGCAGGGACGCCTTCACTAGAGCCGCCCAGGAATGGAAGCCCGGGTGGCTCTTCCTTTTTGCATCCTCGCCAACAAGCTAGCCTGCTGACTGATCGCCCGGCACCGCCCGCCAGGACGAGCGTCGCTCGCCAGTTACCCCGGCAATGCTCGGAAGAAGCAAAGCGCAAGCAAGATGGGCGTCCGGCGCTGCCGGGCGGCGTTTCGAACCGCTGGGCAGCCCCTTAGGCAGCGGGCCGGGTGAACAGCGCCCGGGCCATGGATATTCCCCGCAAGTAGCGGCACTGCCGCTGCGCGGCCAGGTCCACCAAATGCTCGGGTGCGCCAATGGCCGAGCCGAACGCCCGCAATAGATGGCTGGATTGCTGGATGAAGGTCTCTGCATCCATACCCAGCTGGTCCAGCAGGCGGGGGCGGTGCGCAGGGATCCACCCCCGCTTTGCTGGATGTACACAACGCCCCAGCGCATCGGTCAGCTCCAGATAATCCTCGAACGCAAACGGAATCGCCGGCTCGAACTGGCCGGTCGCATCGAACGGCATCAGTGGCGCGCGGGGAAGCGAGCGCAGTTCATACTCAGGGCGAAGTTCGTTCGGGGATACGCTGGAGTGGTTTTGGCATGCGGATTCGACCGGCGCGTTCCCGGTGTCCTCCTGGGCTTCCGGCCAGATGCGCCGTCGCAGCGAGGTGTGGTCACTCTGCTCCAGTGTCTCGGCCATACCGGCCCGGACCGGATTCAAGTCCACGTAGCTCATCGCCGCCAGGACGGCCGCGTCATCCAGCAGGGCCTGGCACTTGAAGCGCCCCTCCCAGAACCTTCCTCTGACGCCATCCTCGTCGTTGGCTTGCCGGGCGATGGATTCATTCAGCACACGCATGAACCACGACAGATCGGCCAGTCGCGCTCGATAGGTTTGGGCGTATTCCTCGACTCGCCGTACCTGTGCGGCGCACATCAACTTCCGCCGAGTGGACAGATATTGGCGAACCAATTCCGGGCCGGAAAACAGACGTGTCCAGCGGCGCAGGACGGACTCGGTATCCAGCGAGGCTGCGCGTACAGGGTCCAGCCGTACCACCACATGGTAGTGATTGCTCATCACGGCATAGGCAGCCACATCGATCGTGAAGATCGCGGCCAGCTCCAGGATCCGTGTCTCGATCCATTGGCGGCGATGTTCGAAGTTGTGTCCGGACACGCGATCCTCGCCGCAGAGAAAGGCGCGCCGAACGCAGCGGGAGACGACGTGGTACCAGGGCGTGTCCTCAATGGACACGAGGGACGAGCGGGGTTGGGTCATCGTGGACTCCTTCCATGGAATCAGACATTTCGGAAGCTAGATGCTCTTGGGCGCGACCGCAAGGGATTCCCTCAGAAAGTGGGTGTCCTACGATGCCGCCGGTGTTCTACGATGCCGCAGTTTATTCCATCCAAAAGTACCGTCTATGGAGCAAAAACGACCGTTCAGTGGCCTCTTCGGTGTGCAGCTGGAAATCCACGAGGCTCGTGCTAGATTGTGCCCTGGGGCAAGGAAGCCCCTAAAGGGTCGTCTGGGAAGGGAATCCGCGGGCGGCCCTTTTGCGTTCTGTGCCCCGGCAATATCTGGTCACAAGCCTGGAGTCCCTGGGAGCGCCGCAAAGCGGTGTCGTCGTAGTGTCGGTGCCCCGCGAGCGATCGTCTCTGATCATTTCCTGAAGGAGCTGCATCCAGTAGCCATCCCGGAAAGCGCGCAGTGGTTATCCGGGGCCTGAGCGAGGGGCCGTGTAGCGGTGGGGAGGAAAGTGGGTGTGCCGCAGATGCCACGGCGATGTCAGTTGGTCATACCATACCGCGGCCGCCGTCGCAGCCGGGCACTAACGACTATTAGACGTCGGGCTATGGTCCTTGAGCCAGTCCTTCAAAGCCGCGTCCATTCGCGTCTGCCAGCCTTTTCCTGTAGCGCGGAATGCTTCCACGACGTCGGGCGACAGACGGATCGTGATGCGCTCTTTAGTCACAGGTAGAGGCGGGCGGCCCACGCGTCGCAGGGCTTTCGTCTCGTCTTCGGAAGGTTCCCGGGTCTCTGGATCCGTATTGATTCCGGCCTGAATGGACGATTCCTCGTCGGCGTCGTTCAAGACGACGCGTCGACCGCTACGTAGCGTTAGTGATTTCGACATAACGCACAATCTCCCGGTTGTTGGCTTTGCGCAGGCTGATGATTCGCCGCACGGACGATCGATCGGTGAATACGACGCAATACAAGCGTTCGCCCATCAAGGCGTACCCGAGCATTCGCCGTTCGCCGTAGCTTTTCCGTCGGTCTTCCATGGCCAGGAGAGTATCCCATTCGAGCCCGAGGGCATCGCCGAGTGAGACCCCGTGTTTCGCCAGGTTCGCAGCGTCCTTGTCTGCGTCAAACTCGATCTCCATCAAATTATTGTATGTACATGAACTGGCGAGTGCAATTGGCGATGTGGATTAGCCGCGGACCCTCGGGCTATCCCGGTCGTCTGGCAAGGCATAACACGCCACGGCGAACACACCGGCGGAAGGCTGGTGGCCCTGGGGGGAAGGAGCGGAGTGGGAGTGTGGAGCCCGCCGCCAGTTAGTTGTGTCGCTGGTGTCGGCGAATCGGGCTTATGACAACTGGGAGGAAAGTGGGTGTCCCACAGGACGCGTAGATAGGCTGAAAAGAAAAAGCCCCGGTACAAGGCCGGGGCTCCAGTACTACGTGGGTGTCCTTACCCTTTAAGGGCTTTTCCACACAAAGTGGGTGTCCCTACCCTTGGGGTGTCCTTACCCTGGCTTAGCTCTTACTCGCAGCGTCGAGGAGCGATGCTCGAAGGAAGATCTGTGGTGCAAGTCCATTGCGGATCAGCGCTAGTATCGTAAGAAAAAGTAATGGTACTTCCGTCGGATTGCCCCGTGATGTTTTGCAGCGTCACGACGAGGTCACCGCCGGTGGACGCGGCATTCTCGCTCGCTAGAGCGCTGACGAATTCAGACGAGGTGGCAACGCCGAGGTCGCCCAGTCGGGCATCGTCAGGCCATTCGCCATTGGAGTAGAAGTCCTCGGCCGCAACGGTTCGGGCGCCCGCCAAGAGGCTCATACCCTCAGACACCTGAGCCCGCGCCGTATAATCCTGATAAGCCGGCAACGCAATCGCCGCCAAAATCCCAATGATCGCCACAACGATCATCAGCTCGATAAGCGTAAAACCCTGTTGGGTGGTTTTCTTCTGCATCGTGTTACTCCCTTGTGTGTGACGGAAGACGGAGCGCCGCCCAGCGGCATCCGTCCAAGCCGATGCAAGGCGGGTGCCAACTCGCCCCATATCGCTAAAAGCCCCGTAATCAGGCGGGTTTGGTCCGCCTGATGCTTCGAGTATGACGGCTTTGGTCACTGTGTGACAGGGTGCATGTGACCATTTTTGTCATGTGAACTGACGCACGTTGTCACTTCTGGGGTCTTGCGTTCTGTTGTGTCGGGTGAGTAAGCGCTGGGTTTCTGTTGGGGGTGGAGATCCCGGCTCTTCGCTGCGCTGTGCCGGGATCACACTTTGGCGGGGGCTTCGCGGGCAAGCCCGCTCCCACAAGGGGCCTCTCCCGCAAGGCTTGCTCCCACAGGGGCTGCTTCTACAGTGGGTCGGCGGTGGGGTCAGAGGCCGAGGACGGCGACGGCGACGCCGAAGTAGATCAGGATGCCGACGATGTCGATCACGGAGGTGATCAGCGGGGCGCTGGCCACGGCCGGGTCGAAGCCGAAGCGGGTCAGGGCGAATGGCAGGAGCATGCCGAACAGCGAGCCGAAGATGATCACGAAGAACATGCCCAGGGCGATGGCGTTGGCGACCTCGACGGTGCCCAGCCAGTTGCCGGAGACCCAGATGGCGGCGGCGAGGGTGACGCCCAGTGCGGTGGCGACCAGTACTTCCTTGCCGCCGAGGCGCCACCAGTCGCGTAGCTGTATGTCGTTCACCGCGAGTGATCGCACGACCAGCGTGGCGGCCTGGGCCCCGGCGTTGCCGCCGGAGGCGATGACCATGGGCAGGAAGAAGACCAGCGCGACGACGGCTTCGATCGCGGCCTCGTAGTAGCCGATGGCGATGCCGGCGAAGATGTTGACCGCGACCAGGATCAGCAGCCAGCCGATGCGCTTGCGGTACAGCAGGCTCATGCTGGCGTCGCGCAGCGAGAGCACCATGTCGCCGACCGCCGCCATGCGGTGGAAGTCCTCGGTGGTCTCCGCGCGCAGTACGTCCATCACGTCGTCGACGGTGATGATGCCGAGCAGGTGGCCGCTGTCGTCGACCACGGGCAAGACGTCTAGGTCGTAATGACCGATGCGGTGGGCCGCCTCTTCGCGGTCTTCCTCGGCCGCGATGCTGACGACATCGGTGTGCATGCGCTCGCGCACGCTGGTGGTGGGGCGCGACAGCAGTAGTTCCTTCAGGCGCACCCAGCCCAGCAGTTCGCCCTCCGGTGTGGTCACGAAGATGGTGTTTACCGTCTCCGCCAGTTCGTGGTGTTCGCGCAGGTGGTCCATCGCCTCGCCGACCGACCAGTCCGGCTGCACGGTGGCGTACTCGGGCGTCATCAGGCGCCCGGCGCTTTCCTCCGGGTAGCCGAGCAGGGTCTCCAGCGCCTCCTGGTCGTCGTCCGGCATGGTTTCGAGCAGGGATTCGGCGTGGTCGTCGTGCAGGCCTTCCAGGACCGAGGCGGCGTCGTCGTAGGACAGGGCCGACATCAGCTGGCTGGCATGGTCCTCGTCGAGCGCGTGCAGCACGCGCGTCTGGTGGTCGGGCTCCAGGTGCGCGTAGACATCGGCGGTGCAGGACACGTCGAGACGCCGGAAGAAGTCCAGCATCCGGTCCTCCGGCAGCGCCTCCAGCGCGTCCGACAGGTCGGCGCCCGCGTGGGCGTCGCAAAGCCCCTGGAGCGCGTCTTCCGTGGGCTGGTCCAGCGCGGTCTTGAGCGTCTGCGGCAGGGTCTGGATGTCGTCGTCGGTCGGGCTCATCGGTCAGTCCCCTACGGAGTCGCCAGGCCGAGCATCGCCACGGCCAGGGAGAAATAGATCATGATGCCGCCGAGGTCCGCGATGGCGGTGATCAGCGGCACGCTGGCGGTCGCCGGGTCCAGCTTCAGACGGCTGAGGATGAACGGCAGCAGCATGCCGACCATGCTGGCGAACGCGACGATCAGCGTCATCGCGATCGCGACCAGCAGGGCGATATCGGCCCCGCCGCGCCACAGGCCGAGGACCGATACGGCCAGGCCCATGGTCACGCCGATCCCGACGGCCACGCCGAGTTCCTTGCCCCACAGCCGCAGCCAGTCCTTGGACGTGACCTCGCCGGTGGCCAGGGCGCGCACCATCAGCGTGGCGCTCTGGGCGCCAGCGTTGCCGCCCGAGTCGATGATCAGCGGCAGGAAGAACACCAGCACCACCAGCGCCTCGATGGCCTCCTCGTACTGCGAGATCATCAGCGCGCCGATGGTGTTGAACGCGACCAGACCGATCAGCCAGCCCACGCGCTTGCGATACAGGAGAAAGGGGCTCGCATCCTGTGGCGAGAGCGGGAGCGTTCCGACCGCCCCGATCTTGTGGAAGTCCTCGGTGGATTCGGCCTCCAGCACGTCCATTACGTCGTCGACCGTGATTACCCCCAGCAGCTCGCCGGTCTCGCCGACCACAGGCAGGGTTTCCAGGTCGTAGTGCTGGATCTTGCGCGCGGCCTCGACGGCGGTGGCGGAGACCGGGATGGTGATCGGATCGGATTCGCCCAGCAGCTCGCGCACCGGGCTGTCCGCCGAGGCGCGCAGGAAGTGCCGGATCGGCACGGCGGCGAGCAGCACGCGGTCCTGATCGACCACGAAGATCACGTTGTTCGAGTGTTCGTCCGCGTTGCGACGGATGAAGGCCAGCGCGCGCTTGAGCGTCCAGTCGGGGTCCACCGCGACGACATCCGGGGACATCACGCGACCGGCGGAGTCCTCCGGGTAGTTCAGCTGCTTGAGGGCGCGGCGGATGGCACGAAACGGCAGCAGCCGCAGGTAGCCGCGCAGTGTCTCCGGGTCCAGGGTCTGGAGCAGGCCGGTGAGGTCGTCGGCCTCCATCTCGGAGAGGATGAAACGGGCGTCGTCCTTCGGCGAGGCCTCGAGCAGCCGGATCTGGTGCGGGGTGTCGAGGTAGGAGAAGACATCCGCCTTGCGCCCGGGCTCCAGCAGGTTGAACACCGCGCACAGGTCGTCGTCGCCCAGCTCCATCAGCGCATGCGCGATATCCTGCACGCGCGTGTAGTCGAGCAGTTCCTGGATGCCTTCGCGGTCATCCAGACGCAGCAGCTCCTTCAGCTCGATGATGGATTGTTCCAGATGCAAATCCATGCCCTACTCCCGGCTGTCATCCGCGGGCCAGGGGGGCTGGATACACAGCCTCACAAGGCGCCGCACGGATGCGGTGTCTTGGTCCGGTCGGGATCGGGCTGGGGCCCGGCCGCTCCCGGCACTCTAGTACTTAGAGGCCCAGCGGGAAGCGTCCGGTTCGGGAAGGAGGCGCTTACCGCGAGGCGCAGATAGATCGACTGCGTGATCGGCGTTTCAAGGCGCGTTCCCGTGTGTGGAGATGCGACTTATTCTAACGGATGTCGGGCCGCAATCAACCGCTTGGGGGCTGTTTTGAAACATTCCTCTCCCGTCAGGGGTCTGTTTCGACAGGATGCGGCTTTCGCGTTGCAGCGATATGAAGGGGCACATGGAGCAGCCGTTCCGACACGGTTCGACCGGCCAGGCAGGGGCTATGCGATGACAGAACGAGACAATCCCGGGGCGCCGGTGCTGGGCATGCGCGGGGTGGCCTTCGGCTATCCCGGCGAGGGGCGCGTGCTGCATGACGTGGATCTGGCGCTGGCGCCCGGTGAACGCGTGGCGATCGTCGGCGAGAGTGGCTCCGGCAAGTCCACGCTGCTGCATCTGGCCGCCGGGCTGGAGCCGGTCGACGCCGGCACGGTGGAATTGGCCGGTCAGGCGCTGGCGGGGCTGGACGAGGCGGCGCGTACGCGGCTGCGCCGAGCGCAGGTTGGGATCGTGTTCCAGTCGTTTCATCTGATCCCGACACTCACGGCGCTGGAGAACGTGATGCTGCCGCTGGAGCTGGCGACGGATCTGGACGCCGCGCAGCGCCGCGAACGGGCTGCGGCGCAGCTGGAGGCCGTGGGCCTGGAGGACAAGGGCGGGCGCGAGCCGGAGCAGCTCTCCGGGGGCGAGCAGCAGCGCGTGGCGATCGCGCGGGCGCTGGTGCACCGGCCGGCACTGATCCTGGCCGACGAGCCAACCGGCAATCTCGACTCGCGCACTGGCCAGGCGGTGTTCGGCCTGTTGCTGGAACAGGTGCGCGCGACCGGCTGCGCCCTGTTGCTGGTTACACACAGCGATGACCTGGCCGGGCGTCTGGACCGGGTGCTGCGCATGCAGGACGGCCACCTGCAGGATCTCG
Source organism: Thioalkalivibrio sp. ARh3 (assembly GCF_000377265.1). Taxonomy (NCBI): domain Bacteria; kingdom Pseudomonadati; phylum Pseudomonadota; class Gammaproteobacteria; order Chromatiales; family Ectothiorhodospiraceae; genus Thioalkalivibrio; species Thioalkalivibrio sp. ARh3. The sequence goes on from NZ_KB897947.1 coordinate 1,008,702, forward strand.
CCGCGGAAGCCTCGGCGACGTGAGTTCACTGCTGGTAAAGGCCTGGCTGCGCGACTGGCGCAGGCGTCCGCTCCAGCGGCTGCTGACGCTGGTGGGCGTGGTGATCGCCGTGGCCGTAGTGCTGGCGGTGGATCTGGCCAACCAGTCGGCGCAGCGCGCGTTCGATCGCTCGATGGACGAAGTGGCGGGTACGGCGACGCATCAGATCCTGGGCCCGGCCCGGGGCTTCGACGAGGCGCATTATCGCGATCTGCGCCTGGCGGGCTGGCGCGACACTGCGCCGATCGTGGAGGGCCCCGCGCGGCTGCCGGACGGGCGCACGATCTATGTACTGGGGGTCGATCCGCTGGCCGAGGGCCCGTTCCGCGGGGCGGCCTCGGATATCGGGGATGCCCCGGTGCAGCGGCTGGTGACCGAGCCGGGCACGATCCTGCCGCCGAGTGGCTGGTGGGTGGGTTCTGGGATGGCGCATGAGGACCGCCTGGCGCTCGAGACCGCCGCAGGGCGCTTCGAGGTCACGCTGCTCGAACGCGAGGCGGAGCGTGACGAACCGGCGGTCGAGTCAGACGACGAGGGTGGCTCGCTGTGGGTCACGGATATCGCCACCGCACAGACGTTGCTCGGCCGGCCGGGGCGGCTCGATCGCATCGACGTGCGCCTCGACGACGCCGACATCGACGCCTTCGCGGAGCGGTTACCGGATGACCTGGAACTCGTGCCGGTCGCGGCGCGCGACCAGGCCTCGCGCGAGCTGGCGCAGGCCTTTCGCATCAACCTGACGGCGATGAGCCTGCTGGCGCTGCTGATTGCAGCCTTCCTGATCTACAACACCCAGACCTTCGCGGTACTGCGCAGACAGGAGGTGCTGGCGAGCCTGCGCCTGGTGGGGGCCGGTCGGCGGGCGCTGTTCGGCGTGGTGATGCTGGAGGCCTTGCTGGTCGGTGTGATCGGCACGCTGCTGGGTGTGCTGGTCGGGATCGGCCTCGCGCAGGTGCTGGTCGGCCAGGTCGCGCAGACGGTCACGGATCATTTCTTTGTGGTGGCGGTGACCGAGGTGACGCCGCGCCCGCTGGCGCTGCTGGCGGTGATCGCGCTGGGGGTGGGGCTGTCGCTGCTGGCGGCGCTGGCCCCGGCCTGGGAGGCGGCACGGGCGGCCAGCCCTGGCAGCCTTGGACGCGGGCGGCTGGAGCGCCGGGCGCGCCGGGGCCTGCGCGGGCTGGCCTTGGCGGCGATGGTGCTGCTCGCGGCGGGTGGCGCGATGCTGCTGCTCGGGGCCGGGGGGCTGGTGGGCAGCTTCGTCGCGCTGTTCCTGCTGATCACCGGCTTTGTGCTGCTGCTCCCGCTGGTGCTGGCTTGGGTCCTGCGCGGCCTGGCGCGGCTGGGTCGCGGGCAGACGCTCCCGCGCATCGGGGTGCGCAGTCTGGAGCGGAGTCTTTCGCGCAGCGCGCCGGCGACCTCCGCGCTGACGCTGGCCCTGGCGGCCGCGATCAGCGTGTCGGTGATGGTCGGGAGTTTTCGCGACAGCGTGGAGCAGTGGCTGGGCCAGGCGCTTACCTCGGATCTGTACGTGGTACCAGCGGCCCCCGCCGCGGCGCGCAGCGGGGCGCGCCTGCCCGCGGACTGGGGGGAGACGCTCGCCCGGATCGCGGAGGCGGAGTCGGTCAGCACCGGGTCCAGCCAGGACACGCCGAGCGATGTCGGGATGATCGATCTCTACGTGGTCGAGCCACATCCGGTCTGGCTGGACTACCTGCCGCTGCTGCGGGCCGAAGCGACGGGCGAAGCACTCGACCGGCGCCTGCGCGAGACCGATGCGGTACTGGTCACCGAGCCCTTTGCGGCGCATCACGACGTGGGTGTGGGCGACCGGCTGGAGATCCGCGTGGAGGACGGCCGGCGGGTGTTCGAGGTGGCGGGCGTGTATCGCGACTACGGCAGCCCGCAGGGCACGGTGCTGATGCTGGGCGAGCGGTTCTACGCGGGCGCGGCCGGCGCCGAGGAGGTGGGTTCCTTTGGCCTGCGACTGCCCGAGGGCACAGATGCCGGCGCGGTGGTCGAGCGCCTGGAGGCGTGGTTGGCCGAGCGCGAGACGGCGGCCATGGTCACGCGCCCCGGCGATATCGAGCAGGAGTCGATGGCGATCTTCGACCGCACCTTTGCGATCACGCACCTGCTGCGGGTGATCACGCTGCTGGTCGCGTTCATCGCGATCCTCGGGGCGTTGATGGCCCTTCAGATGGAACGCGCGCGAGAATTCGCCACGCTGCGCAGCCTGGGCCTGCTGCCCGGCGGGGTGCGCGGGCTGGTGGTGTTTCAGGGCGCGGTACTGGGTGCCTTCGCCGCGCTGGCCGCGATCCCGCTGGGGCTGGGCATGGGCTGGCTGCTGATCGAGGTGATCAACCGCGAGGCGTTCGGCTGGGGCATGGACCTGCGCTGGGCAGGCCGCGAGATTGCCGAGACCGTCGCTCTGGGCGTGGGGGCCGCGCTGCTGGCGGCGCTGATCCCGGCCTGGCGCATGGCGCGCATGCGGCTGGTGCCGGCGTTAAGGGAGGTGCCGTGATGGCGGGGTTGAAGGCTGTGGGAGCGGGCTTTGTGGGAGCGGGCTCTGTGGGAGCGGGCTTGCCCGCGAAGCCCCTGCCCGCGCCAGGCCCTGGCAAGGCCCCTTCGCGGGCAAGCCCGCTCCCACAGGCACTCTTATGCCAGGTCCTGCGCCTGTTGGTGCTGGTTGTGCTCGTGGTGCTCCTGGCAGCCTGTGATGGGGCGGAGCCGCCGGATGCGCGCGAGGCCGAGGTGTCCGGGCTGCGCGTGGGCGAGGCCCTGGGCGGGGAGGAGACGGCCGGGTTCCGGCGTGCGGATGCGCCGCGGGTGTTCGAGTTTCCGCGGGACCACGGGCCGCACCCGGGGTTTCGCAACGAGTGGTGGTATGTGACCGGCAATCTCGACGGGCCGGAGGGCGAGCGGCTGGGCTTCCACATCACCTTCTTCCGCGTCGGGCTGGCGCCGGAACTGGCGGGTGATGCGCGCTGGCACGAGTCGGCCTGGGCCAGCCCGGATATCTGGATGGCGCATACCGCGGTGATCGACCGCGAGGCCGGGCACCACGCCTCCGAGGAGCGCTTTGTGCGCGACGGGGCGGGGCTGGCCGGGGCCACGGAGCCGGTCGGCCGGGTCTGGGCCGAGGACTGGCAGCTGGCGGATCTGGACCGGGATCGCTGGACGCTGGACTTCAGCGTGGACGACTACCGGCTGGCCCTGGAACTGGAGCCCCTGCGGGGCCCGGTCCTCCAGGGCGAGGCGGGCCTCAGCCAGAAGGGCCCGGAGCCGGGCAATGCCTCCTATTACTATTCCATGCCCCGCATCGCGGTGAGCGGGGAGGTCGAGCGCGCGGAGCACGGGCCCCTGGCGGTCACCGGTCAGGCCTGGATGGACCGCGAGTGGAGCACCAGTGCACTGGCCGAGGATCAGGTGGGCTGGGACTGGTTCGCGCTGCAGTTCGACGACGGGCTGGACGTTATGTACTACCAGCTGCGCAAGGAGGACGGCGAGCCACACCCGCTGTCCAAGGGCCGCTGGATGCCGGCGGACGCCGACGATCGGCTGCTGGAACCCGACCAGGTCGAACTGGAGCCCCGGCGCTGGGCCACGCAACCCTCCGGCAACCGGTACCCGGTGGAATGGGCCATGCGCATCGCGCCGCCGGACGGCTCGGGGCCACGCGAGTTCACCGTGCGCGCCATCCGCGACGAACAGGAGATGGATACCGTAATCCGCTATTGGGAAGGCGCGGTGGACATCCTGGATGTGGATGGCGATCCGGTGGGTCGCGGCTTCGTGGAGCTGACCGGGTACGATGACGAGTAGGCAGGGTGACTCGGGTGGCGTCCTGCATTGATGCGTTTCGCGGGGCTCATCGCATCCTTGTGTCTTGCGGTTCACGGATCGCTACCATGGACCGCACCGGACTCGGGGTAACCCGATCGCATCCTGAGGTCACGAACCTGTGCCGTAGATGGGCCCCCGAGTCCTTTTTCATCTCGAAGTTTGAACGGTATCCAAGCCCCCCGTAAGGGACGGGTGAGGCTGTACGGACAAGGCGAGAGGACGAGATGGCCCATATCGGCATTGATGTCAGCAAGAACAAGCTCGACTGCATGTGGGTCCGGGATCTGGAGGCGGGCAAGGTCAAGCCG